>DATJEI010000083.1:0-12424 GCA_035496735.1 Bryobacteraceae bacterium | reverse complement strand
CGCTTATGCCGTCAGTCATGACCTGCGCGAACCGATTCGGATCGTTACGATCTACAGTCAGTTGTTCGAAAAGAAGTACAAGGGCAGCCTTGACGAGCAAGCGGACGCGTTCATTCAGCACACGATAGAGGCCGCACAGCGAGTGGAAACTCTTCTGGACGATCTCCTGGCTTATACTCAGACAGCCGAGGGCCCGCAGAGTGTCGATTCCGCTGTCGATGCCAATGTCTGTCTAGCCAAGGTCCTGGCAATGTTCGATGCCGCGCTTGTGGACAGCGGCGCGATCGTCACCAGGGACCCTTTGCCGTTGCTTCGCGTCAAGGAGGTTCACATCCAGCAACTTCTGCAGAATCTTATCAGTAACAGTCTCAAGTACCGCAGCGAGGAGTCCCCCCGAATTCATATCTCCGCGCAAAGGGATCGCGGCATGTGGAAGATTGGCATCGCGGACAATGGGATCGGGATCGATGCCCAATACCACGAGCAGGTATTTGGTCTCTTCAAACGTCTGCACGGAAGCGGGAAATATGCGGGGAGCGGAATCGGTCTGGCCATTTGTCACAAGATCGTCGAGCGCTATGGGGGCCGTATGTGGGTCGAGTCGGAAGCCGGCAAGGGCTCCAAATTCTTCTTCACTCTTCCCGGCGAGTAGGTTGCTCTCGCCAGGGCGTCCCGGGCCGCCATGTCCGCGACCCGGGAGCACACCCCGCTCTTTTAGCTTCGGTTTTCAGCTTCGGCGGCCGGACTCGGACTTGTCACCACTGCCGCCTTTGCCTTGATCGTGCTGGCCGGTCTTGCCATGTTCACTCTGGCCGGTCTTGCCGCGATCCATGGGCGCGGTGTTGTCATGCCCGTGCTGACCCTTGCCGCGGTCCTTCTGTTCGGACTCGGGCGTCGTCCCGTGCTTTTGTTGGCTCATTTTGCTATTTACTCCTTATGAGATTTACGGAGCATCTCATCCGTCATGCTGTAGACGAAGCACGGAGGCCGGTTGTGTCACACTTTTGCTCGGGAACTAACGTTAAGGCGGGAGCGCGCCACCGACACATGAGCACCGCCGCGGTCAGCTGGCTTTGGGGTTTTCGGGGATGACGCCGTGGCGGAGAAAATCATTGAGCCTGCGATGGGCGCTCATCATTTCCGCGCGAGCCGTGGATAATTCGAGCGAAGCCTGAGTAATACGAAGTGTGCCATCCGGATGGGGCATATCACCGGGGATGTCACTAATGATGACGCTAAGAATGTCGGCGGCCGCATTCACGCGATCGGTTGCCAGCCGGACCTCCTGCAGAAGGTAAGACCGTATTTGAGACTCAGTGGACCAGGCCCGCGGATTGACAACTCTCGGCCTGGCGCACCCGACGCAGAGGGGCGTGCCATTCTCATACAACTCGGTTTCGGCCTTACAATACGCGCATTGAGCCATCGATTGGTTAACCTGGCAAGCTGCCGCCGGACAGCAATTCACTTGCAAGTGTCAATTGCCCAGTAGCATGCGATTGCAAGCGACGCTGTTCGTTCACGCCGCCCGGGCCTTCTTTGACCTTTTTCCTACACTAATGCGAGCCTTTCTGCCGGTGTCTGGAGTGCCCGCTAGACTCCGCTTCAGCGCTTCCATGAGATCGATCACAGGGGCCCTCTTGGGCTGGGCCGTGGGAGAAGCAGGTTTACCCTTTTGTTTTTGTTCGATTAGTCGCTCTATATTCTCACGATAAGAGTCGTGGAATTCCGAAGGCTTAAACGGGCCGGCGAGATGTTGGACCAGGCTCTTTGCGAGTTCGACTTCCTTAGGCGCCAGTTTCGACTTAGACTTCGGAGCCGCACGGTTGGCTTCGTGCAGTTCGTTCGGGTAAAAGAGGGTGTGCAAAACCATGGCTCCCTCCGCAGGGCGAAGGAGGACGATATGCTCGCGGCCATGCATCGCTAGCTTCGCGATGGCATGATATTTCGTTAGTGTAAGTGCCTGAAGGAAGAGCTGATAGGGCTTGGCGGCGTTTTCTTCCGGCCCCACATAGTAGGAACTCTCGAAATAAATTGGGTCCACGGCATCGTTGCGCACAAACTGCACGATGTCCATCGTGGTGGCAGTAGACGGCGCAATCTTTTTCAACTCCTCATCATCCACGACTACATACTTGTCCTTGGAAGTTGCGTATCCTTTTACGATATCGGCCCGATCGATTGGTTTGTTTTCCTCGGCGCAATACCAGACTTCCTTCACGCGGGAGAGATCTTTGCGGTGCAGCATGTGAAACTGCACATGTTCGGCTCGCGCCGCCGCGAACAGGCGCACCGGGAACGTAACTAATCCGAAACTGACGAAGCCTTTCCAGACCACTGCAGCCATACTTGAAGGAGCTATCCCGGAGGGACTTCGTTTCTCTGCAAAACTTTCGCCTTCATAGGAGCCCTTGGGCGACTCTTAGATCCTCTACGAATCGCGAGTACGCCGCCTGCCGGTCGACCCCGTCCGGCGTCCGCAAAATCGCAGAGGGATGAATCGTTGCGACCACAAATTCCGCTCTTCGATCCTTGACTGGCACACCTCGTTCCTGCATCAGTCGGAACTTGCTACCCAGCAAGGCCTGCGCGGCAGTAGCGCCAAGGCAAACGATCACCTTCGGTTTCACAAGTTCCATTTCAGCTTCAAACCAAGGTTGGCATGCACGAATTTCCGCCATCGTGGGCTTCTTGTGAAGCCTGCGTTTGCCTCGTTCCTCGAATCTGAAGTGCTTGACCACGTTGGTAACATACGCGTCGGACCGCTCAATCGCGGCATCCGCCAGCGCCCGGTCAAGAAGGCCGCCGGCCGGACCTACAAAGGGATGTCCCTGGAGGTCCTCTTCATTGCCCGGTTGTTCCCCGACCAGGACAACCCGCGCCGTCTTGGGCCCTTCTCCGAAAACGGTCTGCGTCGCATTCAAGTGGAGATCGCAACCCCGGCAGGATTGCGCGGCAACTCGGAGCTGGGGCAGCGTTCGGCGATTCGGAAGGAATCGCTGTGCACCGGGAAATGCAGCCGTAGAGGCCACAATCAGGGGATTCGCTGCCGGCGCTCCGCGTTTCGAACTCGAAACAGAATGGACTCCACGGAATCTATTTTATGAGGAAGAATAATGGCCAAAACTGCAAGTAAGGGAAAAGGTAAGGTCGAAAAAGTAATGCACGAATTCAAGGAAGGCACGCTAAAGTCAAGTAGCGGCCGCAAGGTTACCAACCGCAAACAGGCAGTCGCTGTCGCGTTAAGCGAGGCCCGCCAAGCGGGCGCTCGGATTCCGAAGAAGTCTTCGGCCAAGTCCTAACCAGGGTACCCCCCTACCCCCCTGTCAAATCCGTTCTCCAATATTTACTACCATTAGGGTGGCACGCAGGGGGGTCGTCCCCGAACAGCGGCCCGACGGAAGGAAGCTATGCCAGCCAAGAAAAAGATCTCCCCTCAAGCTATACCATTCCTGAAAACGGCCGCCGAAGCCATTGGGACCGCACTGGGAAAGCTCGCGGTCAAGACCGGCGTAGCAGCGCCAACGGGGGCGTCCAGGAAGCGGAAAAAAGCTTCCGTCGGCACCAAGAAGCCCGTCGCCTCGAAAAAGCCCGGCATCACGAAAAAAGGGGCGTCACTTCGAAAGAAGGCGTTTAAGCAGTCCGCGCGGTAGATCTGGCGGGCATTCAATCGCCTGCCAACCGCTGCGTGCGCGACGATTCCCGGCCCAGCCATTCCGGGTGTTGCGCGGTCGAGTCAAAAATCGAAGTTGTCTTGAATAACTCATATGCGCCGTCCGCCGCACCCCTGCCGATTTGGCTCTCAGGGCCGCTAATTGGTTCTAGTAAGGACCGGGAAGACACTCGATGGCAGATACCGCCCCACTCTTGAGAATGACTCCGCTTCCCATACTCTTCATTCCCAAGACCCATTCCCGTGGAAACCAAATCGGGGAGAACCTGCTTTTCAAAACTCTTGTAATTCGCGTCGAGCAGGTTGAGCGGCGGCTGAACTATATCGAAATGAAAGCGATGACGCCGCGCTGTTTCGAGCATATACAGGTGAACTTGTGGATCTTTTGTGCCCGGTGAAGCCGATGACACGTATCTTGCCGGCCTTGCGCGTGGCGAGAAACGCTTCCAGTGCGCCGCCTTCTGCGAAAATGCGATTCACATGGTCATAGCGAATTACTTCGTAGTATTGAAACAGGTCAATTCATCCACGGCCAAGCGCTTTAATGACTGGTCCAGCTGGCGGGCCGCTTCTTCTCCGTGCGCCCATCCATTTTTGACATGACGAAGGCTTAGATCGATCGCCATCTTCTAGAGCCAGGCCCAATCGCTTTTCGCTCTCGCCCTCGTGGTAATCCCAGGAACTATCCATAAAGGACAGTCCGCCGTCCAGGGGCCCTGATGATCCGCACGGCCTTAGCGCACGAAAGGCGCGGATCCCTATATGGGGAGTCCCCCCAGACCCCAGGCCGATACTGACGCACCCGTCCGCCCCAGGGCCCGCGGTGCGACGTGGCAGCCGTGTCGCTAGAGATGCGCACTCACTTAGTTAGCGCTTGGGCTTCGGCAAGATGGGCACGCAGTGTCGGAAGTGTTTTGCTCGCCCAGTTCTTCAGATCCGGATCATTCCCTGAGTTCGCTTCCTTCTCAAACTCCGCGATGTCCTTTTGGTGATCTTCCACCGCCGTGCGGGCAAATGCCTTGTCGAAATCATCGCCGCTTTTTGTCGCAAACGGCATGGAGGCGGCCATCTGAGCATCATCCCCCGGAAGAGACACTCCCTTTTTTTTCGCCAAGTCGGCCAACTCCTGATTTGCCGCCTTGTGGTCGTTTATCAGGTGCTGCGAAAGGCTCTTCACGGCTGGACTTGCGCCGCGCTCCATTCCCAGCTGGCCCATATGAACTTCCATCATCCCGCCTTTCGCGGCGTCTTGAAGGAACTTCTGATCTTGTTCGCTCAGACCTTGCGCGGACATAACGAGAAAACCGCCCAGAGCCAGCATGGCGACCGCACAAAGGAAAGATTGTGTGTAGAACCGCATACGAACCTCCTTCGCTGGTTAGATCGCAACTTTCAAGGGATGTTTCGAGCGTTGTGACCCTCGAAGCGACAGCGCCGGCAGACGCGTCTTCGTTATCGCGCGACTACCGGCGCCAATGGATCAATGAAACTTAGTGTTTTTCGGCGGGTGATTGGGTCGACAGTGCAGAAATCAGCTCCCGCCCTTCCCGAGTCGGCATAACCTTTCCGGTTACGACTTCGCGGGTGTCCAATTCCTTGCCGTATAAGACCTCATTCTCTCCCTTATCTGAGCGTAAGGTGCTTCCTTTCAGAGCGATTCCAGCGAACACTCCGCGTGAGCGCGACCAGGATAGTATTTCGGCGGAAAACTTTGCGTCCGTCTGGGCTGATGCGTTGCGTCCTACAGGACCCGCCGCCACTTCCCCTTCTCCACCCAGCGTGAATTGACTCTGCATCAGGCGGTCGGCACCGCGTTGATTCATGACCAACAGGATGACGTCGGTTTCGGATCCACCAATCTGAAAGCCGACGCTGCCGCCCTCCATCTTAATGGCAGCCGGCGCGGACCATCCTCGATCATTGGCGCCGCGGCAAGTAATAAAACCTTTGCCGAATTGCCCTCCGACGATGAAAGCGCCTTTCTTCAACCCTGGCACGATCACAGCGCATTGGGCCTTGTCGACCAGGTCCTGAGGAATGCCTTTATCGCCAGCTCGCATAATCTCGCTAAACACCGTTGACGCTTCGGTTAAACGCTCGGCGGCCTCTTTCTTATCCTTTTCGCTGGGTGCAGCAAAAAGGCATGCCGTCATGGTTAGAAGTCCTATTGTTTTGCGCATGTCGCAAGTCTCCTTGGCTTTAGGGAAGCAATTCAACTTCCGCGGACGCCGGAAATCGCATCTCCAACGAAACACGTACCGATGCGTACCTTCATCAAGCAGGAAATGCGCGATTGCGAAAATTTGACCGTCTGCCGGGCACTGCGGCTAATGGTACTGAGTGAACTTGATTGTCTCGGTAGGGGCCGAAATCCGCAACTTGTGATGAGCTCTCAAGGACGCGAGATCCTTCGCGTCCAACTCCTCGGAGCACTCCAAATCGAGGTCATACATTAGGGACCGGGTATTGGAATTGTGTTTGAGCCCCAGCATGTGGCCAATCTCATGGACGGATATTCGATACGATTCCGCGGGCGTTAGCTTGACTGCCGGATTGAAGACGATCCAGCCCTGGAAATCCCGCCGGTCCGGAAATTGAGAGCGGGCGACCATATTATTTGGAGTTGGTTCAAATAGATCGCGCTCTCCATCGGAAAGCTCCATGGAACAGCTTTCGGTGCTATCTTCGTGCCATTCCAGATCCAACACTGTGGACCAAAAATCCATTGCCCGCCGGAATTGCTGGGCCAGGACAGGGTTGGTTGTGTTGAAGCGGACGCCCAGATTCAGGGGACCCTGCTTGAGCAGGTCGGAACGGTGGTTGCACTGAGGATAGGACGCGCTCCAATTGGCGGCAGGTTCTGCCGCGAGGAGGCCGGGAACCAATAACCACAGTAAGATGGAGCGCCCGGCCACGCTCCAAAAATAGCGTGTTCAGCGAATCCTGACATTTGGGAAAATACCCGGCACCTGCCGTGTAATCACCCTAGGTGAGGGCCTGTCGCCCTCACCTTCATCTATTTACGGCTAGTAGCTCGTCGCTTTCTGATTCTTGACTTGAACTTCATTCACGACTTGATCGACATTCGGAACCGCCGCGGCTACTTTGGCGACCTCGGCACGTTTGGCTTGAGAATCCACTTCGCCCTTCAAAACAACCACCCGATTCTTGACGTCATACTTCACTTGCGAATCGAAGCGGCTAGCGACTAGCGCTGCATGCAGATTCTTATCGATTCCTTTGTCGAGATCGGAATTGATGGTCTTGGCATCGCTTTCTGCTCCGGGAGGGATCACTGCCACTTGATTCGCGACTACTTGACCCGCTGCCATTGTTTTAGCGATGGATTCGGCCTGGCCCTTGGCATCGTCAGTGGCAACATGCCCGCCCAGTGTGACCACACCCTTATCGCGATCCTGACTGACAGAGACATCCTTCAAGCCGGCTTGATCGAGTGACTGACGAATCGCACTCGATACGTCTGGCGCCTTCTCCGCGGACCGGGTACATGCGCTCAAGGAGCAAAGCATTAGGAACACGGCAAAAATAGATAAGCTAAGTTTTCTCATAATTCTCCCGTTTCTTTTTTCTCGGCGGCTAATGTACGTGATTAAATAGGAACCACAGAACAATCAGTCCGGTAGGGACTCCTAGCAACCAGGCTCCGAAATATTTCATGTAGAAACCTCCAGCCAGCACTAGTGCAATCCTGAGACCGTAGCCATGCGAACGCCGCAGGTCATGGAGCATCAGAGACTTAGCAATCGGACTCGTTGGGTTCGTTTGGTTGCCATTGCGCTGAACCCGCGAACCCAGATGCAGAAAGTGCTTTGGCCGGTGGATGCACTGCGAATGCACCCACCGGTTCCCCCACTTGGGCACTGGAGTTCCAGCGGCGCTGCCCGGGGAATATCTAACCAACTGAAATATAAGAGGTCCAGTTGGTCCGCGAATTGCCTTTTGGTCATCAATGACCCACAGGGACACTCCCGCATTGATTTTTGGATCTGGGCTCACTGCACTGGGCGTCCTGCGAAGCCTTGGGCGGCTGGGCCTGCCAACATACTCGGTTTGTGACGCCGGGGATCTCGCGACAAAGTCGCGCTGGTATCGGCCGGCTCCGGAGCTTCAAGAGCGAATGCCAGCCCCAAGCGAACTCGCTGTATATCTGGAGGGTCTTCCGTTTCAGACGGCCGTCCTGATTCCTTGCTCCGACCACTGGACCAGGGCAATTGCCGAATTGCCTTCCAATCTGCGGGACCGCTACCCGGCTAGCATCGCGAGCGCCGCCACCATCGAGATTATGACTGACAAGCGGCGGTTCGCCGAGATGCTCGAACGCGAGGGCGTGCCGCGGCCCAAAACGATCGCGCTGCAGTCTTACGAAGAGCTATCCGCTCTGCCCGATTCGTCGTTCGAAAAGATGTTTCTCAAACCTCTCGACTCGCAGAAGTTCTCTAATCTGACGGGAACCAAGGCGTTCCAGCTCGAAAGCCGGCGTCACGCGCTGGCGATCATGGCCGACATGGAGCGCAACGGCAAGGATGGTTTTCCGATTCTTCTGCAGGAATATATACCGGGACCAGCCAGTAGCTATTTTCTGGTGGACGGATTTATCGATCGCCACGGGCAATCGCTCGGACTCATTGCACGGCGGCGTCATCGCATGTACCCGTCGCCCTTCGGCAACAGCACGTTTTCGGAGACCATTCCGCTCGAACAAGTGCAGGGAGCAATCGATAGCCTTGAGCGCATCTGGTCGGCGACCAAGTATTGCGGAGTGTTTGATGCGGAGTTCAAGTATGACGAGCGCGATGCCCAGTTCAAGATTGTGGAGATCAATGCGCGTCCCTGGTGGTTTGTTGAATTCGCGAGCCGCTGTGGCGTGAATCTATGCCAGATGTCTTACCGGCATGCTCTGGGTTTGCCGGTAGAATCAATTACGAGTTATCCGGCGGGCCGCCGTTGCTCTTATATGCTGTATGACTTCGCGGCGCACCGTTCGATCGAACCCGGGCTCCGCGGCTTTTCGCGCTGGATTCGCTCTCTAAAAGGATGCGACGAAATCATCTATTGCTGGGATGATCCCGGGCCGGCGGTGTCTCTCTACGTCCGGACCGCCAGGAAGCAATGCGCCAGGATCTTCGGCGATCTTTCGCGGCACCTTCATCTAGGCCCTCAGGTCAGTGCGCCGCGCACCCGAACACCCTGAACACGAAACCCGCGCTCGCCGGCAGGATCGCCTGAGCGCGGGTCTTGGTACCTCCGAAACCGGCCCCGCGTTTACTTGGCTAGAGCGGGCAGCGTCGTGAACGTGTGAGCAAGGGGGGTGCGTATTCCCAAAGCACCGATTTGTACGCCAATGGGAGCATCGAACTCGACAGTGCCCTGAGTATTCGCGGTCACCGGAAACTGGTTCTGCAAGACGATCGCGCTGTGGCCGTTCGCGGCAAGCGGGATTGTGCCCGTGCCGATCTGCGCTCCGCTGGTGTCCCGGAAGATTACCGCGATATTCGCTGCTTGGGCGGAGACATTATTCACCGCTACGCCGGTGCCTGTTCCTGCCGTGTTATCAAAAGCAATGATATAGCCACCGGCGTTGCCGGTCTGGAGCGGGACCACGGCCTCGTTTCCATTCTCATAACCGAAGATTACGAATCCATTGACGCTGCCTTCCACGGTAAGCTGTGCGGATCCGACCATCAGGGGAGTCGAATCTATGCCAGTAGTCTGAATCAGTAGCGTCGATCCAACCGCCATTCCAGTGTTGACGGAAGTAGCCTGAGATACCGCAGGTCCTTGTTGCGGGTACGATATTGGAAGTGTCAAGGGGCTCCCGTTGTCCGCAAAAAAATTGAGATGGACATTCGCCCCGCTCGTGCCGGTGTTCACCAGGACAAACGTGGTGGTCCAGCCGTTGCCCGATGCTATATGAGCGATGGAGCCTCTGCTGGTTCCTGGGTACGTCAATACCGGAATAGTGGTGAGCGCATTCGCCCCAGAGAAGCGAATGCCTAAGAGGCTGATTTGGCCTCCCACGGGGGTATCGAACTCAGCAGTACCGCGGATATGTGCTGTTGCCGGGAACTGGTCCGACATCACAAATGAGGTGTGCGCCTTGCCGGCCAGCGAAAGAGTGCCGTTCCCAATCGGAGCGCCGGCATCATTGCGAAGCACCACTGGAATAGTGGCAGTCTGGGAAGAGATGTTTTCGATGGCTACCCCGAGTGCCATGCCGCCGGTATTATCGAAGGGGAGAAGGTAAGACCTGGCGTTACGGGTTTCGAGCGGCACGACGGCTTCCTGCCCATCGGAGATGCGATGGAAAATTGCAAATCCATCAGCCGGGCCACTTGCAGCCAACTGGGCCCCGCCGACCAGCACGGGCACGTTTGCGGGACCGGTGCTCTTCATGGTGAGCGATGCGTTCCCGGCCACAGTACTGTTAAGCGAAGTGGTGGTTATTGAAGTTGTGGCCGGGGGAACGATAAGAGGCAGGAGGAGCGGATTTCCATTGTTGTCATAAGCCGACAGAGTTGTCGCAACGGGAGTGATTCCGACCTTATTGACCAGCGTGAATGAGGTGGTCCAATTTTCCTCCGTGGCTATGTGGGGCATCGAGCCGACAAAGCTCACAGTGGCAGGAGTGGCGGGACCAATCTCAAACCATTGCAGCGCGCTATCGCCTCCGGGAACCCGCTGCACCCACACGATGACAAACGAGTGATTGCCAGCTGCTAACGGGAAAGTACCCCGGCTCATCAGCGGATCGTTCCAGCAGGCCGCCGGATTCGTTCCCTCGCCTGTGGTATCGTTGGCGCAAGTATGGTTCATATCTACCGGGCTCGCCGAGGTAGTGCCCAGCAGAACCCCATTGTCATAGACCGCGAACATGTCGCCTTGGTGACCGCCATCGACAATCCTTAACACCTCAGGCGTGGTGGTTGTTACTGTCCACGGAGGATTGCTCGCGGCCACGTAGTAGTTAAAAAACGAAGATCCAGCCACGGCGTTTCCGTCCGCATTGGAGAAATAAAGGTTGTACCAGGTGCAACCTCCGGCAGCGGGGATACTTGCAGTCGGATCGCAACTGGTGTCCGGGGAACCTAGTCCGCCGGCGAAACATGGCAGAGAAACGATAAGAATGGTCAGGGCCAATGCCGCCAAGCGCATTTTCGAAACGGTGTGTGAGTTCAACGTCAGCCTCCAGGCAAATTTGCAGTCATCGCCATTCGCCATGCGGCATTGGCAACGTCGTCACTTTTGCAAACCGGGGTCCACGTTGATTGGTCGGGCTCGCGGCATCGCAATCAGCGCATTTGAAAAGAGTTAAGTTACGGCGGACCCGCCAATAGAAGATTCACGGTGGTCATTGCAGTTTGAGATGTGGAACTTGCCTGCCTATCTCGACCACGTGTCCCGGCCTCACTAGGGCGAATACGACTTTAGCTTAGGGTCCCTTCCGAATAGTCGTGGTCGGGCTTCGCTCCTACCATGACTTATGCGCCAAGAAATAGCTCCTCCGCTTCATTTCCACTAGAGCCCGCCGGGAGTGGAACTCACCTGATTTCCCGCGTTCGATAACCCCCAGACTCAGTTCCCATAGCGAGGTAAGTTTTGAATTTAGGCTTTCTAAATACCAGATTTCCAGGGTTGGCCATTGTCGCCGCCCTGCTCGGCCAAAGCTTGACTGCGGCTACATTTTATGTGGCCCCAAATGGCAGCGATGGAAATCCCGGCTCTTCTTCCGCTCCTGTTCGCACCATTCAACGGGCGGCCGACATGGCGCTTGCAGGCGATACCGTCGTAGTACGGGACGGTACTTATGGTCCTGAAAACTCGGTAACCGGCGGCGACGCCAGCGACACTGAGAACAGTCCGGTGGTGCTCTACAACTCGGGAACCCCTGGCGCGCCGATCACAATTCGAGCGGAGAATCAGTGGGGAGCGGTTCTGGATTGTGAGCTACTGTGCGACGCCTATATCAATCTTTACAATGCGTCCTATATCGTTATTCAAGATTTCGTGATCACCCGGGGTTACAAGGAAGGCGTTCACAGTAACGATGCGGCACATCACATTACTTTACAGGGCAACCGCTTCGAATACATCGCTAACCGCTCGTCGGCAAGTCCTTTGGGGCTCAGCGGGTTGTATACCAACCAGAATTGCCACGACTTTATCATTGATGGCAATGTTTTTCATGATATCGGGCGTACTGACGCCAACTGGCTGGACCATGCTCTGTACCTGCATGGTTCAAACTTCACTATCACCAACAACCTGTTTTACAACATTCCCCACGGCTGGTCGATTCAGGCGGCGGACGGTCTCAATAACGTGCTGATCGCCAATAATACCTTCGCCTTCCCGCAAGGAGGAGGACAAGATGGGCAGATCATGTTGTGGAATAGTCAATCCAACTTGACAATCGAAAACAACATCTTTTACAACGCGACGAACTACGCAATCACGCGCTACAGTTCGACAGTGAGCAACTGCTCGGTTGACCATAATCTGATTTATGGAGCTGCCGCAATGATGGCGGATACCGGTGGGTGCAGTATCGGTGTCACGCAGAGTGGAGTCGATCCCAGTTTCGTCAATCCCTGGAGCCTGCCTTTCGATTTCCACTTGCGTCCGGGCTCTCCGGCGATTGGGGTGGGGATTCAAGTGCCTGCGGTTTCTGGTCTTAGTAGCCTCGTTCGTGCCCTAAACCCAAGCACCGACCTTGGCGCGTATCCGTTCGCA
>DATJEI010000082.1:0-5781 GCA_035496735.1 Bryobacteraceae bacterium | reverse complement strand
CAGCCCGCAGAACTGCGTCCAACGCATGTTCATGCTGCCTGCCAGCGGCGGAGCCATAGTATTGATGCCCGGCACGAACTTTGCGAACACCAGCAGGGCGCGGCCCCGTTTGTAAAAAGCGTCCGCCGAGCGCAAAATGCAAGACTCCGGGTTGAGCGTGAACCGGCATAGAAGTCCGAGCAGCCACCACCCGGTGTAGCGGCCGAGGAGGAACATCAGGGTGTCGCCAGCCAGTATGACTCCGAAGGCACCGCCAATCGTCGCGACGACGCTTAGAGAACCGTGCGCGCTGGCTGCGCCGGCAAGAAGCAGGGCAATGGCCGCCGGCACCGGAAAGCCGACGGTTTCGAGAAACACGGACACGAACAGGATGGCATATCCGTGACGCGCCAGTTCCGCGAGTATAAAGTCCATGGATTGCCCCGATTTGGGCCAGCTACGGTCTCCGTAGGCCAGCCCCGCCTTTCGACAAGTCTAGCAGGCGGTCATTGTCACTATCCACAACCCGGGGGCTGCAATCCCGGGACGTGGCCCCGCTGTAAATAGTTCGTATTTCGCGAAAAATGATTTGGTTTCCAGCAAATATCCGATACTAAGATAGCGCAATGAGGAAACTGCCGAGTTTTGCGGTTTTAATGCTGTCTCTCACAGTGGCGCGGGGCGCGGAACCCAAGTGGATCCGCGTGCCGTCGTCGGACTTTGAAATCTACAGCAGCGCGGGCGAAGCCGACACCCGGAGGGTGCTGCAATCCTTTGAGCGGGTCAGGGACTTTTTTGAGCAAGCGACGGGATCCAAAGGGAGAAGAAGGGAACCCGTTCATGTCATTGTGTTCGGTTCGAAGAAGGAGTATGAACTATACCGCCCCGTCGATTTTGCAACGGCCTTCTATACGCAAGTCGCGGGCCGCGATTATATTGTGCTCGGAAGCGCAAACGACGCCGTTTTTCCGATTGCGGTTCATGAATACGTTCACCTGATAGCGCAAAACGCGGGGATGAAGCTGCCGCCCTGGCTCAATGAAGGACTCGCAGAGGTCTTTTCCACGCTACAACCACAGGGTGACAAGGTGCTGGTCGGCACTTTGATACCTGGGCGCATGCAGGCCCTGCTGCGCGAAAATTGGGTTCCGCTCGCGACCATCGTTTCGGCGAATCGCGATTCCCCGTATTACAGCGAGAAAAGCAAGGCCGGGAGTCTGTATAACGAGGGATGGGCGTTAACTCATATGTTGGAACTTAGCCGGGCTTACGGAGCACGTTTCCCCGCATTGCTGGATGAAATTCAGAAAGGAACGCCATCGCAACAGGCCCTGGAGCAAATCTACGGAAAGACCATGGCCGTGTTCGATAAGGAACTGCAAGCGTATCTGCGGAGCAGCACGTTCGTCGGCCAATTGTTCCCGGTCAAGCTTGAAAAAGTTGACAAGGTAGCCGCGGAACCGGCGCCGATCTTCGACGTTAAGCTGGCATTGCTGGATCTGAGCAATCGGCACGCAAATGAAGCCGATGCCCGCAAGAGGTCAGAGGAACTGATGCACGACGATCCGAAACGTCCCGAGCCTCACGTGGTGCTGGGCTATCTCGCGGCGCGCTCCGGACAGCAGGAGGAGGCAATCGCCTCGTTTCAGAAGGCAATCGAACTCGGCAGCCGAAATGCTCAGATGCTGTGGGATTACGGGCGTATGGCGGCCCGATCCGATCCTTCGCAGGCCATGTTAGCGCTCAGTTTGCTGTTAGCGGATCAGCCAGGGCGCACCGACGTGCGTCTGACGCTGGCGCAGATTCAGATGAACAGCAAACGGCCCATGCAAGCAATCGCAACCTTGGGCAGTATCAAGGCCGTGACACCAGCCGATGCTCCCCGGCTGTTTCAGATACTGGCGTACGCCCATATGGAAACTGGCGACCGCGCGGCCGCTCACACCAACGCGCAGCGCTGGCTCGACAACACGCAAGACTCTGTCGAAAAGGCAGACGCCGTTCGCCTGCTTGGTTATTTGGACGCACAGGACGCAGCCGCCACGCGGCCCGGCGGGCCTTCGACAGCGCGCCCCAGGCCACCGTCGCGGCCAGGCGACGATGACAGCGATTCGCGGCCCAAACTGACGCGGGCGGTGCCTCCACCCAGTTTCGAACCCGATCGCGCGCCGGTCAGTCTGGCTCTGCCGTCTATTTCCGGAACTCTGATGGAGCTCGATTGCCAAGGCCCGCTGCCAAAGTTTGTGCTTCAGACCGACAGCGGGCGCGTATCCTTAGTCATGGACGATCCTAAAGACGTGCAGATCACGGGGCTGCCTGAGGCGACTATCGACATGAAGTGCGGTCCGCAGAAGCAGGCTGCGGTCCGCATTCAGTACGATCCGCCTGCGGCGTCTTCACCTGGAGCGATGGGAATTGCGCGCGCGATCCACTACGAGCCCGAAGCCGGCAAGCGTTAGCCGAATGGCGATTCGAGCCGCCGGACTCTGGAGACTACTTTTTCTTGCTGTCCTTGGTGAAACGCTCCACCCAGCGCTGGGGCGGGAACGCGAAGAGGGCGATTAGCGCCACCATGAACAAAAGCACTACAATGAGAAAGAAGAGAGCCACGAGGTGTCCTCTCTTCCAGCTTAACGTAACCCGTCCTTACGCAAAACGTCTGATAATACAGAGGCCTTAAGTTTGGCATTCCAAATGCCGATAATGAGGGCAGGTGAATGGTATGGACATACTGGGCGAGCGTAGGTTCGTCGAAGTTCCCGGCACTTCCATGCACGAGCTGCCACCGCTGCTGGTGCGAATGTCTCCCCAAGTAAGACGGCTGGACCGCGTGATGGACATGGCCAGCCAACTCATCGAGCAGGAAGATATGATTCCGCCTCAGCCCCTCGGCCCGGCTGCCGATGGCGAAATCGAGCGCCGCCGCATGGATCTGGCGGTGAATCTGGTGGATCAATATCTGGCCTTTGTCCAGCATTGGCAGTGGGGCGACAGCATCCTCGAATGGATACGGCAGTGCGAGACTACGTTCGACACTCGCGTCGATCTGCGCAACCTATTGCGCGCCGACCTATGGCCCCACGCGGGCCGGTCTAGTTTCGTGATGCTGCTGGAAGATAAGTCGGTGGAGACCGGCGGCGTGGGAATTGAAAAGGCCATGGGGATGCGGCTGACGTTTCGCGAGCCTCCACCGCTCAAGTGTTTTTCCAATCAATTTCTGTTTTATCTGAACTCGTCGGTGGCCAACAGCGCCTATCAGACCTGGTCACAGATGAGCCCGAGTCCCATCAGTTCACTCCCGCCTGAGCGTTTTCAGTTTCAAGTGCTCGATATGAATCTGGAGTAGCGGCGCTGGTTTAGCGGAGCAGCCCGTTCGGCAGATCGTCTCGAAAGACGGAGATCACGAGTTGGAGCGCTGCGGCGAGTGAACTTCCGTAGCCGGTACGGCACTGCGAGATCTGTCGAAAAGATCCACGAGGCCGGCGACGATGGCGACCGTTACCGGGCCAAGCACTACGCCGGAAACACCAAACGCGGCCAACCCGCCGATGACTGAGAAGAATGTCAGCAGGGTGTGCATGCGGAGCGTGGTTCCTACCAGCACCGGCCCCAGGAGGTTATCAACTGGATTAATGATCAACACACCCCAGCCTGTCAGCATGAGCGCATGCCGCCAGTCTCCTTGCAATGCGTAGGTTATCGCTGCCGGCACCCACACGATGAACGCACCAATCACCGGAAACACGGAAAGGATGGCCATCACAACACCCCAGAAAATTGGAGCCGGAAGCCCTAACCAAGCGAACATGAGACCACCAAGGGTTCCCTGGATGGCGGCGACTACCAGCTTTCCGCCCAGCGACACCCTGATCATTTGCGCAATCCTTGTGAACAGCAGATCCCTTTCCTCGACTGACAGGGGAACCACCGATCGCAGCTTATCCAGAATCGTTTCGCCATCGCGAAGAAAGTAAAAAAGCACAAACATCGTGGTCGCGGCCTGGCTCAAGAACCAAATCGAGCCAGTGAGAACCGACGAAACCGTCGAAGAGGCCCATCCGGCAGCCGAGCGGGCCAGTTGCATCGCTTCGGTCAGCAGGTCGAACCTGGAATCCAGCCAGTGGAAAATTGGTCCGAGAAGACTGTTGCGTTCGATTGCTTCCTGGAGGTTCTTTGCGCCCGCTTCGCTCGCTAGCCGGTTGACAATATCTGAGGCCTCCTTGGCCAACGCGCCGACCAAGGCCAAGGCCGGTCCGATCACAACGATGGCAGTCAGAATGATTACGATGAGGGCTGCTAAGTTCCTCGGTAGGCCTCGCCGCAACAGCCAAGTGTATATGGGAGCGCCAATCAGCGCGAGGGCGAACGCCCAACAGAGAGCCGGCAGGAACGGCAGGGCCATACGCCAGCAGAGGTAAAGCAACAGGAGGACGACAACGCCTAGCAGCAGCACGCGCAGAGACGTCCGGCTAACGCCAAGAACGGCCGTAGTTCTGGCCTCTGCTTCGATGTCGTCATGGCGGACAGGCATGGCAATGTGAGTTGCAACCAGCGGGCCGAGCACAGTGCATTATAACTCCTTTTTTTACACAGGCTTGGAATATTCTCAATTCTGCCTCGTGACTTCTTCAACAAAGCCGTGCGCCATATCGCCCAAACCCACTAGCGGCGATGCCTTTGCCATGAGGGCAATAGCCCAAGACAACGTCCATTGCCCTTGTGGGCCATCGGATTTATTCATTCAGACCCCAGGGATTTCATCATTTTCTATGAATGGATTGTGGATTGCCACGGTGAAGTAAACTGGCCAAGGCACGGCCAGGCATGAATTACGAGATCGACATGAAAAACTATCGAAGAAGGGCGGGTCCAGCGATGCTTACGCCTGTCGCTGCAGGACGTCTTAAGATTCCAACCGCACTGACAACCGGCGCGGACGCTCCTGAAATCAAAAAGTTACTGACGCGAAGGCCGAAGCAGTGGAGTTTAAAGGCCGAGTCTGAGGACATGGAATCGTTTGCATGCTCCGGGGTGCGAAGTGCTGCTTGGGAGGGGACGCCTTGACAGGAATGCCCCGGCCCATCGGCGCTGCGCGTAAGATCCACCCGTTGAATTGCTCTTCTAAGTCATAAACAATGGGAGGCCCAAGACCTTGACCATGCTGCCTCCTCACCCGGCGGCCGAACAGACCCCAGGTCTTCCCGCGCCACTTCCCAACCCGGTCTTCCACATGCACGGCGTCACCAAGGTCTATCGCATGGGCGAGGTTGAGGTCCACGCTCTGCGCGGTGTCGATCTCGATCTCTACGCCGGAGAATTCGTGGTCGTCCTCGGGCCCTCCGGCAGCGGAAAGTCGACCTTGCTGAACATCCTCGGTGGCCTGGACGTCCCCACCAGCGGTGAAGTCCATTACCTCGATCACAACCTCACTGCCGCCGGTGACGCCGCCCTCACCCGCTTTCGCCGCGAGCACGTGGGCTTCGTCTTCCAGTTCTATAACCTCATCCCCAGCCTCACCGCTCTCGAAAATGTCGCGCTGGTCACCGAAATTGCCGAACATCCCATGGACCCCGCCGAAGCCTTGCGCCTAGTGGGACTCGGCGACCGCCTCAATCACTTTCCGGCGCAGCTCTCGGGCGGCGAACAACAGCGCGTCGCCATTGCCCGCGCGGTAGCGAAACGGCCTGAAGTTCTCCTCTGCGACGAGCCCACCGGCGCCCTCGACTACGCCACCGGCAAGCTCGTACTGGAGGTGCTCGAACGCGTCAATCGCGAAGTTGGCACGATTGTCGCCATCATTAC
>DATJEI010000081.1:0-3004 GCA_035496735.1 Bryobacteraceae bacterium | reverse complement strand
CAGTGTGCGGCAAGTAAAGCGGCTGCTGGTGGCACTGAAGAAGCGCGGGGATAAGGTGGTGATCCACGGCTTACGCGGCCAGCCGTCCAAGCGCAAGATCGACGAGAAGATGCAACGGCAGGCGATGAAGATCTTGTCGGGAGAGGAGTACCGCGGCTTCGGGCCGACGCTGGCGAGCGAAGAGTTGGCGCGGCGGCACAAGATCGTCGCGAGCAGGGAGACGGTGCGGAAGTGGATGATGGCGGAGAAGCTGTGGCGGGCCGGGAAGCGGAAGATTGAGCAGATCCATGTGATGCGGCCGCGACGGAGCCGATTCGGGGAGTTGGTGCAGTGGGATACGAGCGATCACGATTGGCTGGAAGGACGAGGGGAACGGCTGTACCTGATCGGGATGGTGGACGATGCCACAAGCCGCGCACTGGCGCGGTTTGTGGAAAGCGATTCGACGCTGGCGAACATGGAAGCGCTGGAGATGTGGCTACAGCGGCACGGGCGCATGCTGGGCTGCTACACGGACAAAGCGTCACACTTTCAGAGCGCGCAGAAGATCCAGCGGGATGAGCCAAACTGCGGCAAAGACGGGAAGGCGCTGCCGCCGACACAAATCGCGCGGGCGCTCGGGGAGCTGAACATCACGTGGATACCGGCGCACTCGCCACAGGCCAAAGGCAGGATCGAGAGATTCTTCGAAACTGCGCAGGATCGGCTGGTGAAAGGGATGCGGCTGGCGGGCGTGCGAACGCTGGCCGAAGCCAATCGCTACCTGGAAAAAGAATATCTGCCGTGGTGGAACCGAAACTGTACCGTTGTCCCGGCCAGCGCCGATGACGCACACCGGCAGTTGGAGGCGCAGCACGATCTGGCAGCCATCCTGAGCCATGTGGAGACGCGGCAGGTAAAGAGCGATTACACGCTGCAATACGAAGGCAAGATCTATGCTATCGAGCGGGTGGAGATCGTCACGGGATTGCGAGGCTCTGTGGTGCGGGTGGAACAGCGCCGCGACGGCCAACTGGCGATCCGCTTTCGGGACCAATACCTGCGGTACCAGCAATGCGAACCGGCGCAGAAGGCTGTCCAGCCGAAGGTTCGCAAACCGGTTTCAGGGTCGCGCCAAGCGGCGAATGCCGGCGGAAAGAGCCGGTGGATGAAAGACTTCATGAACAGGCCGGGGCCTCCGATCCATAAGGCGATCAAAATTGCGAATGCGACCAGCTAAACCCTATCGCACAGATCCTGAGAATCGCGGCAGGCAGTGGCGGGAAGGCGAAAGTTCGCCCGATACCGGGAAACGCTCCGCACGACCGGCCGGTAAGCCGGGTGATTTCTTCATCGTTGAAGGAGAAGTTGCGACGATCCCTTCCCCGCCACTGCCGTGCTATCGCTGCAAAGAACCATACTGGGCGCCCAGTATGCGTTTTCGAAGGCATGGCGGAATCTATCTGGTCCGATGTGGTTCACTCAACAACCAAAACAAAACCAAACCCCGGGGCGGGCGCCGAGCCGCCTCCCGTCGGTCGGCCCCGAGCCCAGGTAGAAGAACGCGTCGGGAGGACCACGCCCTTTCTCATCGTCCGCAGATGAGTTCCGGCCGGCTATTCCTCGAGCGGGTTGCTCGCCAGCATTGCCCGTCTCCGCTTATAGTAATTCCGGGAATGAATTTTCGATGTGCTTTTGAAGTGTTGTAAGGCATGCACTGGGAAGACGTGTATGCCGGGCTTTTCTCCGCTCGAAACATTTGGTACGAAAAATGTTGGAGCGGGCATCCCGTTGCTACGAATTGTCTCCGCCAGCCCTCGAAGCTTTGTGAAGAGTTTCGAGCAGCGGGATGCGCCTGGGTCCCGTGACGAATTCTCAGATGTCGTCTGATTTCCAGACTCCACTATAAGCCTTTCGAGGGGACCAGGCCAGCCCGCAGAAGGAGGTTGCGAATCGATGACGAACCTATCCTCTTCCGCAACGCCGACCGAATGGGCTGCCTTTGTGGCCATCGATTGGGCGGACCAGAAGCACTGCTGGGCGCTTACCCCAACCGCTTCGGAAAAGGTGGAGCGCGGCGAGTTGAATGCTACCCCGGAAGCTGTCGAAGCCTGGGCTGCGGAGTTGAACGTGCGTTTCTCCGGCCGCCCGATCGCGGTCTGTCTGGAACAGAAACGCGGCGCCCTGGTTTTTATGTTGGCCAAGTACGCGCATCTGGTGATCTTCCCCGTGCACCCGAAGACGGCGGCTCAATACCGGGAAACGTTCTGCCCTTCCGGCGCCAAGAGCGATCCCGCGGATGCCGGCTGGCTACTGGATCTGCTGCTCCGGCATCGACACCAGTTGCGGGAACTGCGACCGGATACGCCGCAGACGCGTCTCTTACAGCACTTGACCGAATACCGCCGGCGTCTGGTGGACGAATCCACTCGCCAGAAAAACCGCCTGACGAGCTGCTTGAAAATCTATTTTCCACAACTCCTACACTGGTTCGACGACATCGGGTCCCCTGTGGCGGGCGCGTTGCTCGAAAGATGGCCTACTTTGCCGGAACTGCAACGGGCTCATCCGGGCACGCTGCGGCGCTTTTTTCACCAGCAAAACTGCCGGAGCGAGGAGCGTATCCAGGAGCGAATCAGCGGTATCGCCGCCGCGGTGACTGCAGTCCAGGATGAAGCCGTGGTGGAAGCCGAGTCGCTCCGGGCCCGCAGCCTGGTCGCGTTGCTGACGACGCTGCGTAGCCAGATTGCTGTTTTCGATGAACGCATTCAGGAGGTCGTCAAAAACCATCCTGAGGAAAGGTTATTTGCGTCGTTTCCCAGCGCGGGGCCGGTGTTGGTCCCGCGGCTGATCGCGGCTTTCGGTACACAGCGGGACCGCTATGCTACGGCTACTGACCTGCAATCGCTGAGCGGCATAGCCCCGGTGACCGAGAGCAGCGGTAAACAGGAGTGGGTGCATTTCCGCTGGGCGTGCTCCCACTTCCTCCGCCAGACGTTCCACGAGTATGCGGCGCATTCCATTG
>DATJEI010000080.1:0-28091 GCA_035496735.1 Bryobacteraceae bacterium | reverse complement strand
TTCGCGAAATCGACCAGGCTCTCGCTGATGCGGCGCAGACGGTGGGTGACGCGCTGCATGCGCGCGAGACGCTCCTGCGTGTGCGCGTCCGGATTGGTCTCAATTAGTTTTTCGATGGAGCCCGCGAGCACCGCCAGCGGTGTGTTCAATTCGTGCGCCACGCTGGCCGAAAGCAGGCCGAGGCTCACCAGGCGATCCTGTTCTTCGATGCGGCGCAGCGCGGCGGCCAGTTCGTCTTCGCGTTTGCGCAACGCTTCTACCGTGTCGTTGCGTGAGCGCATGATTTGGCCGATCTCGTCGCCCATGATTTCGGATTCGGGGATCAATTCGCCTTCGCGGTCGCCGGCCTGGGTCGCTGAATCCGCCGCCAGCATACGCCGCAACGGCCGGTACACGTACCACGGCATGATGGCCGACTCGAGCACGACCACCGCTAATAAATAGATGATGCCCAGCACCAGAAACAGCCGGACTCGAGCCTGGGTGAGAGCCGACTGCTGGGACCTCCGCGCAGCCTGCTCGGTGGGAGTCGGGTTCTTATTCAGAACGACTTCGCGGGCCCGGGTGTCGATCACCAATTGTTCGTAAAGGGGGATCAAGGAGAAGTACGCGGCGGTGGTCAAGACCAAGAAGAATAAGTTGTGCAACACCATCAGTTTCGGGCGAACTTTGAGGTTCCCGAAGGCTCTTCCGACGGATTCTCGTTTCCTGTTAGACAAGAATTTTTACTCTAGTTGCAGAACTGGTGCCGTTATGGTAGAAATATTGTTGGCTCCCGCAAAAGAGATCGTTTCTACCCAAGGTTCTGAAGTCCGGAGATAAACACTCGCAATGGCTGTTATCTTTCCGAAGTCGTCTGACATTATCTTAAAGGTCGCCGGCGCTGTCGCCGGTGTGGGCGCGCTGATTGGCGTCGCTGCCTTCACCTACTACACGTATCCGACGGTGATCGATACAGGATACCAGCCGGTGCAACCGGTCCCCTACAGCCACAAGCTGCACGCGGGCCAGTTGGGTCTGGACTGTTATTACTGCCACTCCACTGTGTACAAGGCGGCGTTCGCGGCGGTGCCGGCCACCAGCACTTGCATGAACTGCCATACACAAGTCAGGAAAGACAGCCCGCGGCTGGAGCTGATACGGCAGAGCTTTGCCACTGGAGAGCCGGTGCATTGGGTGCAGATTCATCGCCTTCCCGACTACGTTTATTTTAATCACTCGGCGCACCTCTCGGCAGGCGTGAGCTGCGTGAGCTGCCATGGACGTATAGACCAGATGATCGAAGTCCGTCAGGAGAAGCCGCTCAATATGGCCATGTGCCTGGAGTGCCACCGCGACCCTGCGCCGAACGTGCGGCCCGCCAACCTGGTCACCAAGCTGGATTGGGTGCCGGACCGCGATCCGCGCGAGATTGGGGCGGAGATCGTCGCGCAGAAGCATCTAGAACCGCCTACTAACTGTTCGGGGTGCCACCGATGAGTTTGATCAACATCCAGGCCCCGAGAGTCGGGGGCAGTTCGAGTGCCGGCGGCAACCTGACCGGCAAGAAGTACTGGCGCAGCTTGAATGAGCTGGCCGATACGGCGGAGTTCCGCCAGTGGGTGCACCAAGAGTTTCCGGCGAACGCGACTGAGTTGCTGGATGGCAATTCACGGCGCACCGTTTTAAAGCTGATGGCGGCGTCGTTCGGGCTGGCCGGTTTGGCCGCGTGCGGACGTCCGGTTGAGCATCTGCTTCCCAATTCCGCCGGCACCGAGGCCGATAACTACCTGCCTGGCGAGCCGTTCCACTTTGCGACCGTAATGTCGCTCGGCGGTCATGTGACCGGGTTACTGGTTGAGACGCACGATGGAAGGCCGACGAAGATCGAGGGCAATCCGGATCATCCGCACAGCCTAGGCGCGGCCACCGCGATCCAACAGGCGCTGGTTCTGGGGGTGTACGATCCGGACCGCTCCGCTAAAGTTCTACAGGGCGGCAAAGAATCGACATGGCCCGCGCTCGAAGCCGCGGTACAGAAGTTATCGCTTGGTGACGGGGCAGGGCTGCGCTTCCTGAGCGGATTCGTTTCGTCGCCGTCGCTTGCGTCATTGCGCGCGGATGTGCTGAAGAAGTTCCCGAAGGCCAAGTGGGTGGAATATGAAGCGGTGTCGCGCGACAACGAACTCGCGGGCGCCAACATGGCGTTCGGCCAGCCGCTTTATGCGCATGCGGCTTTTGACAAGGCCAAAGTGGTGGTGGCGCTAGATCACGATTTTTTGAACCTGGACGCGCCTGCGCCGTTCTTCACGACGGCGTTTTCGAAGCGCCGCAAGGTGGGATCCGAAGAAGATCTCGACAAGATGAACCGGTTGTATGCTGTGGAGAGCCAGTTCTCTCTCACCGGCGCCAACGCGGATCACCGGCTGCGCATGAAGGGATCGGACGTGCGGCAGTTTGCGAGCGATCTGGCTGCGGCGCTGGGTGCGATGCCGGGCTTGAACGTGGTCGGGAACGCGGGCGGCGACAAACGCGCGAAGTTCCTGGCGGCCGTGGTGAAAGATCTGAAGGCGGCGGGGGCCGAGGCGCTGGTGGTGGCGGGTCCGCGGCAGCCAGCCAGCATACATGCGCTGACCGCGCTGATCAACGAAAAGCTGGGCAGCCAATGCATCAGCTACACCAAGCCGGTGATCGACAAAACCAACTCGGGCGTGGACGCGCTGAAAGCGCTGACGAGCGAGATGGCAGCGGGTCAGGTTTCGACACTGGTGGTGCTGGGCGGCAATCCGGTTTACTCGGCTCCGGCGGATCTGCAATTCGCGGTGGCGTTGTCGAAAGTTGCCAACTCGATTCATCTGGGCGCGGAAGACGACGAGACCGCGGCGGCCGCAAGCTGGCATATTCCGCAGGCACACGTTCTTGAGTCGTGGGGAGACGAGGCGACCTCCGACGGTGTGGCGGCGATACAGCAGCCGATGATTGAGCCGATGTATGGCGGCAAGACGGCGTTGGAGATTGTATCGTGGGTGACCACAGGTAAGTTCACCAAGTCGCATGACATCGTCAAAAAGAATTGGCTGGCTCAATTTACCGGCGACAAGGAACAGACCTGGCGCAAGGCGCTGCACGATGGCGTGGTGGCGGCGTCGAAGAAGGCTGATCCGGTGAAGGTCAGCGTGGATAGCAAGAAGCTGGCGGCGGCGCTAGCGGCGGAAACAAGAACGGCGGGGACGGGAATTGAAGTTGGTTTCTATCCCAGCTCGGCGACTTGGGACGGCCGCTTTGCCAACAATGGCTGGCTGCAGGAAGCGCCGGATCCGATCTCGAAACTGGTGTGGGGCAACGCGGCCATGATCTCGCCGAAGATGGCGAAGGATCAGAAGCTAACCGATGGCGATGTGATTTCACTGACGCGCGGCAACTTCAAGATGGAAGCCGCGGTGATGGTGCAGCCGGGACATTCCGACGATACGGTTTCCATCGCGCTGGGCTACGGACGCCAGATGTGCGGGCGCGTGGGCAAGGACGTCGGCTCCAACGCCAATCTGATCCGCACGAGTGACGCTTTCTACTTCGCACCGGGGTTTGCGATCGCGGCGACGGGCAAGCGGGAGACGCTGGCGACGACGCAGGAGCGCGGGAGTGTCGACAATCAGACCGCTCCGCTGCTGCAAGACCGGGTGAGTGGAGAGAGCCAGAATGGGCGGCCGCTGGCGCGCGAAGTTTCAATCGACGAGTACAAGAAGAACCCGAAGTCGATAGAGGAGATGGCGGAAGTTCCCGAGATCCACTCCATCTATTCCGAATTCACTTACGACAAGGGCAGCCAGTGGGGCATGGCGATCGACTTGACGTCGTGCACCGGCTGCAACGCCTGCGTGGTGGCGTGCGCGGCGGAAAACAACACGCCGGTGGTGGGCAAAGATCAAGTGCTGCGCGGACGCGAAATGCACTGGATCCGCATGGACCGCTATTATTCGGGCGATGAGAACGATCCGGAAGTGATCGAGCAGCCCATCCCGTGCATGCAATGCGAGAACGCGCCCTGCGAAAACGTGTGTCCGGTGCAGGCGACGAGTCATAGTCCCGAAGGCCTCAACGATATGGCCTACAACCGCTGCGTGGGCACGCGGTATTGCGCCAACAACTGCCCGTTCAAGGTGCGGCATTTCAACTTCCTCAACTTTCATAAGCACGAACCGGAACTTGTCGGGCTGGTTTACAATCCCGACGTCAGCGTGCGCATGCGCGGTGTGATGGAAAAGTGCACCTACTGCGTGCAGCGCATCGAAGAAACCAAGATCAAGGCCAAGCAGGACGGGCGGCGCGAAATCAGGGACGGTGAGATTAAAACCGCCTGCCAGCAAACCTGTCCGGCCGAGGCCATTGTGTTCGGCAATATCAACGACCCCAACAGCAGGGTCGCGAAACTGAAGAAGCAGGAACGCAACTACGCCATGCTGGCTGAGCTTGGCATTAAACCGCGCACGACTTACCTGGCGAAGCTGCGCAATCCCAATCCGGAGTTAACTGCATGAGCGCGGTCCTTCAAGATCCGCAGTTGATGGAAGTCAATCCGCCTCTGGTGCGGAGCGAGGACTATCACGACCTTACCGAACAGATCAGTGTGATCGTCGAGGGGGACGTTGTAAAGACCCCCATGAAGTACTGGATCACGCTGGCGATCACGGCATCCGTTACCGTGCTGCTGGGCGCGATGCTGACGTACCTGGTATCGACCGGTATCGGCGTATGGGGCAACAACCGGCCGATCGGCTGGGCGTGGGACATCACGAACTTCGTGTTCTGGATCGGTATTGGCCACGCCGGAACGCTGATTTCGGCGATTCTATTTCTGTTCCGGCAGAAGTGGAGAACATCGATCAACCGTTCGGCCGAAGCCATGACGCTGTTTGCGGTCATGTGCGCGGGTATCTTCCCGCTGTTCCATACCGGGCGTCCGTGGCGAGCGTATTGGCTGTTCCCGATTCCCAACACCGACCTGAATCTGTGGCAGAATTTTCGCAGCCCGCTGATCTGGGACGTGTTCGCGGTGTCGACCTACTTCACGGTCTCGCTGTTGTTCTGGTTCACGGGACTGGTGCCGGATCTGGCGACACTGCGCGACCGCGCGGCCAGCAAACTGAAGCAGGTGATCTTCGGCGCCCTCAGCCTGGGCTGGCGCGGATCGGCCCGGCACTGGAGCAACTACGAAAAGGCTTACCTGATTCTGGCGGCCATCTCAACGCCGCTGGTGCTCAGCGTTCACAGTATCGTTAGTTTCGACTTCGCGACGTCGGTTATTCCAGGCTGGCACACCACGATTTTCCCGCCGTACTTTGTCGCGGGCGCGATTTTCTCGGGATTCGCGTGCGTGATGACGCTGCTGCTGATTGCGCGCTGGACGCTGAATCTGCAAAACCTGATCACCATGAAGCACCTGGAGAACATGAACAAGATCATCCTGGTGACGGGATCGGTGGTCGGTTACTCCTACGCCACCGAGTTCTTCATCGCCTGGTACAGCGGCAACCTCTACGAGCGCTTCACCTTCCTCAACCGCGCCTTTGGACCCTACTGGTGGGCCGCTTGGTCCATGTATTCCTGCAACATCTTTATCCCGCAACTGTACTGGTTCAAGCGTATGCGCAATAACCTGTGGGTGATGTTCATCATCAGCATCACCACCAACATCGGCATGTGGTTTGAAAGGTTCGTGATCATCGCCACCAGTCTGACTCGCGATTTCCTGCCGACATCATGGGGCTACTTTCATCCGACCTGGGTTGATATGTGCACTTTCGCCGGCACCATCGGTTTGTTCCTGACGTTGTTCCTGGTCTTCGCGCGCTTCCTGCCAATGATCGCCATCTCGGAAGTAAAAGGCGTGCTGGCGGTGCAGAAACACCAGTTCACTGAAGAGGAGGTCATGGCGAAATGACCCTCGATCAGCTCAAAGACAAGCTGGGCATTGGGGATGACAAAGTCTACGGCGTGATGGGCGCGTTTACGAATCCGGAAGATTTGGTTGACGCGGGGCGCAGGATTCGCGAAATGGGCTACACCAAACTGGATGCGATGTCGCCTTTCCCGGTACACGGCATCGACGACGCGATCGGCGTGCCGCCGTCGAAGCTGGGCTGGCTGGTGATCTGGTTCTCGGCCTTGGGGTGCGCCACGGCAATCACCCTGATTTGGTATGTAGGCGCCATCAATTACCGCCTGGTGATCGGCGGCAAGCCGTTTTTCGACTTTTCCTATACCATTCCAATTGCCTTCGAGCTGACGGTATTATTCTCGGCATTTGCGAGTTTCCTGGGCATGTGGGCGATCAATGGCCTGCCGCGGCTATACCATCCATCGTTCAATTATTCGCAGTCGCACCGGGCTTCCGACGATTTGTTTCTGCTGGTAATCGAAGCCAAGGATCCGAAGTTCGATGCACAGGCGTGCGTCGAGCATATGCGCAGCGTGGGCGCGGGGGATGTGGAGGTAGTGGAGGGATGAAGCTCTTGAACGCATGGTTCGTCGTTCCGGCGCTAGCGCTGCTGGCGAGCTGCTCCAGCGTGCAGCGCGACACGCCTATGCAGGTGTGGGATGACATGAAGCATCAACAGAAGTTCAAGGCGCAGGCGCCGGTGGTGGGCATTTTCGCGGATGGGCGATCTAATCGGCTGCTTCCTGAAGATACCGTGGCGCGCGATGCATATCGCGACAATTCGCCTTACAATACCGGACTTGACAACGGTATGTATGCCGGCAAGAACCCGGTGCCAATTACTCCGGCGCTGCTTGAGCAGGGGCAGGCCAAATTCAACATCTATTGCTCGCCATGCCACGATCAGACAGGAATGGGCCACGGAATCGTGCCGACCCGGGTGCCGATCTGGCAGCCTTCCAATTTAACTGAGGACCGCGTGGTGCAGTTCGCGGACGGCGACATTTTCAACGTGATCACCAACGGCCGCCGGACCATGCCGCCTTACCGCTTCCAGGTAGTGGTGGCCGATCGCTGGGCCATCGTCGCCTACGTGCGCGCCCTGCAACGGGCGGCGCACGGCACGCCTGGCGAGGCGCCGCCGGGGACCGTTATCGCAGCACTGAAATAATCCCATGAGCCAAACCCACTCCAAATACGCCATCACCGCGGACAACTACCAGCTTGAAATCGGCCGCTGGAATACCGGCCGCAACGTTTTGGTATTTGCCGCGCTGCTGGGCATCATCGGATGCATTGCCGGCTATTTCACCAATCCGGCGAGACTTTTCCAGTCCTACATGGTGGCCTTCGCGTACACTACGCTGATCGGCCTGGGGGCGTTTTTTTTCGTTATGGTGCAGTTTCTGACCGGGTCAGCCTGGAGCGTGACCATGCGGCGCATCATGGAAAACGTCATGATCACGCTGCCGGTGGGGCTGCTGCTGTTCATCCCGGTTGCGATGGGATTGAATGAGATCTACCCGTGGACCAATCAGCAAGCGGTCGCCGCCGATGCCGTGCTGCAGTCCAAGTCCAGTTTTTTGACACCGAATTGGTTCATTGCGCGCACGGTGATTTATTTCTTCCTGTGGTCGCTGTGGGCCGGGTCGATTTATCACCAGTCGACTAAGCAGGACACCGCGCGGTCGGTGAAGCAGATGCACATTGCTTCGCGGTGGAGCGCGCCGGGACTGTTCCTGGCGGTGGCCATCGGAACTTTGGCGTCCTATGACTGGCTGATGTCGCTCGAACCCAAATGGTATTCGACCATTTTTGGATTGGTCATGCTATCGGGCGGGGGTCTATCGTTCTTCTCGGTGGTCACGCTGGTGTGCCTGGCCTTCCGCCGCGCCGGGATTCTCAAGAACTCGATCACCATCGAGCATTATCACGACCTCGGCAAGTGGCTCCTGTGCATGACGGCTTTTTATACATACGTGGCGTTCGCGCAATACTTTCTGATCTGGTACTCCAACATTCCGGAAGAGACCGTCTGGTATCGGCACCGCATGGTGGGAAGCTGGCTGCCGGTTAGCCTGGCCATGCCCTTCATACGCTTTATCATTCCGTTTTCAATTCTGCTGTGCCGGCCGGCCAAGCGCAGTCTGAAGGTGATCGGCGCCATGGCGGTGTGGAGTCTGGTGGTTGAATATATCGACCTGTACTGGATCGTCATGCCGACGTATTACAAGACCGGGCCGCAGCTCCACTGGCTGGACCTGGCGACTCTGGTGACCACGGTCAGCATCTGCGGCCTGGTTTTCTGGAGCCGGTTCCGGGCGCATAAGATGGTGCCGGTAGGCGATCTGCGGCTGGAACAGAGCTTGCATTTTGAGAACGCTTAAAGGAGGAGGATCACGATGAGCCATTCGGATGAAGCATACGAACACCCGATCGAACACCACGATCCTCAGGAAGGCTTCGACCCCACCGAGCCAAATACTCCGGCGATCTGGTTATTTACCATTGTCAGCGTGCTGGGATTGGTCCTGGTGATCGTCGCCGTGCAGGGTTATTTCGAGGAGATCTATAAGCAGGCGGTGTACGAGCGGGTGTTGTCCGTTCCCAGCGAGCAGCTGCAGGACGTGCGCAATCGCGATGCCTGGAACCTGACACACTATATGTACGGGAACCTGGACAAATCGACCAACCGGGTGCGCATTCCGATTGACAAGGCCATGCAGATGTTCGCCGCGGAAGCCGCTGCCGGCAAGCTGTTCTATCCAGCCAAGGCTACGGCGATCAAGGTAGAGGAGCCGGCTGCGGGTGCGTCTCCGGCGGGCGCGGCGGCCGCTGGTGGTGCGGCGCCGGCTGGTAATGCTGCGGCTGCTCCACCTCCAGCTGGGGCGACGAAGAAATAGGAAGTTATGAATATGCGGCGCACATGGATCTTCGGTTGGCTGGCGCTGGCGGCGCTCCCGCTGGCGGCGCAATATCGTTTATCTAAGATCGGGGACGCGACGCTCCCCGCCAATGTGCGTCCCACGCAACTGGAAGGCGTGGGCATCGATGAACATTTGGGCGCGCCGGTGGATCTGAACCTGACGTTCACCGGGGAAGATGGCTACCCGGTAAGGTTGGGACAGTTCTTCAACCAGGGCCGACCGGTGATTCTCAACCTGGTGTATTACAACTGCCCGATGCTATGCACGCTGATCCTCAACGGGCAGACGGAAGCAATGCGCAATATCCCGTGGACTCCGGGCAAAGAATACGAAGTGGTTACGATCAGCATCGATCCGCGCGAGTCCTTCGACGTGGCGCAGAAGAAGAGAGCGATCTACATGGCCAGCTTCGACCGTCCGGCGCCCGGCTGGCATTTTCTAACGGACCGCGACGGTAACGTACAGCGCCTGGCGAAGCAGATCGGGTTCAATTATCGGTACGATTCGCGGATTGAGCAATACGCGCATGCCGCGGCGATTATGGTGCTGACGCCGCAGGGCAAAATGGCGCGTTACCTGTATGGCATCCGTTTCAGTCCGCGGGACCTGCGCTTCGCGCTGGCGGAAGCCTCCGAGGGGCGCAGCACACTGGCGCTCGAAAAAATTCTGTTGTTCTGCTATCACTACGATCCCAAGGCCGGCGCGTATGTTTGGTTTGCGCTGAACATTATGCGCGGCGGCGGCGTTCTCACGGTCTTTCTGATCGCATTTTTCATCTGGCGGATGTTCCGCTCGGAGCGTAAACGAGCCCAAGCCCGGCTCAAGGAAGGTTTTGCATAATGGAGTGGCTTCGCAGGCTGCTGTTACCGGTAGATCAAGGCTCGGAGTTCGCCAAGCACATCGACAACATGTACATGGCGATCTTCTGGCTGAGCGTGATTATGTTTTTCGGTCTGATGGTGCCGATGTGCTATTTTGCCTGGCGCTACCGGTTCAAGCCGGGCCGCGTCACGCCGCACCAGACTCACAACACGGTGATGGAAATCGTGTGGACGGTGATTCCGCTGCTGCTGTGTGTGGGACTGTTTTTCTGGGGAATCATCGGCTACATGCAGTTCGCGGTTGGACCTGGCGAGTCCATGGAAATTCAGATTACCGCCAAGCAGTGGCTGTGGCAGTTCGAATTTCCCGACGGCACGCGGGCGGTGAACGAATTGCACATCCCGGTGAACAAGCCGGTCCACCTGGTGATGACCAGTGAAGACGTGCTGCACGATTTTTTCATACCCGATATGCGCGTGAAGCGGGATGTCATTCCCGGCCGCTATACCGAATACTGGTTTACACCGACGACTGTGGGCGAGCATGTTTCGACCTGCGCGGAGTACTGCGGCAAGGGCCACTCGGATATGAAGGCCAAGGTATTCGTCGATACGCCCGCGGACTTCGCCAAATGGATGGAAACCGGCGGCGACGAATGGATGCACCATACACCGGAGGAATGGGGCCGAATCCAATACGAGCAAAAAGGATGCCAGAGCTGCCACAACGTGGACGGCACCAGGAGCAAAGGTCCTACCTGGAAGGGCATCTGGGGCAAGCCGGTCAAGCTGAATAATGGAACCACGGTGATCGTGGACGAAGCCTATGTCCGTGAGTCAATGATGCAGCCGGGGGCGAAGGTGGTGGAGGGATTCGAGAACATCATGCCCACTTTCCAAGGTCTTCTGCGGGAAAATGAAATTCGTGGGTTAGTGGCGTATATAAAGTCGTTGCAGTAAGGGTAATCACATGGAACACACACTCACATCGGGCAATGTTACAGCGGACCGGCCGCGGCCCGCTAAGAACTATCTCAACGAGACCACGGGATTGTGGAGCTGGATGTCCACGGTCGACCACAAGCGCATCGGCATCATGTATCTGGGTGCGGTAAGCTTCGCGTTCCTGTTGGGCGGCATATTTGCGCTGCTGGTGCGGCTATCGCTGCTCAATCCGCAGCACACGTTGTTCGGCAAGCAGTGGGTGACGGCGGAAATGTACAACCGCTTTTTCACGCTGCACGGCGCCATCATGGTGTTCCTGTTCATCATTCCCTCGATCCCAGCGTCGCTTGCCAACTTTGTTCTGCCGATGATGCTGGGCGCCAAGGACGTGGCTTTCCCGAGATTGAATCTGACCAGTTTTTATCTTTGGGTAGCGGGCGCGGCGCTGGCGATCGGTTCCATGGTGCTGGGCGCGGTGGACACCGGCTGGACCTTCTATACGCCTTACTCGACCACCACCGACGGGGCCGTGGGGCTGATGACCCTGGCGGTGTTCATCCTGGGGTTCTCTTCGATTTTCACGGGACTGAATTTCATTGCGACCACGCATAAGCTGCGCGCTCCCGGCATGGGCTGGTTCGATATGCCGCTGTTCGTATGGGGCATTTACGCCACAGGCGTGATTCAGATCCTGGCGACGCCAGTACTGGCGATTACCATGGTGCTGCTGCTGATTGAGCGCGTGTTTCAGATCGGCATCTTCGATTCACGGATCGGCGGCGATCCAGTGTTATTCCAGCACTTCTTCTGGTTCTATTCGCACCCCGCAGTCTACATCATGATTCTGCCGGGCATGGCGATCATCAGCGAGATCATTCCCACATTCAGCCGCAAGACGATTTTCGGGTACCGGGCGATTGCCTATTCGAGCGTATCGCTGGCGCTGCTGAGCTTTATCGTGTGGGGCCATCACCTGTTCGTGGCTGGGGAAAGCGATCTGGCCAACGTGATCTTCTCCGCTCTCACCTTCCTGGTGGCGATTCCGTCGGGCGTCAAGATGTTCAACTGGCTGACCACCATGTACAAAGGCAACATCAGCTTCGAAACACCGATGCTCTACGCCATGGCGTTCCTGTTCCTGTTCGCGATCGGCGGCTTAACCGGCATCTTCTTCGCGACGCTGGCGGTGGACATTCACCTCACCGATACGTATTTCGTGGTGGCCCATTTCCATTACGTCATGATGGGCGGCACGGTCATCGCATTTCTGGGCGGACTGCATTACTGGTGGCCCAAGATGACGGGGCGGATGTATTCGGAGAAATGGGGACGGGTTGCCTGCGCCCTGGTCTTCATCGGCTTCAACATGACTTTCGGCTCGCAGTTCATCATGGGCGGCCAGGGCATGCCGCGGCGCTATTTCAACTATCTGGATCAGTTCCAGCCGATCCACGCATTTTCGACTTACGGAAGCTGGGTGCTGGGCTCGGGGTTGTTCCTGACCGCGATCTATTTGCTGGCGTCGCTCAAGACGGGGCCGCTGGCGCCGGACAGTCCATGGGGTGGGACAACGATGGAATGGGAATCGTCGTCGCCGCCGGTGGTGCACAATTTCGAGGAGCAGCCGGTATTCGAGCACGAACCTTATGACTACCGCCATAGGACGGTAACGCACGTATGAGAGTCCACGCATGAGTACGACGACAGTCGATCTACATCAGGATCCGCACGGACACGGTGGGGAGCACGATCCGCATCACCAGCATCACTTCACCACCATGGAGCAGCAGTTCGATACCAGCAAGATTGGTATGTGGCTGTTTCTGGTTACTGAAGTCCTGACCTTCGGCGGTCTGTTCGCCGGCTTCGGGCTAATGCAAAACAAGTATCCGCAGGAGTTTGTGGCAGCCCACGAAGAATTGAAGCGCTGGGCCGGATCCACGAATACCGTGGTGCTGCTGATCTCCAGCTTCACCGCTGTAATGGCGGTGCTCTCGGCGCGCACCAACCAAGGCAAGAAATGCGCGAAGTATTTGTGGATAACGGTGGGGTTCGGCGCCATCTTCATGTGCATCAAGGCGTACGAGTACTCCGCCGATTTTGCAGAAGGCTTGTTTCCGGGGAAATTTTACAGCCACCACGGCGATTTGATCGCCGGCAGCCACGGCTACGCCACATTCTTCAGTTTCTATTTCATGATGACCGGGCTGCACGGCCTGCACGTTCTGATCGGCATGGGCCTGATGAGCTGGCTGGCGATCCGCGCGAGCCGCGGCGAATTCTCCGACAAATATTACACGCCGGTGGATCTGGTGGCGCTGTTCTGGCACCTGGTCGATATGATCTGGATTTATCTGTTCCCGCTGTACTACTTAATTACATGAGCACGCATACCGAACACGCTGACAATCCGAAAGCCGAAGCAGCCAAGTACCTGGCGACGCTGGTTGTTCTTCTCATTCTGACCGCAATCACGGTAGGCGCATCCTACATTAATTTCGGCTCGGGCAATATCGTGATCGCACTCGCCATTGCGACCGTCAAAGCTATCATCGTGGGACTGATCTTCATGCACCTGCTGCATGACAAGCCGGTGAATGCGGTGATCGCGGTGGGGGGGTTCGTGTTCCTGGGCATCTTTCTGATGTTCGACTTCATCGACGTTGGCTCGCGCACCAATCCGCAGCCGATCAACTTGCATGCGCCGCCGGCGGCCACTGCACCGGCTGCCGCCGGGGCACCTGCCGCGGGCGCTGGCGCCGCCGCTGATACGAAGAAAGAATAACGCTTGCGTTATATTGGAAATCATTCGCTCCGCTTCGACTGACGCTGATTTCGCTCAAGGCCGCGGCCTGTCTGAGGAATGTGCCGCCGGCTGGGATCGACCCGTGTTTTCAGGGATTCTCGCGGGAATTGGGAACTCTTTCGTGGATGGATGCACGGCGCGCCACGCTGCGCCCTGCTGCTCGTCTGCCCGTTGGCTGGCCGGACAATGTACCGTGGAGGCGGCCTTAAGCTAGCATGGAACCGCATTCGCCCGAGCCTCATTCCGCCGAACCCCATTCCGCCGAGCGGGTCTTCGCCGAACCGCTGCATCCGGTCGAGATTCGGGTGTTGGGCGCGCTGCTGGAAAAAGAAATCACCACTCCGGAATACTATCCGCTTACGCTCAATGCGCTGGTGAATGCCTGCAACCAGAAATCGAGCCGCGATCCGGTGGTGAATTATGAAGAAGAAGTGGTGCAGCAGGCGCTGGCGCTGCTGCGGCACAAGGGACTCGCAGTCAGGATCAGCGGGGCGGGGCACCGGGTCGAAAAGTACGCGCACTCGCTGGGCGAACGGCTAAATTTGGGGCGGCGAGAGTCGGCGGTGCTGTGCGTGCTGATGCTGCGCGGCCTGCAAACCGCCGGCGAACTGCGCGGGCGCACCGAACGTATGCACGAGTTCGCGGAAATCGCGGACGTCGAGCATTGCCTGGAATCGCTGGCGGCACGGACGCCGGAGCCGCTGGTGGCTGCGATGCCGCGGGGGCGGTGGTGTCATCTGCTGGGAGGCGTGCCCGAACTCACACAGCAAATCCCGCAGGAAGCGGCTGAGTCGCGAGGGCCGGGCGCGGCGGCTGGCCTGGAGCAGCGGGTAGCGGAGTTGGAGCGTGAGGTCGCCGAATTGAAACAGACTCTCGAAAGTTTCCGGCGCCAGTTCGAGTAAGATCGAAGTTAATGCACCGGCCACCCGTAAAAGTTAAACGCGTCGATGAGTGCGACACGATCAGCGAGCTGATCACGCACTGTTTTCCGGCGTTCGGCGGGGCCTTTCTACGGCGCATTTACACCATCCTCGATCACGCCATCGGCCAGGGATGCCCGCTCACCGTGGCGGTGGCGGGGCCGGTGACGGTCTCGGGGCAGCATCAAGCATGGCTGATTCCGCTGCTGGAAACGGGATGGGTGGCGTATCTTTCAACCACTGACGCAGTGTGCTATCACGACGGGCATCGCTCGCTCGACGCGCATCGCGATCCGATCTTCGAAGTTCCGATCTGGGGCGATGACGGCGCGCTGCGGGAGGAGCGCACGATTCGCGTCACCGACATGGCGTTCGACGAAGAGGTGCTGCTGGACCAGGACCGCTTCCTCACCGCAGTGCTGCGGCGCCCCGAGTTCCAGCGCACGATGACTGGGACCGAGCTGCGGCATCGGCTAGGGGCGTTCTACACGCAACAGGAGCGCGCGAATCGCGTGGCGCACGGGTTGCTCTCAACCTGCCATCGGATGGCCATACCGGTGTTCGTGGGCGCGCCGGGCGACGGCAGTATTTTTCTGAACTCCATGAAGCTGTGGGCCATGCGCGAGGCCGGGCTGATCGACTCCTATAAGTTCGATCTGGACCTGCACGCCGAAGTTTACGAAGCCTGCGCGTACCATCGCTGGGGGTTGTTCGACAATCCGCCCAATGCGCTGGCGACGCTGATTCTGGGCGGGGGCGTTCCGAAGAATTACAACCTGCAACCGGAGCCTGCGCTGGGCCAGGTGCTGGGAATTCCGAATGTGCGCGGCTACAACTTCGATGTGCAGATTGTCACGGCTCCGGTGACCGATGGATCGCTGTCGTCATGCCCACCGGGGGAAGCGGTCACCTGGGGCAAGGTGGACAAGGACACGTACCAGCAAGCCACAGAAAGCATGCAGGCGGATTATTCCACGCTGATGCCGTTCCTGGTGAAAGCGCTGCTGGACAATCGCAAGAGCTATGCGGAGCAGGCGGCGGAAATCGGCGAAGAGAAGCTGTATGAACGGACGCCGCAGGCCCGCGGGTATCTGCGTCCCGCCGGTGGCTATCGCCTGTTCGACCAGCGCGAAGACCTGGTGCGGCGCTTGACGGAGGATGTGAAGGCCAACAAAGACTGGCTGCTCGAGACGCTGCAGTATCCGCTGGCGGCCAGGTAGGTACGGCGGCGCGTCGGGATCGTCCGCATCGCCTTTAGAAGACAGCCCCCAGAGCAAAAGGGAAGAGCGGAGAAATGGCACCGAACACAGCGACGGCCATCTGCGGTAAACCATGAGCAAGAACCCTGGAGTCGACAGCAGGGTACGGATTCAAACTATGTAGGTGGCGCGGCGCGAAATTGTCTGCTGATGGACTTCTGGGTTACCGGTGGCTGCCGTTGCGTTGATCGTTAGACGGTGGTGAGTCCGCCGGCGATCAGGGCCACCAGGTTCCAGGCCACGACGATTGCGAACAGGACATTGATGCGCGTCAGCAGCCGTTCGCGTCCGCAGCGCCAGCAGTAGAGGCCCAGAGCGAGCGCGAGACCTTTCACGAGGAGCAGGCCTCCCCAGGGATGGGAGGAGTAACGCAGGGCGAGACGAACCAAGGGATTGGCTTCCTGGACGCCGTGCAGCAAAAAGGCCATGGTGGTCAACAGGTCCAACATCTGCAGGTACGAATACTGGAGTAGCAGTTGATTCACGTAGAAGGCCTCAGTTTGTAACCTTAACCAGTCTAAAGCGAACCACTTAGATAGTAAATAGTACTTTTGAATCAGTTGGTTGTACTAGGAGGAAATCGCCATAGGGGAATCAAAGGTTTCCGCCGATTGGTACCTTGTGGCTGGTCTTATCCCCGACAGCAAGTCCTATCTAGGCGCGCGGCTGGCGGTTCTGCGGAGCACCCAGAATTCCGACGGCGGCTGGGGGTATTTCGCCGGGAAATCGTCGTGGCTGGAGCCCACGGCTTATGCGGCGCTGGCGCTAGCGGGCGAGCCGGCGGCGGACCGCGCCTGGAAGCTGCTTTCTTCCTGGCAATTGCCGGACGGAAGCTGGAAGCCGTCGGCGGAGGTCCAGGTGTCGAGTTGGGGGACATCGCTCTGCGCCACTATCGCCATGGTCCGTAATGAATGGGGACAGCCGCTCGAAAACGGAGTGAAGTGGCTGGTGGGGAGCAGGGGAGTCGAATCCAACTGGCTGAACGTGACGGCGGCGCGGCTGCGGCTAGTGAAGCAGGAACGGGACGTCAGCCTGAAGTGCTGGCCCTGGAAGCCGGGTAATTCGGGATGGGTGGAACCCACGGTGCACGCGTTGGTGGCGCTGAAACAGGCATCGGCGAAACTCTCGAGCAGCGAACTGCGCAGCCGGGTGCAGATGGGCGAAGCGCAGTTAGTGGACGTGCGGTCGCGGGATGGCGGGTGGAATTACGGAAGTCCGGCGGCGTTGGGTGTGGATCTGCCGTCTTACCCGGAGACCACGGCGCTGGCGCTGGTGGCGTTGCAGGGTCGCAACGATCTGAGCAACGACCTGGGCAAGGCGTTCGACCTGGCGCGGCGGCAGATGGGGGAGACGCCTTCGCCGATGGCGCGCGCATGGCTGACGATCGCAATGCGGCTGCACGGCGTGAAGCCAGAGGAACTCAGCGGCGATCCGCAATCGGACCTGATGATCACCGGGCTTGAGGCGCTGGCGGCGCCCGAGGGTAACTATCGCTGTATGCAAACTGCGGGGGCGCTGCGTGAATAACAATCGCAGAGAATTTCTGGCCTTGGCAGGCGCGGCGAGCGTGGCGGGATTCGCGGGGTTCAATGGAGGACGGGAGTCGAGGCCTAAGTCCATGTCCAAACTTCCCTTGGCAGGGCAAACGTCGGCGGTGGTGGTGGTTAAGGCGGCGTCCTATTCAAAGGATCTGGCGGACGCGATGCTGCGCGGGATACTTGAATGCGAGCTGGATGTAGCCGGGAAGACCGTGCTGCTGAAACCCAACTTCGTCGAGTTCGATCCCAATACCTGTATCAATACCGATGTGGCGGTGGTGGCGACCGCACTCGAAGTATTCCGCTCGCTGGGCGCAGCCGAGGTGAAGATCGGCGAGGGACCGGGGCACCGCCGCGACACTTTGGCGATTGCCGAGCTGACCCGCTACCGCTCGGAAATCCCCAGCTTCGACGAGGTGTTCGTGGATCTCAACCGGGACGATGTAAGCGGAGTCAAGGGCTTCGCGGGGCGCGACGAGTTTTACTTTCCTAACAGCGTGCTGTCCGCCGATATCATTGTTTCGCTCGCCAAGATGAAGACTCACCATTGGGCGGGGGCGACGCTCTCGATGAAGAATTTCTTTGGCCTGGTGCCGGGGTCCATTTACGGCTGGCCCAAGAACGAGCTGCACTATATCGGTATCGACACTGCCATAGCGGAGCTCACGCGGGAATTTGGGCCCAAGAGTTTCGCGCTGGTGGACGGCATTGTGGGGATGGAAGGCAACGGGCCGATACAAGGGACTCGCAAGCAGGCGGGCGTGCTGGTGATGGGCTCGGATCTAGCGGCGGTGGACGCCACTTGCTGCCGCATCATGGGTATCGACCCGGCACGTCTGGGATACCTGCAGAAGGCGGCCGACCAACTGGGTGTCATCGAGGAATCGCGCATCGAGCAGCGCGGCGAAGCCATTGCCGGATTGCGCACCAACTTTGAGCTGATCAAGGAATTCAGCCACCTTCGCTCGGCGTAAGCCATCCGCGTGCGGGCGATCAGTTGGGAATAGCGCACCACCTCCAAATTGGTAAAATCCGACTGATGGCTGGCGGTAGCTCAATCAGGTACAGCCTCCGTCGAGTACGAAAGTTCTCGACGGCGAAGTCCAGATCGGACAATAGGGTTGTGGGTTCGAATCCCACCCACCAGCCATCGCACGGGCTTCGAAGTATTGGCGCAACCATTCAGGCCGGTTCATCCACAGCAGGTTGCTATTCTGTAAGGACATGCGCAAACCTGTCCTGGCCGGTAATTGGAAAATGTACAAGACGGCAGCCGAAACTGCCGCTTTCTTTGAAGCTTTCGCGCCTTTGGTGGCAAGCGCTTCCCATGCGGAAATCGTGATATGCCCTCCCTTCGTGAATGTGCCGACGGCGGTCGCGGCGGCGCAGGGCACGGCTATCGAGGTGGGCGGTCAGGATCTGTTCTGGCTTCGCGAGGGTGCTTACACGGGTGAGATTTCAGCTCCCATGCTGACGGCGGTGGGCTGCCGCTGGGTGATTGTCGGCCACAGCGAACGCCGCCAATATTTCCAGGAGACGGACGAGACAGTGCTGAAGAAAACTCAAGCTGCGCTGGCGGCCGGGCTGACGCCGATTGTTTGCGTGGGCGAAAGGCTGGAAGAGCGCGAGGGTGGCGCGACCGAAAGCGTTTTGCGAACCCAGTGCGCGGGTGGAATTCTGGGTCTGACGCCGGAACAATTTTCATCCGTGGTGATTGCTTATGAGCCCGTGTGGGCGATCGGCACGGGTAAGACCGCCACTCCCGAAATCGCAGCAGACGCGCACCGCGTGTTGCGCGCGGAAATTGCGAATCATTTCGGCGATGCCGCAGGCGCGGGCTGCCGCATCCTGTATGGGGGCAGCGTTAAACCGGACAACGTCGCGAAACTCATGGCACAGGAAGACATCGATGGGGCGCTGGTGGGCGGCGCAAGCCTGGACGCGGCGTCGTTTGCGGCGATTGTAAATTACTAGCGCCGATGATTTTCCGGGTCATGCCAGGCGCGGAATCAGCGTATTCAGCAGGCGGATCAGAGTATCGCGCACGCGCGCACCGGCGTCCAGCACTTCCTGATGAACCAGCTTCTGCGGCAAAATGCCTGCGGCCATATTGGTGACGCAGGAGATGGCCAGCACCTTCATGCCCATGTGATTGGCGACGATGGTTTCGGGTACGGTCGACATGCCGACCAAGCCGGCGCCGATGAAGCGCAGGAAGCGGATCTCAGCGGGCGTTTCGTAGCTGGGTCCCAGCAAGCCCGCATAGACGGCCTCCTTGAGATCGATGCCCAGCTCGGCGGCGGTCTGGCGGGCGATTTCGCGATATTCGCGCGAGTAGGCATCGGTCATGTCGGGGAAGCGCGGTCCCAAGGCATCGTCGTTGCGCCCGACCAGCGGGTTCTGCCCCATGAGGTTGATGTGATCGGAGATCAGCACCAGCTCGCCGGGATGAAGCTCCGTATCGATGGCGCCGGCTGCGTTGGTGAGGATCACGCGATCGACGCCGCGCTTGACCAGCTCGCGAATGCCGAGCGTGACCTGGGCCCCGGTATAGCCTTCGTAATAGTGGGCGCGGCCAGAGAGCACGACTACTTCGGTTCCTCCGATCCGGCCGGTGATCAGTTTGCCGGCGTGGCCCGCGGCGGTGACGGCAGGCCATCCCGCGATATCCGCGTAGGGAGTTTCAAAACGATTCTCAAGAGTCTCGGCAAACGCCCCCAATCCGCTACCCAGAACAACTCCGACGATGCTCATAGCAACATTCCCGCGATACAGGCCGACATAAAATTGGCCATGGTTCCGGCGGCCACTGCTTTCATTCCGAGCCTGGCGACATCCGACTTTCGCGTGGGCGCCAAGGCTCCGATCCCGCCCACCTGGATGGCCACTGAACTCAGATTAGCGAATCCGCACAGGGCATAGGTAGCGATAACGAAGGATTTCGGATCCAGGGCTTCGCGAATCTTGCCCAGGTCTACGAAGGCCACGAATTCGTTGAGGATGAGACGCGTGCCGAGCAGATTGCCGACGGCCGCGCAGTCATTCCAGCGGACTCCCAGCAGCCATGCGATGGGAGCGAAGATGACGCCCAGGATTCCTTGCATGGAATTGGGAAGCCAGCCGAGGAAACGCACGCCGTGCAGGGCCTGCAGGCTGCCGTTCACCAGCGCGATCAAGCCGATGAAGGCAATCAGCATGGCTCCGATGTTGAGTGCTAGATGGAGGCCGTCACCAGCGCCGCGCGCCGCCGCATCGATGATGTTGACACCGGGCTTCTCCACTTCAACTTTGATGCCGCCCATGGTGGCGGGCTGGCCGACTTCGGGCATCAGCATCTTCGCAAGCATCAGAGTGGCGGGCGAGGTCATGATGACGGCGGTGAGAAGGTGGCGGATTTCCACATGGGCGATCAGAACATAGGCCGCCATGACGGCGCCGGAGACGTGGGCCATGCCGCTGGTCATGATGGTGAACAATTCGCTTTGCGTCAAACCGGCGAGAAAAGGGCGGATGGTAAGGGGCGCTTCGGTCTGGCCCATGAAGATGCTGGCTGCCACACTGGTAGACTCGGCGCCACTGGTACCCATTACTCTTTGCATGATCCGCGCCATGGCGCTCACGAATATCTGCATTACGCCGAGGTAATAGAGGATCGCAAAAAGGGAAGCGATGAAGATGATGATGGGCAGCACCTGGAACGCGAACACCACGCCGAATTGATCGTTGGGCGCGCCTAACTTATCGCCGAAGACAAACCTGCTGCCTTCAATCGAATAGCCCAGGACGTGGTTGATGACATTGCTTAGAGACCGGAACCCTTCGGCCACAGGAGTTTTCAGAACCAGGAAGGCGAAGCCGATTTGCAGGCCGAGTCCCCAAAAAATGACGCGGGGCTGGATGGCGCGGCGGTTGGTGGAAAACAAATACGCCACTGCCATGACGACCACCAGGCCCAGCAGGCCCGTGAAACGATCCATGCGGAGCCTCCGGTTACCCTACGACTTCGAGAATGAGTTCGCGGCTCTCCGGCGCAGTAGAAGCGATGCGGAAAGCATCTTCGACGAGCTGCGCGGCTTCGTCGACATTGTCTTCGCGGGTGTAATACAGGCGGCATAGCACGCCGCCGGCATCCACCTTTTGACCGACCTTCACTTCAAGGATGACGCCGACAGCAGGGTCGATCGAATCTTCCTTGGTATCGCGGCCGGCGCCGATCATGGAAGAGGCTTGGCCGATGTATTCGGCGTCGATGGCGCTGATGTAGCCCGCGCGCGGGGAACTGATCTCGCGCGCACCGGTGGCGTTGGGCAGAAGCTCGAAGCGATCCAGCACCTGCGGGTTGCCGCCCTGCGCCGCGATCACTTCCTTCAGTTTGCGATAGCCGGAACCATCCAGCAGTTTCTTTTGCGCGAGCTCGCGGGCTGCATCGAGGGTCGCCGTAAGTTTGCCGAGGTAGATCATGCGGGCGGCCAGCTCGAGCGAAAGGCGAGTGAGATCGGCGGGGCCGGCGTTTTGCAGGGTCTGCGAAACTTCCATTACTTCGAGCGCGTTGCCGATGGCGTAGCCGAGCGGCTGGTTCATGTCGGTGATCAGCGCCTGCACGTGCTTGTCGGCGCGGCGTCCGATGCCGACCATCATCTGCGCGAGGCGGCGCGCGTCCACCTGGCGCTTCATGAAACCACCGGAGCCGACTTTGACGTCGAGCACCAGCGCGTCCAGGCCGATGGCGAGCTTCTTGGACATGATGGACGAAGCGATCAAAGGGATGGATTCGACGGTGGCGGTGGCGTCGCGCAGCGCGTAAAAGCGTCCGTCGGCGGGCGCCACTTCGGGAGTCTGGCCGATGAAAGCCAAGCCATGCTCGGCAAGCTGCGCGCGGAACTCGTCGAGGTTGAGACTGGTGCGAAAACCGGGAATGGATTCCAGCTTATCCAGCGTGCCGCCAGTGTGGCCGAGGGCACGGCCGGAAATCATGGGGACGATGACACCGGCGGCTGCGGCCAGAGGCGAGGCGATCAGGCTGGTTTTGTCGCCCACGCCTCCGGTGGAGTGTTTGTCAACCTTAACGCCCGGGATGGAGGAGAGATCCACCATCTCGCCGGATTCGGTCATGCGCGTGGTAAGCGCGCTGACTTCGCGGTCGGTCATGCCGGAGAAAAACACGGCCATAAGGAAGGCGGAGGCCTGATAGTCGGGAATGGTACCGTTAGTGTAACCGTCTACTACGTAGGCGATCTCTTCGGTGGACAGTTCTTCGCCGTCCCGTTTCCGGTGAATCAAGTCGACAGTGCGCATGAATCCTTTGAGCGTAGCACCTTATTTGATTGGAAGTAAAGGACCTGCGGGCTTGAGGGCGGGATTATTGAAGTGTCGGCGGGTTCCTTTTGGCAGGTTTTCCGGCGGCTATTTCACGCGCTTGCGGTCGCGTTTGACGTGGTCGCGCAGGAACAGGGCGAAGCCGGTTTCTTCGATGGTACCGGCTGCCAGTTCGAGGACGGCTTGAGCGGCGTCGGCTTCCGAAGCGGTGAAGTCGAAACCGTTGCGTTCGAGGAATACATAGCCGGTCATGAAACCGCTCCGTTTGTTCCCGTCGACGAACGGATGGTTTCGTACGATTCCCGTGACGTAGGCGGCGGCCAACTGCAGAAGATCGCAGTTGGAGTAGGCGAAAATCTGGCGCGGGCGCGCAAGAGCCGATTCGAGTAGTCCTTCGTCGCGCAAGCCCGGCGCTCCGCCGTGCTCGGCAAGAAGGTCCGTATGCAGCGCATCAACCGTCTGACGAGCGACCCATATAGGCTGTTTCACTTAGCCAAAACCCGCAGAGCATTGCGATAGCGCGCCATGCCCTCGCGGGCGATCTTCATCTGCTGTTCTAACTCGGGGTCCGAGGCCCGCAATTGGAAGGCGCCATCCGGCGACTCGATTAGCAGCAGGCGTTGGCCTTCGGTGGCGTTCAGATGCTGGAGGGCTTCCTTAGGAAGGATCACCCCCAGGGAGTTGCCGAATTTGCGGACTTTGAGTTCAACCATAGTTATTACTATGGTAATAACATGGTGAGGGAATGTCTAGCGGGTAGTTCGCGCAAGCTCTGTTTCTCTCTTGCGCGGCCGCGCGAGGAAGGGCTAGAAGCTGCAGAATGCCGCTGTCAGAGTCCAAAATGAAACTGACATGACGCTGCGGATCATTGTCGGCATCCTCGCTCTCGTGTGTGTATCCGTTTTTGGGATGCTCTCAACCATAGCGGGCCTACAGACGGTGGAACAAGTCAACAACAAACTTCCGCAAGATCGACAGTTCGGAGAGTTGGGTTGGTATTGCCTTAAGATACAGCGACTACACCGCGAGTACGGCAGGTTATATCCAAGTGGATAGCTTTCGAGAAAGGTCCGCATTTTTTGGGGGCTCGGAGTTCTCAGTTTACTAGTCAGAGCTTGGGCATTCGGCTTCTTTCTAACCTAAACCGTATCTTCCTCAGCGACACAGAATTAGCGCACTACCGGTTAGCGCGACTCCGCTGCTGTAACGCGGCGGGCGTAATCGGCGAGGCTGGCGACGGCTAGCGCCACCGTGAGCCATTTGAGTGCGGTGACGGCGGGTGCGACGGCAATCCCGGCCAGGTAGCCGATTTGGAAGCACAAGAATACGATCTGCACCAAGGTGCTGATTTTGCCCCAGGGCGAGGGCGGGAAGTTACGGCGCGCGGTGGCGATATAGAGAACACCGGCGGCGGCGAGGATCATCAAGTCGCGGCCCAACACGACGGCGGCCAGCCACCATTCGATCGCCCCGGTGAGCGCCAGGACCAGAAAAGTGCCGCTGAGCAAGACCTTGTCGGCGACGGGATCGAGATACGCTCCCAGGCTGGAAGATGCGCCGTAGCGCCGCGCGAGGAAGCCGTCGACTACGTCAGTGATGCCGATCAGAATGAATAGCGGAATGATGGTGCTGTACCGATGGCGGAACATCAGCAGGAACAAATACGGCGCCAGCGCCAAGCGTGCCGCGGTCAGCAGGTTCGGAAGATGCTTCACTTACGATATCTATGACACCATGGCATGGGTGGCGTTGCTGGCCACCTGGTCATGGGTAATGATTTCGTAAATGGTGGGATCCGACATGATCTTGTTGACCAGCGCGAAGTGCATGGCGTGGCCGGCTTTTTCGGCGATCACGTGACCGAGGAGCGGCTTGCCGATGAGGGCCAGATCGCCAATGAGGTCGAGCGCCTTGTGGCGGCAGCACTCATCGACGAAGCGGAGGCCGCCGGGGTTAAGAATGGACTCGCGATCGAAGCAGACGGCGTTATCGAGCGAGGCGCCGCGGATCAAGCCCATGTTGCGCATCTGGTGGAGCTCATATTCGAAGCCGAAGGTGCGGGCGGGAGCGAGTTCAGCGGCGTATTTTTCGGGCGTGACTTCCATATCCAGGGTCTGACGACCTACCAAGGTGTGCGGGAAGAATACTTCGCAGGTCAGCAGGAAGCGGTCCGATGGAAGGATGCTGATGCGCTTGCCTCCGCCTTCCACCGATACCGGTTTGCGAATGCGGAGGTAACGTTTTCGGCGGCGCGACTGGCGGATACCGGCGGCTCGGATGAGATCCACGAAGGGTTGGCCGCTGCCGTCAAGAATCGGAACTTCGAGGTTATCGATCTCGACGAAGGCGTTGTCGATGCCCATGCTGTAGAAGGTGCTGAGAAGGTGCTCGGTGGTGGAGATCAGCACGCCCTGGCGCATCAGGCTAGTGGCGTAGCTGACCTTCTGCACATAGCGCCAACTGGCGGGGATGGTGAAGCCTTCGAGATCGGTGCGGACGAAAACGATGCCAGTGCAGGGCGGGGCAGGGAGGATGCGGATGCGAACGGGAACGCCGGAATGGAGGCCGACTCCGGAGGCGTCGACCGGACGGTTTATAGTTTTCTCAAAATCCAAATAGCGCCTCCGTTGGGGCCTGGCTAGGCGTTAAGAGCGCCAGGCTGCATGGCTCCTGAAACTCATAGTAACAAAACGAGCAATTGTACACCAAGGTTACATACAACAAAAATAAAGACTTGTAGGCTCTAGAGTGTGGTTAATTTGCAACATATAGTATTTCGATTGTGTCAATTTTGCACCCAGGCCGGGCCATGGCTGATGGCCTAGGCGACGGAGGAGTCCAGGGCGCACAGATGTCGGGTTACACTAGTCCGGAGCGCGGATGACGAACCTAAGGCTGCACCTTTATTCGATATTGGTTGCGGTGGCCACCTTGTGCCTGATCGTTAGCGGTGCTGCGGTGGCGAGTCAGGAGGGCGCGAGCGAAGGCTGGCATCGAGCGATCGGCGCGTTCGTAGCGGTGCTGGTAGTTGGCCTGGGCGTCTGGCTGGTGGTGACGAAGACGCACGAGTGGCTGCGCCGGCTGGGAAGGGCTGCGGTGGCCGTGACGATTGCGGATGCCGGACTGGGCTTGCTGGCGGGGCCCGCGGCAGCGCCCGCTTCACCGATGGCGAGCATGGCGCATGCTTTTCTGGCTCCGGTGCTGTTGTCCCTGGTGGCGGCGATTGCTTTGGCGACTTCGCGAAGCTGGCAGTGCGATCCGATTTTGCTGCAGGACCAAGGATGGCCGCCGTTGCGCGGGGTGGCGAGAAACACGCTGGCGTTAGTGGTGATCCAGGTGGGGCTGGGGGCGGCGTTCCGCTACGGCTCGATCGGAGTAATGGTCCACATCCTGGGCGCGATGATCGTGGTGGTGTTCATTCTCACGTTAGTGGTGCTGGTAACGCTGATGCCCGAACATCCCACGATGCGGCCGGCGGCAATCACGTTGGGCGTGGTCACTTTCGTGCAAATTTTCCTCGGGCTGACGGTGGTGTCGATGGGAACAGCGAAAGCCAATGCAGGCATGGCGGCCGCAGTGGCGGAGGCCCATGTGGCGACGGGCGCGGTCACGCTGGCGGCGACTCTAGTGGTGGCCTTAGAGGTCTGGCGGAACGTACGTCCGGCGGTGCAGGCGCCAGCGGCGGCGAAGGATCGAGAGTTGAGTTCGTAGTAGCGGATCGCTTTGTTGAATCGAGTCCGATCCGCAAGGTGTACGGCTTCGGTGAGATACCGAAGTTACGGCCATGCCGACGGCACGCGGTGCCTCCTCCCAGCCAATTCGTTATAGACTTGTTTGCAAAACATCGTGACTTCTGAAACGATTTCCGCGGAACACGCTGCGAGTCTGGTCACATCCGGCATGTGGCTGGACTACGGCGTATCGAACTGTCAGCCCGACGTTTTCGACAAGGCGCTCGCGGCGCGTAAGGACGAACTCGAGAACGTCAAGATCCGCTCTTGTCTGACGATGCGTCCGCGGGCTGTGATCGAGGAAGATCCCGATGGCAAGCACTTCCACATGTTCAGCTGGCATTTTTCGGGCTACGACCGCAAAAAGCACGACGCCGGCCGCTGCAACTACACGCCACTCAATCTGGGAGAGGTGCCGGATTATTACCGGCGCTTTCTGGATCCCGTGGATATCGTCATCCTCAAGACGTGCCCCATGGACGACGGCGGGTACTTCAACTTCGGCCCTGCGAATGTGTGGCAGCGGGCAGTGATCGAACGCGCGAAGCTGGTTATCGTCGAGGTCAACCGCGAGGTGCCGTACGTTTTCGGCAGAGATAACGGCGTGCACGTGAGCGAGGTCGATTTCATGATTGAGGGCGATCACCGGCCGTGCGTGGAATTGCCGAATCCGGAGCCCAACGAGATTGATCGCGCCGTGGCACGGCGCATTGCCGCGGAAGTTGAGGACGGATCCTGTCTTCAGATCGGGATCGGAGGAATGCCGAATGCGGTATGCGCTTTATTGCTGGAAAGCGGCGTGAAGGATTTAGGAATACACACGGAGATGCTCACCGACGGCCTGGGCCTGCTGTACCGTTCGGGCCGGGTGACCGGATCGCGCAAGACGCTGGACCCCGGCAAGATCACTTATACCTTTGCCTTGGGCTCGTGCGGTCTTTACGCCACTGCGAACCGAAACCCGGCCTTCTACTGCCATCAGGTGGATTACACGAACTCGCCGCACATTATCATGCAAAACGACAAAGTGGTGTCCATCAACAACACCACGCAGATCGACTTGCAGGGCCAGGCGGCTTCGGAATCCGACGGTCATCGCCACATCAGCGGCACCGGAGGGCAGCTGCAATTCGTGCGCGGAGCCTACGCATCGAAGGGAGGTAAATCGTTCCTCTGTCTTTCATCGACCTACGACAAGCGCGGCGAGCGCCGCAGCCGCATTGTGCTTAACCTTACGGCCGGCAACATTGTCACGACACCGCGTTCCGATGTGATGTATGTCGTCACGGAGTACGGCGTCGTAAATTTGAAGGGAAAGTCGGTCGCGGAACGGGCCAAGGCGCTCATCTCACTCGCGCATCCCGATTTCCGCGAGGACTTGGACCGGCAGGCTCACGAACACCGGCTGATTCCGCGCGGCGTTTCGTTTGGATAGGCGGCAACTTTCCTACAATTTACTGCCCGGCGAGCCAGGATGGTGGCGCGCGGCCAGGGTTCGGTGCACCTACAACCAACGGCGAACGCGCCTGCGATACTCGTCGAAGTCCCGGCCAAACTTCGAAGTCATTACGCGCTCCTCGGGAATGATCTGAAAGCGCGTGAGGAAGAGCATGAGCGCGACAGGACCTAGAAATACCCACGGCACCGAGAGCCAGACAGCCCAACCCACAAGTACAGCCGTTAACCCGAGGTACATAGGATTTCGCGTGCAGCTGAAAATCCCACCCGTGACGACGGACGACGCCTTTTCAGGAGTAACCGGGTTTACGGTTGTCCGGGCCCGGCGAAAGGCCCAAACGCCCAGGAGCGCGACGATCACTCCGAACACAGCGCACGCACCGGCGATCGCAAAACGCCATTGGCCGGTGAGGGGAACCACAGGCAACTGGCGCGCAGCCGCCCACATGGCGA
>DATJEI010000079.1:0-18196 GCA_035496735.1 Bryobacteraceae bacterium | reverse complement strand
GATCGGGGCTTTGACGAATTCCTCTCTTGAGCAAGTTGCTCAAAGGAAGTATTCCGAATCTCGAACAATGCGACGAGGCAGTTTCTGTCTAGGTTAGACCGATTAGGCTACCCGCTCTCCAGCACCAGTGCGCCCTTCTCGCTTCCGCCGCTCAAGCATCGCTGGCTGCGATCATCCTTCGTGCTATCTGACGGTCTTTCATAAAACTAATGCAGCGCTGTATACTGCGTTCATGACCAGAGCGCGCCAACACACTACGAAGCTCCGTTTCTTTTCAAAGAGGCCGGTTGTGGTCGCACTTATGGCCCTGGCATCCGCTGCCCCGAGAGCGCAGGGACAGGAGCAACAACCCCTCAACGCCTCCGACGTTGCCGATGGCATGAGACTTTTTCAGCAAAAAGGCAACTGCCAGGCGTGTCATGGCTGGTCCGGTGACGGCCACAAGACCGACAGCCAAATGCCCGACGGCGCCAATTTGCGCGAGACTAAGCTCAACCGCTCCGGTCTGGTCATGATCATCAAGTGTGGGCGGCTCAACTCACAAATGCCCGCCTTCGACAAGTTTGCTTACAGTGACGGGCGATGCTACGGCAAGAAGCAGGCCGACCTGAGATCGTATCCGACCCGAATGCCCGACCCTCCGGCGACGCTGCAGCAGCGGGAGATCGACCTGATTGCCGACTTCCTGATCGCGAAGATCGTCGGTAAAGGCCCCATGAATCATGCCAAGTGCGTCGAATTCTGGGGCTCTGAAACGGACGCCTGTAAAGAGTTCTCGAAATAAAGCGCAAAGGGTGCGGCGCGCGCATCACCGCAGTTGGGACTGGTTCGCGCCGCACTCTGTTTTGCGCGCGGTCCTCAACTGTCAGCGGAACATCAGTTCAGGGCAAAGACGAACAGGTAGCTGGAATCCTGGAAGTTGTCGTATTTCACGGGATGCAGATGCCGGCCGCTGGTTTGAACCGCAAGATACTGTTTTGTCCCCACCGAGTAAGTCACCGGCGCTCCCTTTAGCGCAGTGCCTACGTTGAAGCGCCACAATTCCTCCAGCGTTTCGTCGTTATAGGCTACCACCCACCCATCCTGCAAGGCAGTGAACACCAGGCCGCCTGCAGTAACCGTGGCGCCGGATCGAATCTCGATATCCGTCAGCGCTTTCGCGATGACCTTGTGATTGATGGTATCGAAGGCTGTGATCGAGCCATAGTAGAGGTCGCTATTAATGGTGTGCTTCTCGCTGCCCTTTCGGTCGATGCCCCCGTTTTCGGAGAGGAACTTCGTGGTTGCTCCGTTCTGTGAAAAGCAGCCCTCGACGCCCACACCGTAGGCGATGTGTTTGACCGGATTGTAGGCGGTCGGCTGATGGGCGACGCCGCCGTGCCAGGTTGGGCAGGCCTTCTTCTCAGGGTCGCCGCGGAGCGCGCGCGCCACCGGATTGTAAACTTGCACATCTACCTTGGGATTGTAGTCGGCCGGTTTTCCGGTTTCCGGATCCAGGCCCTTGGTCCAATTCAGGTCGTTGACGTACTGAGCGCCTTTGATAAACTTTCCGTTGGTGCGATCCAGGGAGTAGAAGAAGCCGTTGCGGCCGAAATGGCTGACCACCTTGCGGGGCTGGCCGTTGATGATGGTGTCGTAGAGCATGTGGACGCCGATCTCGTCGTAGTCCCACGAATCGTTGGGTGTGTATTGGAAATACCACGCCAGTTTGCCAGTGTCGATATTGAGGGCCACCGCTGAATCGGTGTAGAGGTTGTCGCCCGGACGCGATTGCGGATCGTATTGCGGAACCGGGTTGCCTGTGCCCCAGATGGTGAGCTTGGTCGCGGGATCGTAGGAGCCGGTCTGCCAGATGCCTCCACCGCCGGTTTTCCACGCGTTATTCTTGTCCTTCCAGGTCTCGCTTCCAGGATCGCCGGGCTTGGGGATCACGTACCAGCGCCATAGCTCTTTGCCGGTTCTCGCTTCGAGCGCCGCCACCCAGCCCCGCGTTCCTGCATCGCCTGCCCCATTTGCAATCAGAACCTTGTCGTCCGCCGTGAGCGGCGCGGTATCGAAAAACTCGCGATTGCCGAACTCGTTGGTAGTGGCCATCATCTTGTCCCACACGATTTCGCCGGTATCGCGCTTGACTGCAATGACGCGGCCGTCGGGAAGGTTGGCGATCACCAGGTCTTCCCACAAGGCGACGCCGCGCGTGCGCGATGTGTTGCCCTGGTGTTTCACCCCCGGGTCGGTGACCCAGACGAACTGGCCCCGGTTCGGATCCCGCGCGTCGATCTTATAAATGGTGCCCCAGCCGTCCGAGGTGTACATGAAACCGTTGTCGATCAGCGGATTCAACTCGTTTTCCGGACCGTTCTGCCCAATGTCCTGCATGCCGCCGAGCGCCAGAGCCCACACCATCCGCAGGTTCTTGACGTTCTCGCGGTTGATCTGAGAAAGCTTGGAGTACCGGGTTGCTCCGTAATCGCCGTTCATCATCAGCCAGTTTTGCGGCTCTTTGTCGGCGTTGAGCAACCGGTCTTTGTTGACGGTCATTTGGTATTGGGCAAACGCCGCAACCGCGAGCGCGCCCGCCATCCCGCCGACCAGAGCCGCCATTCTCAAAGGTTGCCTCACACTAAGCCGCATGTATTGATCTCCTCCTGAAGAGGATAGAGAGTCAAGCGGCGCCGGTCAAGCGGGAGTATCTTTGTCGACCCCTTTCGTAATGTCTTCTATAGCGTTTCTCACGCGGTGGCGACTGCAATTGGCGGCAAGCAAGCTCCCCTCGACTCCGCGCAGTGCTGCGGAGATCGCGTTCAAGCGCGAATTTCGCGTCCCTCCGGCGGGCTTCCGACGAGGGCCCAGAACCGAGCCGGCTGGCGTCCTTCACGGTTGGAGCGCATCTCGTGATGTTACCCTGCGGTCGCGTTAGTCAAGCCCTGTGCCAAGGCGGGCGATGGGCTCGGCTGACGCCCGGACGCCGTGCTGCGCATGCCGTACAATGAGTTCCTTATGACCAATGTTGTCGAAACGAAACAGGAGGGCCGAGTACTTCGGATGTGCCTGAATCGCCCCGCTCAGCGGAATTCGCTGACGATGAATCTCTGCAAAGAACTGGTTCAGGTGTTTGATCGAGCTCAAAAAGACAGTAGTGTTGGGTCGTTATTGCTGACTGGCACGGGGGACTCCTTTTGTGCAGGTATGGAGATCAACGAAGTCGCCAGAGGTGACGTGGAAAGCGTCAGCCGCGTTCAGGAAACTTTGTTCACGATAGGAGCCCGCCTCACGAAACCACTGATTGGATCTGTGCAGGGTGTCGCGCTGGGAAGCGGCATGGGCCTGGTGGCCAACTGCCATGTGGCGATCGCGGCCGAAAACGCCACCTTCGGCCTTACGGGAATCCGCTTAGGCCTCTGGCCCTTCGTGATTTTCCCTTCGGTTTCAGCGGCTGTGGGCCAGCGACGTGCGCTCGCGCTGACGATGACCGGAGAGGTCATAAACGCAGCCGAAGCTCTTCGCATCGGACTCGTGCACGAAGTAGTTCCTAGCGGGGAAGTTGAGCAGCGCGCACTTGATGTCGCCCAGACTGTGGCGAACTACAGCTTGAACGCGATGCACTCCGGTCTGGGATTCACGCATGAAATCCAGGGGCAGACGTGGAAAGCTGCCTCATGTATCGGTAGCCGCGTCCGGGAACAGTATGTCAAGGGCGCGGAATTTCAAGCAGAGCTTTCAGCCTTTTTGAACCAGAAGAAGCAATCCGGCACGTAACTTAACGGGTTGGCGCGTCGAGGCCTCCGGCCGAATTCGCGAGAAAGAGCGCTGTAGCCCTTTATTGGAAGCATCCCCTTTGACTTCGAAGTGGTTCGCATATAGGATCAATCGGGTGTACAGGCTCGGCCATATCGTGTTAGCGGGTGCCCTGTGCTTGGCCGCGCTACCGGCGTGGAGCCAAACTGCGGCACACCGGGCCCCGCGCACGGCGGACGGAAAACCCAACCTGAACGGGATCTGGCAAGCCTTGAATTCGGCCGATTGGGACCTGCAGGGCCACGCCGCGGCACAGGGGCCGGTGTATGCTCTGGGTGCGGTATTCTCGATACCGCCGGGGCTGAGTGTAGTGGAGGGCGATGAGATTCCATACTTGCCGGCGGCAGCCGCGAAGCAGAAAGAAAATCGCGCGAATTGGGTGAAACTGGACCCGGAGGTGAAGTGCTACTTGCCGGGCGTGCCGCGCGCGACGTATCTTCCGTATCCTTTCCAGATCGTCCAGTCGCGCGAGAACATCATGATGGTGTACGAGTACGCGGGAGCCGTTCGCACCATCAATATGGGGGCTCCGACCAAGGCCCCTGCCGATAGCTGGATGGGGTGGTCCAACGGACACTGGGAAGGCGAAACGCTGGTGGTGGATGTCACCAGCCAGAACGCAGACACGTGGTTTGACCGGGCGGGCGATTTCCATAGCGAGGCGCTGCATGTGGTGGAGCGGTACACGCCGCGCAGCGCGGACATTCTCAATTACGAAGCCACGATCGAGGATCCGAAGGTGTTTTCGCGGCCGTGGAAAATCAGCATGCCGCTTTATCGCCGGGTGGAAAAGGATGCTCGGCTCCTGGAATACAAATGCGTGGAGTTCACCGAGGAATTGCTGTACGGACCGCTACGCAAGAAAGCCAGCAAATAGGCTAGCGAAAAGCAGGTTTCCATGACGACGCGTCGCTCGCTTGCTTCCATCATCGTTTTAGCAGCCACGCTGGCCGGATTGGTGCTGGCGCCAGTCCCGGTTAGGGGACAGGTACCGGCCAGTAGGTCGACGAGCACAACGAAGACTTGGACACCGCCGCGTACGCCAGACGGCCAGCCCGATTTGCAAGGAGTGTATGCCAACGCGACGCTCACGCCACTCGAAAGACCCAAGGGTCTGGGCGCCAAGGAATTTTACACGGAGCACGAATTCGCCGAACTGATGAAGCGCATCCAGCAGGGGATTGTGCCCGAGGAGGCAGACCTGGGAAACGCCGCCCCGCAGGATGTGCGCTACGATCTTAGTCTTTACGGTTTTGATTTGACTAAGGCGACTCTTGCGTCCAACAGACGGACTTCACTTATCGTGGGGCCGGAGGGTGTAGTGCCTCCGATGCTGCCTGAAGCGCGTAAGAGAAATGCGGAGCGCGCGGCGAAGAATAAGGGTCACGAATTCGACAGCTACGAGAACCGGCCGTTGCAGGAGCGTTGCATCCTGATGGCGCAGGAGCGTATCCCCATGCTTCCCGGGGCCGCTGACAACAACCTGTTGCAGATAGTCGAAGGCCCAGGATACGTGGTTCTGCTGCACGAGATCGACCACTCGACGCGAGTGATTCCAACGGATGGGCGTCCGCATATCTCGCAGAAGATTCGCGAGTATCAAGGCGACTCTGTTGGCCACTGGGAAGGCAATACGCTGGTGGTGGACACCACGAATTTCACCGACCTGACCGCTTTCCGCGGATCCGGCGAGAAACTCCATCTGGTGGAGCGTTTCTCACGCCCCGACGAGAAGACGCTGCTGTACCAATTCACGGTCGAGGATCCGGCCACATGGGACAAACCCTGGACCGCGGAGATTCCGATGGCAAAGGCGCAAGGGCCGGTCTATGAGTGGGCGTGCCACGAAGGGAATTATGATGAGTTCGTGACGATACTCCGCGGAGCCCGTGTTGCCGAGGAGGAAGCGGCGCGGAAGGCGGCGAAGTGAGGCGATTCATTACGGGAGGAAAGATGCGTGTAGGATTCATGGGCTATCGAAGCCTGGCTTCTTCGGCTGCTCTGACGGCCTTTTTGGTAGTTTCGTCGGCGGCGCCCGCAGCCGGTCAAGCGGCGCCCGCCGCAAAGAGTGCGACATCCGGCAAGAGTGCGACATCGAAGAAGGCCTGGACCCCGTCGCGCACGCCCGAAGGTCAGCCCGACCTGCAGGGGGTATGGACCAACAACACCGTTACCCCTTTGGAGCGGCCAAAGGATTTGGCCGGCAAAGAATTTTACACCGACGCAGAATTGGCGGCGGGGATGAAAAAGGAACATGAGCGCCTGGATCTAAACGTTGAGGAAGGCCTCCCCACCGAACCCGGAACGGCTGCTGACGTACATTACGATTTCAGCGAGTACGGATTGGACCGGGCCCAGACAAAGATTGCGTGGAACCACCGGACTTCCATCATCGTGGGACCGGACGGGAGGATTCCTCCGCTAACGCCCGAAGCTCGCAAGAGAATCGCCGATCGCCGCGCCAAGGCCAAGGGACACGAATTCGACGGTCCGGAGAACCGGCCTCTAGGCGCGCGCTGCCTGGCTCGGCCCAACGTCGGACCGCCGCTGCTTCCTTCGGCCTACAACAGTAATCTGCAGATTGTGCAAGGCGCCGGATATGTGGTTATCGAAGCCGAGATGATTCACGACGCGCGAGTCATTCCTACCGACGGGCGGCCGCATCTCGCCAAGAACGTGAAACAGTGGATGGGCGATTCGGTGGGGCATTGGGAGGGCAACACGCTGGTGATCGACACCACCAATTTCACGGATCTGAATCCGTTTGAAGACGCCCAGAACCTGCACGTGGTGGAACGACTGACGCGCGTCGATGCAGAGACTATTCTCTATCAGTTCACAGTGGAAGACCCTGGAATGTGGATCAAGCCGTGGTCGGGAGAGCTGCCCATCACCAAGATGCAGGGGCAATTATACGAATATGCTTGTCACGAGGCGAATTACGGATTGGTGAACACCCTCCGGGGAGCTCGCGTGGCCGAGGAAGAAGCCGCGAAGAAGGCAACGAAATAGCGGTATCGACGAAGAACGAAAAGGGGGGACAGATGCGAACAAAGCTGTTGGTTATAGTGGCGGCTGTTGGTCTGCTCACGGCTGCCGTACCGGTGTGGGCGCACCACGCGTTTGCCGCAGAATTCGACCAGAAAAAACCGCTTAAATTGAAGGGAACGGTGGTCAAGTGGGAGGTGACCAATCCGCACTCCTGGATCCACATGGACGTGAAGGGCGAAGACGGTCAAGTGGTCACTTGGATGATCGAAGGCGGCAGTCCGAACAATTTATACCGGCTTGGCTTTACTAGGGATTCACTGCCTCCCGGGGCAGAGATCGTGGTCGAGGGTTACCAGGCTAAGGACGGGTCGAATCGTGCCGTCGGCAAGAACGTGACGTTTGCCGACGGCCGAAGGCTCTTCCTCGGGTTGCAGGCTCTCGGCGGCGACGGCGAGAAGAAGTAGATTCCTCCGCTTATTGGGGCTTCAGGGGAGCGGGTTTGCCGAATTTCGCCTGGTCCACCGGGACATTGGTCTTAATCTCGCGCAGCGCGATGGAATCGCGCCCGTCCAGCCACGCGTAGGTGATTCGGAACGGCAATTTAATTCCGTTGACGTCGCGATAATCGGCGTAATCGATTTGAGTCGGAACGCGGCCGATCGGCGAGGCGCCATAGCGCAACTCACGTAGCAGCAACCCGGTCTGCTTATCGAAATAGAGCGTTACCAGAAGGCCCCTTGGCCCAGTGCCCTGAACCACGTCGACGCTGTGCTCCTGGGCAGAGGCCGCATTTTGCTCCAGCGAGGACTGGCTGCTAGGCGCGGGGAGGTCGGTGATGGAAGTCGGCGGACCGCTTTTCAAATTCGTCAGAATCTGTTTGATCTGCCCCGGGAAAGAGAGCTGGGCGTCGAACCTGGCTCCGTCCAGATCGCCCCCGCCCAACTGAAATTCTCCTACGACATTGAGCGGTGTTCGGACCCAACCGGTGGTTCCATCGTAAGCTCTGATCTGGTCGCCCCGGCCAGTCGCTTCCTTGAACAGAATGATGGTGGCTCGCTTATCCGGAAATTTCGCGATAATCTCGACGTCGCCGCCGCCGCCGAACCCTCCGAACCCTACGCTGGTGCCCTTGGCATCAAAACTGGTGAGGCTGGCCAAACGCTGAGCGCCGCCTGAAGCCTGGATATATTTATCGAGGATGACGTCGGCGGCAGGAAGTCCTGGAAGCTGTTGGATGACATCGTCCGACTCAAAGGCCGGCATGCCGTAGACGACGTCCATGGTGGGCGTGGTCATGGGTTTGTCGCGGTTGCGATGACAGGTCCAGCAGGTCACCACCTGGCGGCCGCCGAAGTTGGTTTTATTGATGGTAGCGACCATGTTCACCATGCGCCGCGCCATCACCTTCCGCGGCGTGTCGGCGGCCCAATCTACCGCGCTGGTGCCGGCATTGATGTGACAATCCGCACAGTCGAATTGGAGGGCGGCGGTCATGATTCCCATGGTCTGGAGAAAGTCGTCGACGGAAATCCCTTTGAGCGCTTGAATGTTCTTGAAGACCTGTTCCGCCATAAGGGGCTTGTCCGCCGAGGCCGGCTGAGCGACTGCCAGCCCGGCGCCTATCAGCGGGAAGACCATGACTTTGATGGCTGTCGGCATTCGTCTGGAGCATAAGTTCTCTAGGCCTCTCAGCCGCATAAATGTTGTCCGGTCCTTTCTATGACTGCGTGTGTCGTAGGACAACGTGTATATTACAATCCTTTCTGATTTGGCACAAGGACGCGTGACGGCCGCGGGATGGTGGATGCGATGATGCAGTATCGATGACGTTCTCGCGAAGCCTTTTCGGTATACTGATCCAAACTGGAGGATGAGTATGAAACTGTTCCTGACGGTGGTGCTGGCTGTCACTGCTTTCGCTGAGACCCACCAATTTACGCCGACGAAATTCTACAACACTTTTTCAGGTGCACATCCGCCAGTGCTGCATATCAAGCCGGGCGACCACGTGATCACATCGACCATCGACGCGCGCGGCTTTGATGCGGCAGGAGTGCAGCGCGGCCAACGGCCCAATCCGGAGACCGGCCCGTTCTACATCGAAGGCGCTGAACCGGGCGACACGCTGGTGGTTCACCTCTTGCGCCTGGAGACCAACCGGGCTACCGGGTGGTCGGCGTCGCTACTAGCCCCTTACACCGCCGACCCGGATTTTTTGCGGAGCGAAGCCCTGCGCGAAGCCAAGATGGCGACCTGGCACATCGACAAGCAAAAGGGCGTAGCCTATAGCGATCCGGCCGATTTCAAGGGACCGCGCATCGAGCTCCCGTTACGCCCGATGCTGGGCTGTATCGGCACCGCTCCGGACAACCACGCCGCAATTCCTACCAGCACCGCCGACAACTTCGGCGGGAACATGGACTACAACGGCATGGGCGCAGGCGCGACGGTGATGCTGCCGGTGTTCGAGCCGGGCGCGCTGTTCTTCCTGGGCGACGGCCACGCGCGGCAGGGCGACGGCGAAGTGGTGGGCAGTGCGATTGAGACCTCGCTTGACGTCGAATTCTCGGTAGATCTGGTAAAAGGTAAAAAAATCAACTGGCCGCGCCTTGAAACGCAGGACTACATCATGGTGCTGGGCAGTTCGCGTGCGCTCAATGAAGCCTTGCAGCACGCGACTACCGAGCTGCTGCGCTGGCTGATGGCGAGTTACGGGTTCGACGAGCGCGGCGCCAGCCTGCTGCTGGGTCAAGGGATGGAGTACGAAATCTCGAACGTAGTGGATCCGGAATTCACGATCGTCGCGAAAATGCGCAAGCGATATCTGGGATCGCCGCGTTAGGCTCTTCACGGTCCGTCCGCCTGCGGCGCTTCTGGGCGGAGGAAGACGACAACAGCTATTTGCTCACCGCGGCTGCAGCGTCCAATTGTGCTTTTAGTTTGGCGGCAGTTACCGGCTTGGTAATGTAATCATCGAAGCCGGCCTCAAGCGCCCGCTCCCGGTCACCTTGCATGGCGAAAGCGGTGAGAGCGACCACCCGCAGACTCTTAAGCGCCGGATCGCGGCGGATCTCGCGCAGAACCTGAAAGCCATCCATCTCCGGCATTTGTATATCCAAGAGCACCAGATCGGGCGGCGCCCGGCGGATTTTCTCCAAAGCGTCCGATCCGTTTTCCGCTTCCACCAGGTTCGAAACCAAGTCCTCCAGAATCTCGCGCACCAGTTCCCGGCCAGCAGGATTGTCGTCCGCCACCAGGACCCTCTTTCCGGAACTCTTTCCGGCGAGGCGGCGGAGATTCGCCAGCAGCGCCGGCCGCCAACCGGTTCCCTTCATAAATACAGTCGCCGATTGAGCCGCCAGTGTGTCCCGCTCACGCTCATCCAGATCTTTTACGGTGAGCACCATCACGGGAATACGATTCCATTCTCTCCGCGCCCGGATTTCCGTCAGTATTTCAAAGCCGTTGCGCCCTGGCAGCAGCAAATCAAGAACAATGGCGTCGATGTGCGAGCGCCCGAGAATTCGCAGCGCCTCGTCTCCATTACCCGCCGTCAGCGGAGTGTGACCATCCGCCTCGAGGGTATCGCCGATGAGCTGCCGGGTTTCGGGATCGTCGTCGACGATCAATACCCGCAGCGAGTCGTCCAACTTGAGTGTCTTGCTCACCGCGCGAAGCAACGAATCTTTCGCAAGTGGCTTAGTCAGGCATGCCGCCGCGCCCAGTGCCGCACCCATCTTTCGCTCGTCAGCCGTCGACACGATGATCACCGGGATGCCGGCCGTCACCGGAGCAGTTCTCAGATCGTGCAAGGTTTCCCATCCACTCTTTCCCGCCAGGTCCATGTCGAGAAGGATCAGATCCGGCCGAAGCCCTTTGGCTTTGTGAAACGCGTCCGCGCCGGATGCTGCGATATTGGTCGCGAACCCCTCGCGCTCCAGCAAATGGGCGACTTCTTCGCGCCAGGCCGCGTGATGACTGGTGATCAGAAGCAGGGGTCCGGCTGGCGTCGTCTCCGCACTCGGCTCGGTTTCGTCGCCCGCTGCGGGTTCGCCATTGATTGGCAAAGTGAAAAAGAAACGACTGCCCTTGCCGGGTTCGCTTTCCACCCAGATCCTTCCACCGTGGTGCTCCACCAGCCGCTTGGTGATGGCGAGCCCCAGACCGGTCCCTTCGCGCACACCCTTGGTCGTGGCGCTGGCCTGACGGAAGCTCTCGAAAATCTCCCGTTGATCCTGGGGAGCGATGCCAATTCCGGTGTCGCCGACCAGGAAAAGCACCGATCCGCGCTCGACTCTCGATTCAATCCATATACGGCCGCCAGCCGGGGTAAATTTGATGGAATTGCTGAGCAGATTGTAGAGAATCTCCTTAAAACGGAGACGGTCCGCTTGCAGCATCAAACTGGTATCGACATCGCTGTCGACTGCTATGTTCTTGGCCGCGGCCAGCGGACGGATACTGGTGAGGACTTCGGCGACGGCCACAGCCATCGCGAACGATTCGAGGCGCAGTTCCAAACGGCCGGCCTCGATCTTCGACAAGTCCAAAATGTCGTTGATCAGCTCCAGCAGATGATGAGCATCGCGCTGGATATGGGTTACGAAGCGTTTCTGCTTTTCGTTGAGAACGCCGGCGCGTTCCTCCGACAACAGTTCGGAGAAGCCAAGAATGGTATTGAGCGGAGTCCGCAACTCATGGCTCATGCTGGCCAGGAATTCACTCTTCAGCCGATTGGCGCGTTCCACTTCCCGGTTCTGCTGAGAAAGCTCGGCATTGGCCGCCGCCAATTCCGATGAACGCCGCTCCAGGTTTTGGTTTAGCACCTTGATCTTCTCTTCAGTCGCGCGCCGGGAACTCACATCGCGAATCACGCAGAGTACCCGGCCGGTTTCCACGCCCTCCAGAGGGCTCAAATTAATATCCACGGCAAATTCAGTGCCGTCCTTGCGCAGCGCGAATAAATCCAGACCGGCACCCATCGGACGCCGCACCGGGTGGGCGCTATAGCGGGCGCGGTGGGAGACATGGTGGTGGAGGAAGCGCTCGGGAATGAGCGCCTCTACTTGCAATCCCAGCAACTCCTCGCGGGACCGCCCGAACATATGCTCGGCCTCCGTGTTCGCGAGCACGATGCAGCCGTCCGCGTCCACTTCGAAAATCGCATCGGGCAACGATTCTAAAAGCAGGGACAGGCGCCTCTCCAAAGTCGTGCCCTCGGGCTTCGGCGCAGGTCGGTCGGGCATTTATGTCCTAGCTTAGTGCACTTTGGGGTCCACGATCATCTTACGAAGCGCGTTGCAAGCTTCGATCATCCGGCCGCCAGTGACATTTCGGGAGTCGCCCGCCAGTTCGCTGAGCGGGCGAGGAATCTTCTTGAATTTACCGCTACGCCGCCGAGGCGCTCTTCTTCTCTGGGATCGTTTGAGGCGCTTTTTTGGGAACCTTGACGGTCAACATCCCATTCTCGACGTTGGCGGTTACATGGCTCACATCAATTGGCTGCGCGATCTCGAACCGCCGGTATAGAGCCTTCCCGTCGAATTCGCTGTATAGCACACCTCTCTCTTTTCTCTCTGTGCGCTTTTCGTGGTCACCCCGAATTACAATCTCCCCGGGCTGTGCGGTCACATGAACCTCTTGAGGATCGAAGCCCGGCACCGCTACGGTTATTTCGACTTCGCGGTCGGTCTCGGATAACTCGGCCTGCGGCACCCAAAACAGATCTCGCTCGGCTTGAACCCAATCTGCCAGCTCATTGCCGGGAGCATAGCCCCGGTGCTCGAACAATTCAAAGGCTCTTTGGCGAACCATCTCGACCGTGTCTTGTAGAGCTTTGAGGGCCGGAGCGGTCTCCCGCTTAGTGTCCTCTACTTTTTGAACCAGGATACTTGCCATCATGCGTCTCCTCGCAACATGGATATGCAATTGACAGGCCGCATCCGGCAGCGCTTCTGCGCCCGAACTACTTCACCTGGATGTTTCGAAGGTAGCGGGCCAGGTTATCGATGCGAACACGGCCCAGATCCTGGTCGCGGTCCACGCGGGAGAAAATAGGCCCCCAGACCGGCATCTGGCTGCTGCCGTGCCCGCTGGGCGGGAGTTCTTCGCCCGAGATAATTCTTTCGATTCGCATCAGCGGAAACGTGCCGCCGTTGCGGGCGGCGATGCGAGTCAAATCGGACGGTTTGACCTTGAGCGACGCAGTCATAGCGCCGTCACCTTTCGCGCCGGCACCATGGCACGATGCACAGTACGCTTTGTATAAGTCCGGGCCCTGAATGGAATCGATCAAAGGGGTCGGTTTGGCCTTCTCGCGGTGGGAACTCTGCGCCGCGCAAACACTCCCCGCAAATAGCATCGCACCGAACGCCAGACCAGTCCGATATCTTGTGATCACAATGGCTCCTTGTGTCTCCATTATGCGCGCTGCACGCGAAGGCCCGTTAAGAAGCCGGTGCGGCCGGGGCGCCACGCTGTGCGATTTTACACCAGTCGGCCGGTGACAATAGAGTCCCTTCCCCCAATTGGTTACGCGATTCCGCTGGAATTCTCAGAGAATACGGGCGATTGCGGCGGCTTTGTTCTTAAGGTGCGTGGCAAGAAAATTGCACCTTCGTCCACTTCAAGGAGGCACGAGAAGATGCCCAATTTCAAGCACATTCTTTTTCCGATCGATTTTTCGGACCGCTGCAATACCGCGGTTCCCTTTGTGGCCGAAATGGCTCGCCGAAACGGCGCCAAGATCACACTGATTTCAGTGGCGCACCCGTACTTTACAGGCGGATTGGAAGCTGCGCCGATCATCGACCCGCAATTGATTCTGGATGATGTGAAGGTTCAGCTTGACAATACTTTCACCACCGAGTTCGCCGGCCTCCCTGTGGATCGGGTGGCGATACTGGGCGATCCTGCGCGCGAGATCACCGATTTCGTCGCAGCCCACAAAGTGGATTTGGTGATGATGCCCACGCACGGATACGGGCCCTTCCGCCAGTTGTTATTGGGGTCGGTTACGTCCAAGGTGCTGCATGACAGTCACGTGCCGGTCTGGACGGCAGCCCACAGCAGCGAAGCTGCGGATCACAATCATATCGCAATGCGCAGGGTTCTATGCGCCGTAGACACCAATCCAGCGAGTATCGAACTCATGCGCTGGGCGGCGGGGTTGTGTAAGAACCTGGGCGCGGCCTTACGGCTGGTGCACGCGGTACCCAGTATCGAAGCGTGGCCCGAGAGGCAGATGGACCAGGAGTTTGAAGAAACCCTTCGCGAGAATGCTCGGCGTACCATCCAGAATCTGGAAAAGGCCGCCGACATAGAAGTCCCGGTGTGCGTCGGCGCGGGCACGGTGCCGGATGTGGTGCGGCAGGAAGCGCTGCAGCACGGCTCCGACCTGGTGATCATTGGCCGAGGCGCTCTGCAAGAGACCCTGGGAAGGCTGCGCACCCACTCTTACGGGATCATCCGGAATGCACCTTGTCCAGTACTGAGCGTTTAAGAGGCCGGACGCCAATTGAGCCGTTGGCCGCTCTGCCTACCGTTTAGTCCGTATGGGTTTCCCTGAGCGATTTAACCCAGCGTCCGTGATTTTACCCAGGCTAGATGTGCGCGGGGGCTAGCGCGAGTGAAAAAGCCGGTCCGCCAATGCCAATGCGCCTGCCATGGCGGCCACCACTGTTAGCGGAACCACAAAAAGTCCAACGCCGGTAAGGATAATTTGAAACAAATGCGTCCACATATGAGAGAGTCGCAACTGCTACCTGCAGTTCGACTGCCATCTATTGGACGTTTTCAGTCGCGATTCGAGTTACCCGCACCTTCGTACTGCCGCGCGCCGTCACAAACAGCACCGCGGATAAGGCGATGGCGGCGGCGAGCGATAGCCAGACTCCGGGCATCGCGCGGTTACCCGTGGCATGGATTAGATAGGTGCAAACGGCGGGCGTGAATCCGCCAAACACGGCGGTGGCCGAGCTGTAGGCCAGAGCGAACCCGGTGGTCCGCATCTTGGCGGGCATCATTTCGACCATGAGCGGGGACATCGCGCCCTGGTAGGCGGCAAAGAGAAACGCGAACCAAACCTCGACCGCGAGCAGGCGAGCGAAGGAAGGCGCGCTCGATAGCCAGGCGAGCGATGGATAAGCCGTTAGCAATGCCGCGACGGTAGCTAAGATCACAATCGGACGGCGGCCGATGCGGTCGGACAACGCACCCGAACAGGGTAGCAGGATGAAGCTGGACAAACCCACTGCGAGAGTCACGACCAGCGTCCCGGTCGGCGGCAAGTGGAGTTCGGAGCCGCCGTAGGTGGGCGTGTAAACCGTCGCAAAGTAATAGGAGACGGTGCTGAAGGTCGACATCATCATCCCCAGCAGCACCATTCGCCAGTTGGCCAGCAGCGATTCCAGAATCTCGCGCGTACCGGGGTGCCGCTTTCTGGCGAGGAATGCGGGAGTCTCCTCCAGGGAACGCCGCAGCAATAAAAGCAGCGGCAAAAGCGCGCATCCGGCCAGCAGTGGAATGCGCCATCCCCAGGCGGCCATCTGTGCCTTGGAAAGATTAGTCGCGAGCGCGATCCCCAGAGCGGCGGCAAACATCACGGCCGCTTGCTGGCTGCCGGATTGCCAACTGACGTAGAAACCTTTGCGTCCGGGCGGGGCGATCTCCGAGAGGTATACGGCGACGCCTCCCAGTTCCACTCCGGCGGAAAATCCCTGCACCAGTCGGCCCAGCAGCACCAGCAGAGGAGCGGCCAAGCCCAGAACCGCATAGCCCGGGAGGACGGCGATCGAGAGCGTGCCGAATGCCATTAAGGTAAGCGTCAACAGCAAGCCTGCGCGCCTGCCGTGCTTGTCGATATAGGAACCCAGCACGACCGCTCCCAGTGGGCGCATCAAGAAACCGGCGCCGAAGGTGGAAAGCGACAGCATCAGCGATGCATACTCGCTGGTGCCAGGGAAAAAGACGTGCGCGATCGCCGGAGCATAGAAGCCGAAGATCTGGAAATCGTACATCTCCAGCGCGTTGCCGGAAGCGACGCGCAGGATGCGGCGAAGATTCGCGGCGCGGGAGGCGGATTGGCGCGACGAGGCGATCAAGGAAAGCTCTTGTTCAAGAATACACGCCGGGGGAAGCCCGCACTAAAATGATCAGAAGCAGATCATGGACGAATCGAAACGCGAGAATGCCGTGGCAGCGATGCGTCAGATCAATCAGGCGTGGCTCAAGGGCCGGGTCGAGGACCTCGCGCCACTGGTGCATTCGGAAATTGTCATGTTCTTCCCCGATTTCGCCGGGAAGGTTCAGGGCCGGGAAGACTTTCTTGCCGGGTTCCGTGACTTTTGCCAAAACGCGACCATTCATGAATTCCATGAGCACGATCAGCAGATCGATGTCGCCGGAGACACGGCTGTGATCACCTTTCGCTATGAGATTGGTCTACCTGCGTTCAGGAGACGGATACCGGGCAGCTGGCCGAGATCTGTGGGTGTTCCAGCAGCAGGCTGGGGCGTGGATTGCCGTCTGGCGGGCCATGCTTGACATGCAGGAAGAGGCGGTCTAGGCAGCGGACGCCGGGCTCACTCTTTGAAGTCGATCAGGTTACGTTTGGCGTCGAGCTTCGCCGCGTCGAGGCCCGGAACTTTCTTCAGATCGTCCAGCGTCTTGAAGCTGCCGTTCTGCTGGCGATAATTCACGATGGCCGCTGCGGACTCGGGCGAAATCTCCAGCGCTGCTTGCAGTTCCTTCGCTGCGGCCTTGTTCACGTTGGCCCGCGCGGGAAAGTTCCGGGCCAGATACTCGACAATCTTGTCGCGCTCCGACTGCTTGACGTCGGGCGCCTCCTGCAACATTTCCAAAACCTTGTCTTCCCATTGAGGTTTGGTCAATTGCTGGAGGGCGATGCGGTCGGTGGTGTGGCACTCACTGCAAATAGCTTCGACCAATTCCTTACCCGGGCCGTCGGGCAGACCTTGGGCATTCGAAGGGATTACAGCCGCCGACAGTGCTGTCGCAAGAGCGAGAAACCTTACGTCCACAGCTTTGGAATGAGATTGCCGCCGGTAACGGTGGGGCGCTCGGCGCGCCCGTTGTGCATGTAGGTGGTGCGCAGATGATTCAGGCCCAGCAGGTTGAGAATGGACGCGTGAATGTCCCAGACGTGGTAGGGATCTTCCGCCGCGCGCAGGCCCAGATCGTCCGTGCTGCCGATGGTCTGGCCGCCTTTGACGCCGCCGCCTGCCATCCACATTGTGAATCCCCACGGGTTATGATCGCGACCGTACTTATCCGGACTCTGTCCCGGGATGACCTCGGCGAACGGCGTGCGGCCGAACTCGCCTCCCCAGACTACGAGGGTGTCTTTCAACATGCCGCGGGCCTTCAGATCCGCGAGTAAGCCTGCAACCGGCTTGTCGGACGCTTTGCACCACTTAGAGTGGTTCGCTTCGACGTCATGGTGCGCATCCCATCCGGAACCAGACCCGGAATAGACTTCGACGAAGCGCACGCCCCGCTCCACCAATCTTCTCGCCAGGAGACAATTAGTGCCGTACACCTGGGTCTCAGGCTCATCCATGCCGTAGAGCGCCTTGGTGGCGTCGGACTCTTTGGAAAGATCGACCGCTTCGGGCGCTGCGGACTGCATCTGGTAGGCCAGCTCATAGGAGCGCGTGCGGGCGTCGAGTTCGGTGTCGTCTTCTTTATCGCGCCCGAAATAATCGTTCAGCTTCTGAAGGAACTCGATCTTGCTGCGCTGCTGCTCGTCAGTGGTGCCGGCGGGCGGCTTCAGGTTCAAGATGGGCGTGTCGCCTTGGCGGAAGAGCGAGCCTTGATAGGTGGCGGGCAGGAAGCCCGAACCGTAATTCTGCACCGAGCCCAGGATCTCTTTATCGTCCTGCATGACGACGAAGCTGGGCAGGTTCTTCTGTGCGCTGCCTAAGCCGTAGGTCAGCCACGCGCCGAGTGATGGACGCCCCGCAAGCAGCGAGCCGGTATTCATCTCGCAGACGCCGCCTACGTGATTGACAGCGTCGGTGTGGCAGGATCTGAGGAATGCGATATCGTCAACGTGCTGGGCGATGTTCGGCAGCCAGTCAGAGACCCACATGCCGCTCTGGCCGTACTGTTTGAACGCACGCCGCGAGGGGAACATGCCATCGCTGGGCTTGGAGCCTTGTGCGGTAAGCAGCGTCTCCGGATGAAACGACGCCGGCATTGGCTGCAGCGCGTACTTCTCCAGCATCGGCTTGGGATCGAAAAGATCGACCTGGCTGGGACCGCCTTCCATGAAACACCAGATGATGTTTTTGGCCTTGGGCGGTAGATGCGGCTGCTTGGGCGCCAAAGGATCGACACCGGCAGCGTAGCCGTCTTCCGCCAGCATCGCACTCAGCGCGATCCCGGC
>DATJEI010000078.1:0-5984 GCA_035496735.1 Bryobacteraceae bacterium | reverse complement strand
GCGGCGATCGATGCCGCCGAGGCCAACGGCTCGCGCGTGAAGCCCGAGTACGGATCGGTGTGGTACATGCTGAACGGGCCCGACCAGGCGACAGCGCGGCCGCACACCACCGTCGCGTTGCCCGGCGCCACCGCGCAATCCACTGGACTGCCGGACAATCCCAAGCAGGGTGGCGCGTGGATCATGAACGCGGGCACCTCCACGGCCCATCTCATGACTCCGGGCCACTAGAATGTAATGAAGCTTCTGCTATACAGCCTGCTGGCAATTGCTGCGCTGGCGGCGGCACCGGCCAAGCAGACGTTCAGTGGCGTCATCACGGACAGCATGTGCGCCCGCGGCGATCATTCCAAAATGCAAATGGGTCCGAGCGATGCCGAGTGCACGATTGCCTGCATCCGGGAGCACGGCGCCACCTATGTTCTCTATGACGGCAAGCACGCCTACGACTTGAGCGACCAGCAGACGCCGGAAAGGTTCGCCGGTAAGAAGGTGACAATCACCGGCATCCTCAACGCCAAGACTTACACGATCCAAGTAGATTCCATAGCCGCCGCGAAGTGAACCGCCGAAACGGCGCGGCATCGGGGCGCGTCCCACCGCCAAGCGCAAGAATAAGAAGATCGCAGTGAAGTTCAAATCCTTACTTCCATGGTTGGCGCTGGCCCTTGCCGGCATCTCTACTGTGCCTGCCCAGGACGGCGCTGCGCCCGATCCCAGTTTCTCGAGGGTGCCTTTCGAGCGCTGGTTGGCGGAAGGTGAGCCCACCGGTCTCCGCTGGTCCGTGCGCCTGGGCGGGGCCGAGCTCAACAACCATCAGCGGCTCCAGACCAGCGTGGAAATTCAAGTGGATGGCAACGAACTTATCAGCCGCCGCGGGCATGGCCAGTTGGTCATCATGATTCAATTCGAGGACAACGCCAAGCGGTTGTACCAGACTCACGGAATGCTGGATCTGCAGGATGTGAAGGAGGAAGTGGGCAAATCCAATATCCAATACCGTCAGGACGCCTTTGTGCTGCCCGGCGATTACCGCGTGGGCGTGGTGATTTTCGACGCGAAGACCGGCGACCATTGGGCCGAGCAAAAGACCCTGCACGTGAATCCGCTGCGCAACGACCCGCTGCCAGGCGCATGGAAGGATCTGCCGGCCGTGGAACTGCTCCGCGCACTGGAGCCACCCGATAGCTGGTACATCCCCTATGTCACCTCGCCTTTGCAGCTGCCCGTCGCCGCACGCCGTCCGGTTCGCGTCGAGGTGCTGATGAATGCGTCGCCTTCCGGCCCCAGCCGCGGGTTAAACACGGGAACCGCCAACAACCGAAACCTGGCCAATCTGGTGCCTGCGTTGAAAGTGTTTTCGCAGATGGAAGTGGCGGGCGGCAGCCTGCATGTCACGCTGCTGGATATTTCCAACCGGCGCGTCATTTTTGAACAGGACGCTGTGCGCCAACTGGACTGGACACGCCTGCGCGAAGCCTTGACCCAGGCCGATCCCAACAAAATCGACGTCCGCTCGCTGGAACATCGCGAGCAAAACGCGCCGTACTTCGTACAGCAGGTACGAGAGCGCCTGGCGCCTTCCGGCAGCGGGGCGGACGCCAGCGAGCCAGTTCGTGTGTTGATTGTTCTGGCGGCGCCAATGACGCTCGATTCCGCGGAGAAAAGCCGCCCCATCGAGCTGGAAGCCAAACCTCACGGCCTGCTGTACTATGTGCGGTACCATTTGCCGCCGGAACGCATGCCGCTGGGGTTCGAAGCGTTTTCGAGGATGGGGCGGCGCAACTATCCCGGGGGCATGCAGCAGCCCGCGGCGCAGCCGGAGGCGTTCGATTCGCTCCAGCCCCTGTTAAAGCCGCTGCAAACCCGCCTCTATGAGGTGTATTCACCCGAGCAGTTTCGCAAAGCGCTCAGCAGCTTGCTGGGCGAGATCGCGCGGCTTTGAAGAGTATGGCGTCCGGGTTCCCGACGGCGCTAAGGCACCGGGGTGGCGATGGGCTTGCCCTTGTCGACCACATAAATTGCGGCCAGTTTGACCGGCCGCGTGCCGGTGTTGCGCGCATCATGTTTCATGCCGGCCTTCACCACGAAGCCGTCGCCGGCTTTGAACTTCAGCGGCGGCTGCCCGTCGATCAGCAATTCGCCTTCGCCTTCGATAACGTAGGTGATCTCATCGCCGGGATGGGTATGGCGTCCGGCGTTTGCTCCGGGCGCGATATCGACCGAGGCGATTCGGGCTTCGCGGCCCGGGACCGATACATCGCCCGTGTACACAACCGTGCGCTTGATCCCGGGGTTCTGGGCCCGCAGACCGCCGGCCGCCGCAACGAATCCAACCATGACAAGACCTGCGGTTAGCAAGCCGCCGACAGACCACTTCTGAATCGATTTCATACTTTGCTCCTCACTATGCTTATTGATTGACGCAGATACGATCATTGCATGATTTCGGATTCAACGGTTCTCGGCACATCGCGAAGTCCGGCTACTTCGCCAGCGCCGGCAAAGTCGTAAATGTGTGCGCGGCTCCGGTCGGAATACGGATGCCAAGCGCACCGATTTGACCGTTTGGCGGCTTGTCGAATTCGATGGTACCGCGCATGGTGGCGGCCGCCTGATATCTGTCGCTCCCCAGCGCGAAAGCATCGTCCGGCAGCTAAGCCGCGTTCTGAGCCAAGGCCGGCCGGTCGCGAATTCCGGCAGCCTGTTCAAACGCGTGGGCCATTTGCAGAACGCCCCAGTCATCCTGGTGGCGTCCGACAATCTGCAGGCCCACTGGCAACCCCTCCGGCGTAAAACCCGCTGGAACCGAAATCGCCGGCAGCGCCGTGGTGCTGATGAAGTAGCAGGACCGCATCCAGTCCACATAAGTCGCCAGGCGCTGGCCTTCGATCTCCGTCACGTACTCCTGATCGATATCGAACGGCGGAACCTGAACCACTGGCAACACCAGGAAATCGAAGCGGGCCATGAATTCGCCAATGCGCGCGAAAAGCAGCGAGCGCAAGGTTTCGGCGTGCGCGATCTGCGGACCCGTCAAGCGCGCTCCGCGCTCGATCTCATCCACCACGGTGCGCTTCATTTGCGTGCGGTGCGGCTCCAGAAGCGCTCCGTGCTCTTGATAGAATCCCAGCGCGCGAAGAGTCTTGAAGGCTTCATCGGCGCCTGAGAAATCGGGATTTGCGTCTTCGGTGACGCAACCCAGCGCTTCGAAGGTGCTGCGCCGCGCCTTCACCACCGCGCTGACCCGGCTATCGAAGGGCAAACCTGCGAACTTATCGCACCAGGCGATGCGCAATCCTCTGCAATCGCGCGTGAGCGGTTGGGCGAAGCGCGAGCCCGGCTCATGGATCGATAAAGGAGCCCGCGGATCGGGTCCGGCGATCACTGAAAGGAACAACGCCAGATCCTCGACGGTGCGCGCCATGGGGCCAACCACGTTCAGCGTATTCCAGCCGTCGCGCGAGGGAACCTTTGGGACTCGCCCCGGCGACGTGCGGAAGCCCACCACGGAACAAAAGCTGGCCGGGTTGCGCAGCGAGCCGCCCAAATCGCTGCCATCGGCGATGGGCAGCATTCCGCAAGCCAGCGCGACTGCCGCGCCGCCGCTTGAACCGCCGCAGGTCTTTGACAGATCCCAGGGATTCTTGGTGCGCCCGAAAATAGGGTTGAAAGTCTGCGATCCGGCGCCGAACTCGGGCGTGTTGGTTTTGCCGATCGTGATGGCGCCCGCGCCCTGCGTTCGCTCGGCCAGAAGCGTGCTGAAATCCGGCACATAATCTTTGAAGATCGGCGACCCCAAGGTAGTGCGCAAGCCGCGGGTCTCGGTCAGGTCCTTGTACGCGATGGGAAGGCCGTGCAACGGCCCCAGGAACTCGCCGCGCGCCGCGCCTTCATCCGCGCGCAAAGCCTGCGCCCGCGCGTGTTCTTCCGCAAGAGTCACGATAGCGTTCACTTGCGGATTCAGCCGCGCGATCTGCGCCAGGTGCGCTTCCAGCACCTCGCGCGCGGAAAGCTCTTTGCGGCGCATGCGCCGGACCATTTCGGTGGCGTTAAGAAAACAGATGTTGTTGTTCAACTCGTCGCGAGTTTAGCACGGCCGATGCGGACGGCGCGGGCCCGTCGCGCGCGGCGCCCGCGTCCCGCAGTTCCCCGCGACTAAGGCCGCCGCACGCGGGACCCGCTGCTCCGCTTCCCTGGGCTAGGCCTGTCAGCGGCGTGAACGTTTGGTCGAATTCACGCGAGAATAGAGAAATGCGTTTCGGATTCCTTTTGCTTCTTTGCGGCGCGGCCATCGCGCAGGCTCCGGTTTATAAGCCGGCCCCAATCGGCACCCTGAAGCAGGTGATGCGCGGAGTGATACTGCCGAATTCCGATATCGTGTTCAGTGTCGCGCAAACGCCTCCCAAGAACGATAAGGAGTGGGCCGTGGTTCAGGACAGCGCCATCGCCATTTCTGAGGCGGCGGCATTGATCTCCATGCCGGGCCGCCTGCTCTCGAACGGACAGAAGGTGCCGCTGGAGCGCGCCGATTGGATCAAGTTCACGCAGGAATTGGTGGACGCGGGCGCCGCAACCTACAAAGCCGCGCAGTCCCAAAAGCAGGATGTGGTGGTTTTATCGCTCGACCGGCTCAGCAATGCCTGCGACAGTTGCCACGAAGTTTATCGCGACAAGCATTGATCGCGGCCATGGCGGGCTAAACCATCTTCTGTTCGAGCTCGGCCCAGCGTGCGTAGACTGCATCGACCGCGGCCTGCGCTTCTTCCACTTCGCGATACGCCTGCTCGATCAGCCGCCCGTCTCTAACAATGGACGGGTCTTCCAAAGCGGCCCGCTTTTGTTTCAGGACGTGCTCGGCTTCATGAACCCGTTGTTCGATGGATTGGTACTCGCGGGCTTCCAAATACGACGGCTTCTTTTTTGCGGGCGCGCCGAGCGGCCCCGCGGCGAGGGAAATCGGCGGTCGCCCTTCCGCCTGAGTCTTAGGTTTCGGCTGCTTGCGCTGCTCCTGCCACACATCCCACTGGCTGTAGTCGGCGAAGCGCTCGGCACGACCTTGTCCGTCTAGACCTAGCACCAGCGTCGAAACGCGATCCAGCAGATAGCGATCATGCGTCACCAGCACCAGCGCACCGGAGAATTCGAGCAGACTTTCTTCCAGAATTTCCAGCGTAGGAATGTCCAGATCGTTAGTGGGCTCGTCGAGCAACAGCACGTCGGCCGGTTCCAGCATCAGATTGGCGATCAGGACCCGGGCGCGCTCGCCTCCCGACAAGCGGCCGACCGGCTGATTGAGCTGCTCGCCACTGAATAGAAAGCGCGCGGCCCAGGCAGCCACATGAATCACCCGATCGCGGTAGATCACGGAATCGCTATCCGGCGCCAGCGCCCGCCGCAGCGTGACATCGGGATCCAGCTGGCGGTTCTGATCGAAGTACACCATGCGCAGTCCGTCGGCGCGCTCTATCGTACCGCGCAGAGGCGCCATCCCTCCGCGCGTCTCCCCGAGCAACAATCGCAGCAGTGTGGTTTTCCCGCTGCCGTTCGATCCCACCAATCCCACGCGCATGCCGGCGGTGATGGTGAAGTCCAAATCGTCGAACAACATTCGGCCATCGAAGCCGTAGGCGACACCTTCCAGATGGATCAGCCGCTTGGTCTTGCGGTCCGTTCCTGCAAAATCGATCTCCGTGGCGCTGCTGCGGCTGCGGGAGCGGAGATCCGCCAGTTCGCCGATCATCTCGTGGGCCGTATCGATGCGGGCCTTGGCCTTGGTGGCGCGCGCCTTTGGCCCCCGGCGCAGCCATTCCATCTCAGTGCGCACGCGATTCTCCAGCGACTCCTGGCGTTTCGATTGGGCGTGCAGAAACTCAGCCTTCTTTTCGAGGAAAGCGCTATAGTTGCCGGCGACGTAGAGCAGTCCGTCGGGATAGACGCGATTCAGCTCCGCAACCGCAGTGGGCACGTTCTCCAGAAAGTAG
>DATJEI010000077.1:0-9426 GCA_035496735.1 Bryobacteraceae bacterium | reverse complement strand
GAGCGGCCTGTTCAGCGTGCAGCTGGATCAGGAACGCACCGTGCTCGCCCACCTGGCCGGTAAGCTTCGCCGCAATCGCATACGCGTTTTGGCCGGCGACCGCGTCACCCTTGAAATGTCGCCTTACGACTTGACCAAGGGACGCATCACCTACCGGCACAAGTAATTCCTGCCATACTGAAGCCACCGGACCTGATCCGGATCCAATGAAGTCCATTCCTTGAAAATTGCGATCGTCCTGGGCACGCGCCCCGAGGCGATCAAGCTGGCGCCGGTGGCGCGCCGGTTTTTGGAAGTCCCCCAAGAATTCGAGACTCGCGTCATTGTGACGGCGCAGCATCGCGGCCTGCTGGATCAAACTTTGCAGGCGTTCGCGCTCGTTCCGGATTACGATCTGGACGTGATGCGGCCGGGGCAGACGCTGGCGGAATCGACTTCGCGCATCATTGCCGCGCTCGACCCGGTGCTGGTGAAGGAAGCTCCGGATCTGGTGATAGTGCAGGGCGACACCACCACTACTTTTTGCGGCGCGCTGGGTGCGTTCTATCGCGGCGCGCCGGTGGCGCATGTCGAGGCGGGGCTGCGCAGCGGCGACTTCCGGCAACCGTTCCCGGAAGAAATGAACCGGGTGCTGGCGACGCAGCTCGCGAGGCTGCATTTCGCGAGCACCGAAGCCGCGGCCGAGAATCTGCTGCGCGAGGGAGTGGCGCCGGACCGGGTTCTGGTCACCGGAAACACAGGCATCGACGCGCTGCTGGAGACTCGCGACGCGCTGGCCTCGGGCAGACTGCGGGCGGAGGGACTTGCGGCACCAGACACAGGCAAGAAGCTGATTCTGGTCACGGCGCACCGGCGGGAGAGTTTCGGCGAAGGCTTCGACGGCATTTGCGAGGCGCTGGCACGGTTGGCCGCGCGCGGCGACGTTCAGATCGTGTATCCGGTGCACCCCAACCCGGAGGTGCGCGCGGTGGTCGAGAGACGTCTGGGAGGGATCGCGGCGATCCGGCTCATCGAGCCATTGTCGTATGTCCCGTTCGTCGACTTGATGCGGCGAGCGCGCGTGCTGCTCACTGACTCCGGGGGTATCCAGGAAGAAGCACCGTCACTCGGCAAACCGGTGCTGGTGCTGCGCGAAAAAACCGAGAGGCCGGAGGCCGTTGCCGCCGGGGCCGCGCGTCTCACGGGGACCGATCCAGCCCGCATCGTGGCGGAGACCTCACTGCTGCTGGATGATGCCGCCGAGTACGCCCGGCGCGCCCGCGTCCGTCATATTTATGGAGGCGGCCGCGCAGCCACACTGATCCGCGACGCGGTTCGGGCCTATTTTGCCATGGGTTACCCATCTGAGAGTGCCCGCACTGCCTCCAGCGCGAGCCCATAATCGGCGCAGTCTAAAGGAGGGCGCCGTATTGCGGATTCCGCCCGTGGCAATGAGGCCCCGCCTTGGCATTTCCGGCGCGGGCGACCTCCTTCGGGAGTTATCGAGGCGCGTCGTGGGCCAGGCCCAAGCATTGACGCAGATCGTGCCTTACGTGCGGATGCATCAGGCCGGGCTATCGCCCGACGGCCGCCCCGCTGGGATTTTTCTGTTGCTGGGCCCCACCGGCACTGGCAAGACGCGCACCGTCGAAGCGCTGGCCGATGCGCTGCACGGCAGCGAGAAGCACATGCTGAAGGTGGACTGCGGTGAATTCCAGATGGAGCACGAAGTCGCCAAGCTGATTGGAGCGCCGCCGGGGTATCTGGGGCATCGCGAGACCCCGCCAATGTTGACGCAGCAGAAGCTGGCGTCGGTGACCAGCGAATCCAGCGATCTCTCGCTGGTGTTGTTCGACGAAATCGAAAAGGCCGCGCCCAGCATGACACGCCTATTGATGGGCGTGCTGGATAAAGCTGCACTGCGGCTGGGCGATAACAATACGGTGAACTTCGAACGGTCACTAATTTTTCTCACCAGCAATTTGGGCGCGCGCGAGATGCGCGACCGCCTGCGGCCGGGGTTTGGCTTCGAGGCGATCACGGGGAACGCATCGGGCGCGACGTTGCAAAAGCTGCACCACATCGGCATGGGAGCGGTGCGCCGCAAATTCTCGCCGGAGTTTGTGAACCGGATCGACACCGTGATCACGTATCAGCCGCTCGACGCGGAGGCCCTGGCGGAGATCATTGATCTGCAGATCGCGGCTCTGGAGTTGCATATCAATAACCGGCTGGGGGAGCGGGCTTTCGAGCTTGAGGTAACCGCCGCCGCACGCCAGTATCTGCTCCACAAAGGAACCAGCAGCGAATATGGGGCGCGCGAATTGAAGCGCACCATCCTGCGCGAGCTTACGCAGCCGCTGGCGGCGATGGTGGCGAACGGCCAAGTTCCGCCGGAGTCGATCGTGCGTGTGGAACGAGCGGGCGTCGACAACCTGGCGCCGGGCGCCGCGGCGGACAATCTGGCGTTTACGGTTGGCGAGTGAAGGCTGCATTCCGCCTACGGCGGGGCCATGCGATGCTGGTTGTTCCATCTCCATGGCGGCCGAAGACAACTCACTGGAGGCGCTCTACCGGCGGCGTCTCTCACGCCGTTGGCGCGATCGCGTGATCCGGGCGCTGCAGCCGCCCGCGCCGTTTGTGACGAACCCGGCGGAGCCATTGGACTTTCCGCTGGGGAAGTGGAATCTGTACCTCGGAGGCGCGGGCCGCGTGGTCGAGGGCTATGTAAATCTCGACCTGTTCGCGGTACCGGGTGTCGATGTCGCGGCTGACGCCGAGCAGTTGCCATTTCCTTCCGGAGTCTTCACGCGGGTCGAGTGCGATGCCGTTCTGGAGCACGTTCGCGATCCGGTCAAAGTCATGAACGAGATCTACCGCGTGCTCGCGCCCGGCGGCTACGCGCACCTGGTCACGCCGTTCTGTCATCCGTTCCACGAATATCCCAAAGACTACCGGCGATTCACGCTGGATGGCCTCAAGGTGCTGGGCTCCCGCATGGAGGTGGTCGCGGAGGGCTGGCGCACCGGGCCGACCGCCACCATGCTGGTGATGACGCTTGAATACGCGAAGCTCTTGCTGCCGTACCGCGCATGGCGCATGGCGGCGCATGCAGGACTGGGCTGGCTGCTGTTCCCCTTGCGCTATCTCGACCTGCTGCTGTTTCATGCTCCGGCCGCCGCGCGCATCGGCAATCATTGCTACCTGTGGCTGCGGAAGAAGCAGGGGACGCTGGAGGGCGCGCGGAAGTAATCGCCCTGCGGTTTTCGTAAACTAAAGACAGGGAAACTAAACTCATGTCTACTCTTACCAGCAGCGTATCCAGCGGGATTGAAAACCCGCTCAAGCAATTGGCCCGCTTCGGGCAGTCCATCTGGCTGGATTACATTCGCCGCAGCCTGATGACCAGCGGCGATCTCCGCAAAATGGTGGAAGAAGACGGCCTGGGCGGGATGACCTCCAACCCGTCGATTTTCGAAAAGGCCATGGGCGGCGCCGAATACGCCGACTATCTCGCGCAATTGCGCAAGGACAAGACGCTGGACGCCAAGGGCATCTACGAAGGCCTGGCGATTCGCGACATCCAGGATGCGGCCGACGTACTGCGTCCGGTGTACGACAGAACCAAGCGGCACGACGGCTACGTGAGCATGGAAGTGTCGCCGAATCTGGCTTACAAGACCCAGGAGACCATCGACGAAGCGCTGCGCCTTTGGAAGGCCGTCGACCGTCCGAACCTGATGATCAAGATACCGGGCACGCCAGCGGGTGTTCCGGCGATTGAGACGGCTCTGCGGGAAGGCGTGAACGTCAATGTCACCTTGTTGTTCTCGCAAGACATGTATGAAGAGGTGGCGTGGGCGTTCATTCGCGCACTGGAACAGCGGGCCGCGAAGGGCCAGGAACTGGCTGGGATCGCGGGCGTCGCCAGCTTCTTCGTGAGCCGGATCGACACGGCGGTGGACGCGCTGATCGACGAGCGCCTTCCGGAAGCAGAGCCGGAGCGGAAGAAACTGATGGAGTCCGTGCGCAGCAAAGTGGCCATCGCGAACGCCAAGCTGGCGTATGAGCGTTACCAGCGTATTTTCTCCGGACCGCGCTGGGAAGTGCTCGCGGCCAAAGGGGCACAGACGCAGCGCGTGCTGTGGGCCAGCACATCGACCAAGAATCCCAAGCTGCGCGACGTGCTGTACATCGAGGAGCTGATCGGCAAGGACACGGTGAACACCATCCCGCCGGCGACCTATGATGCGTTCCGTGATCATGGCGTGCCGCGCGCTTCGCTGACCGAAGACGTGGAGGGCGCGCGCACGGTGATGGCGAACCTGGAAGCGGCGGGAATCTCGATTGAAACCGTGACAGCCGATCTGGTCGTCGCGGGCGTCAAGCAGTTCGAGGATGCGTTCGCCAAGCTGCTGACCGTAACACAGCCGCAATGAAGTCGCTCACTTATTCGCTTCCGCCGGACCTAGTTGGGGCGGCAGCGGAAAATCTGCGCGCCTGGGAGAATAGCGATCGAGTCGCGCGGATCTGGGCGGGCGATGCCACGGTCTGGACCGGCACCGACGAAGCGCAGTGGCTGGGGTGGCTCGGGATCGCCGGGAAACAACTTGCGCAACGGCAGCGCCTGGAGCGCTTCGCCGCTGAAGTCAAAGCGGCGGGGTTCAAGGACGCGCTGCTGCTGGGCATGGGTGGATCCAGCTTGTGTCCGGAAGTATTGCGCCTGACGTTTGGCGGAGGCCCCGGATTTCCGGATCTGCACGTGCTTGATTCGACCGACCCGGCGCAGGTGTCGGCCACCGAGAAGAAGATCGACCCGAAGCGCACGTTGTTCATTGTGTCGAGCAAATCGGGTTCGACGCTCGAACCGAACATTTTCAAGGAATATTTCTTCGAACGCTCGGGACGCGATGGAAGCCGGTTTATCGCCATCACCGACCCCGGCTCACAGATGCAGAAGGTGGCCGAGCGGGATGGCTTCCGGCATATCTTTTTCGGGCTGCCTTCGATTGGCGGGCGCTACTCGGCGCTATCCGATTTCGGCATGATTCCGGCGGCGGCGATGGGCGTCGACGTGGCCAAGTTGCTGGCGCCGGCGGCTGCAATGGAGCAAGCCTGCGGGGCTCCGAAGGACAATCCAGGACTCACGCTCGGTGTGTTGCTGGGAACGCTGGCGCGCGCCGGCCGCGACAAGTTGACCATCGTGGCTTCGCCCGCGATTCGCGATCTGGGTGCGTGGCTGGAGCAACTGGTGGCGGAATCGACGGGCAAGAACGGCAGAGCCATCATCCCGCTGGACCGCGAGCTGCTGGGGCCGCCGGAAGTATATGGCGCCGACCGGGTGTTCGCGTACGCACGGCTTACGCCCGCGCCCGACGAAGCGCAGGACCGTGCCCTGGATGCGCTGGCGGCGGCGGGGCATCCGGTGATTCGCATTGCGCTCGACGATGTGTACCAAATAGGCGCTGAGTTCTTCCGCTGGGAGTTCGCCACTGCCGTCGCGGGCGCGGTCATCGAGATCGACCCTTTTAATCAACCGGACGTCGAAGCGAGCAAGGTCGCGACCAAGAAATTAACCAGCCAATTTGAAGCCACCGGGACGCTGCCGGCGGAGAGTCCGGCGTTTGAAGAGGCGGGTATCAAAGTTTTCGGTAAGACGGCTGGCCCGACGCTTACCGATACTCTGCGCGCGCATCTGGACTCGATCAAAGCCGGTGATTATTTCGCTGTGCTAGCCTACATCGAAATGAACCCGGCGCACGAGGTTGCGCTGAGCGCGATGCGCCAGCGGGTGCGCGACGCCAAGCGCGTGGCGACGTGCCTGGGATTCGGGCCGCGATTTTTGCATTCGACCGGCCAGGCCTATAAGGGCGGACCCAATACCGGCGTGTTTCTGCAGATCACCGCGGACGACGCGCATGACCTGGCCATTCCGGGGCAGAGGTACACCTTCGGGATCGTCAAAGCCGCGCAAGCGCAGGGCGACCTCACAGTGCTCCGCGAACGCGGGCGCCGCGCATTGCGGATTCACCTGGGCGCGGACGTGGGCGCGGGCCTGGCGAAACTTGCCTCGGCGTTGAGACGCGCGCTGGAATAGAAGCTCAACTTTCGGGTCGGCGCACCGGCGAATCAGTCGCCCGGCGAAACATTATTGCCGAATGCGGATCGATCTATAAGATAAGCCTCAGGTCCATAGTCGTAACCCAGGCCGGCCACTTTTGAGGCCGGAGCCCGGCCTGCAACACGCGGCGGCAGATCAGTGTGCCGGAAAGTCTGCATGCATGGTCGGTGGCGCGGGCAACTCAATAAGTTGCTTGGAACAATCACTCCCGCCAATAACCCGGCCGTGCTCGAACCACAGCTTCCGCGCGTCTCACGTTGACGGTAATCGCGTGATACATTCTGGTCTCGCTATCGCCGGCCTGGAAGCTTAACAGGTATTGCGTGTGCAGATCGTCGCCTACCTTGGCAATCACTTTCTCCAAACCTGCCAGCCGCGTGAAGGAGACCTTCTCGCCGCCCGTATACTTCGCCAGCGCGTCGCCTGCATTTAATGTCGCGAGGCGGCCAATCTCGGAAAAAATCAAGAGTAAATTGCCGGGGTCGGTATCATAAACCCGGCGATCCGAGCCATCAAAGCGCTCGTCGCCGCGGGTCGTGAAACTGGTCTTATACACCGAGTAGTTCACAGGATAGATGGTCACGTTGGCAGCTTGCGCGTTGGTCACGGCTTCTTCCAGCTTGGCTTGGCTGCCGCGATCCCGGCTCTCGCCGATCACTACCAGCACTCGCCTGAACTTGGGCCGATCCGCGAACATCTTCACAGCCTTCAGCACGGCGTCGTTCAGACGCGCGTCAGTCCGCGAATCACCGTCCGGCTGGATCTTGCGCATGCGCCCTGTGAAATCATCGGCGCTGTGAGTGAAGCCCTGCCAAACTTTGATCTGGTCTGAGTACGTGACGATCGCGGCAATACCTCCGTCACCAACCACCAGCGGTTCAAACATCGCTCCGATTTTTTGAACTTTCGCCAGCGCGGGACCGGAGATTGCGCTGGTTTGCACGGCCACCACCAACGCAATCGGCTGATTTGTGATCTCGAGACTATGCCTGACGGGTTTGCCGTTATCCAGCACCTCGAAGTCAGATTCGGTCAAACCCTCGATGGTTTTGCCGTGATGATCCGTCACGGTTACCGGCGCCAAAATCAGCGGCACGGTGGTTCGAATCACTGTTTCCTGGGCACCGAGACACATGGCGCCTGCCAGAAGCGTGAACCGCATATATATCGGGTCGAGGCGCATGGCCTGTTGGTTTGCCTATCGTGGATGCTATTCCAGAAGCCCGGCCAAAGCCGGCAGCGACACTCCGGCCTCTTTCAAGGCCCTTTCGTGAAAATCCTTCAATGAGAACGCGGTTCCTTTGGCTTTCTTGTAGCCCGCGCGGACGTCGAGCCAGCCTTTCCAGCCCACATAATAGGTGGGCAACTGGCAGGAGGATAATTGGGCGCGCTGCAGTTTCGCGGTGGCCTCCTCTTTTTCCTGGTAGGTGTCCTTGATCATCAAGTCGAGCGCCTGCTGCTCGGTCATGCCCATGGTTTGCAGGCGCACATCCAGAATGGTGTTGGCCAACACGCGCAGAATCTGCTTGTCAAAAGTGAGCCGGAGGCCCTTGCTGTTGTCAAGGTAGCCTTCATCCGACATCACTTGCTGCGCATAGACGCCCCAGCCTTCCACATACGGGCCATTGGAAAATATGGTGCGCAACAGGCGGCGCGGCACAGGTTGGACATCATTGGCGTATTCGAATTGCACGTAGTGGCCGGGCATGGCCTCATGGATGGTTAGCTCCTGCAGGCCGTAGTCGTTATACTCGCGCAGCTTCGACTCGGCGCGCGCGGCGGACCAGCTTTTAGGAATGGGCGTGATCCAATAGTACGCGCCCAGCTGAGGTTCAAGCGCCGGCGCCGGGTTGAATCCTCCCACGCCGTAGATGCCGCGCAGGAATTCGGGCGTCTCGACTACCTGCAAGTTGGCACGCGCGGGCAGGGTGAGAAGATCCTTTTGCTTAACGAAGGCAGTAGCCTGGGCCAGCATCTCCTTGGCTTTGGGCATGTAATTTTCGCGGGTAGGATGCTGGCGCGCGGCCGCGTCCAAAGCCTGCTGGATGGTTCGTGGCGCGGCCAGCTTCGCCATTTCGGCGCGCACGCTCTTCAGGTCGTCCTCCGCGGCGGCGAGGAGCTGCGCGGGTGTGCGGCCTGCGGCCAGCACCAAGGCAAACTTCTGATCGTACTTTTCTTTGCCGAGTCGCCAATCGGAAGTCTTGGCCGCAAGCTTGTCTTTAAGAAAAACGTTGAAATCGCGCACCGCCGCCAAAGCCTTCGCAGCCGCCGCGGAGTATGCAGCGTTCTGCGATGCGGGTGCGGCGTCACGCAGCGTCTTGTCGATCAGCGCGATATTGCCGTCGTTCTCTTCACGCGCGACGCGGTTCCATACCTCGGGCGCGTCGGTCAGATTAGCCTTGGCCTGCTCGAACAAGGCGGGAACTTTCTCCAGGCGATGCGTGATGTGTTCGAAGCGCCGCTCGATGGGCGCGTAGTTGAGCATGTAAGGCGTGAACAGGGCGGTGCCCACCAATTCGACGTAGACCGTGGGATTGTGCTTGAAATTCTGGATGGTGTTGAGTTCGAGGAGACACAAGCCGGTGTTGCTCTTGATGATGTCGAGGTCGGCCTTTTGTTCCTTGTCGAGTTTGGCCGCATCCATGGCGCCGGCACGATTTTGTATGCCTTTGCAGAAGCCGCGCTGCTGCTCGAGGCCGGCGGCGCTGTAGTCGTCGAGCAGATCGTCGAGCACCGTGGCGTTGTGCTGATGGTAGCCGGCCTGGGTCGCGCTCACGGGGGATAAGGCGAGGGTTCCGTAAATGAAATCCTGCGTGAGTTTGTCGGAATCCTGCGGGGCGGGGGCCGGCGCCTGGGTGCAGGCCGTCAGGCAGGCGAACAAGGCAAGCGGAAACAGGTGACGCATGAATTCCAATATACTGCGATCCGCGAGCCTGCCAGATCCGCTTGTGGTTCCGCTACTTCACAAAGCAGGACGAACAGGCTGCGGTTTCGGTTCGCGATCGCCGTGCTGCAGGCGGCTATGATGGCGGCTATAGCCAAAGTAGATCACTAGCCCGATCACCAGCCAGACGGTGAGACGCAGCCAGTTGATCCATCCCAGCTTGTACATCATATAGCCGTTGAAGGCGATCCCTAAGATGGGTACCAGTGGCACCCACGGCGTCCGAAAAGGCCGTGCTTGAGACGGATTGGTGTGCCTAAGCACCATCACGGCGCAGCAAACGATCACGAAGGCCAGAAGAGTTCCGATATTCACCATCTTGCCGATGTCGTCAATGGGCGTGATGCTGCCCACGATAGCAGCGAGCAGTCCGACCAGGATT
>DATJEI010000076.1:0-3555 GCA_035496735.1 Bryobacteraceae bacterium | reverse complement strand
CGGTCGGTGACCGGCTCTTCGTATTCCCAGCGCAGACCGAGGTTCATCGTCAGCTTACGGGTAGCTTTCCAGTCCTCCTGCACAAAAGCCGCATGGTAGTGCTGGCCCAGCGCGAAGTCCGGGTTAAAGGTATTGTTTCCGGTGGCCGGCATGCCGAGCATAAACGAAGCAATGCCGTCACCGGCGGTGGCGCTCGCCACGGTCGGATTGGGTCCCTGCGTAAAACCGCGGTTGAAAGTAAATAGATTGTTGCCGACACCGCCCGAGTTGAATGCCGAGAATCGCTCGCTGTACCCCACTTTGATGGTGTGAGAAGCAAGCACTTTCGTGAGGGAGAAACTGGTGTCCCAGGACATTCCGGTGCGAATCTGATCGCCCAGCGCTCCGAAATTCGTGAGATCGGCGACGTTGTAATTGGGGAAGGCGCCGCGCGGCGTGAAGTGGCCGTGCTGGCGTTGATCGATAAATGACTTGGGGAATCCGAGCGAAGTAAGGTCGAAGTTTTTCCCAATATCCTGCGAGAAGGGGCCGTAGCCATTTTCACCATCCGTGTTTATGCCCGTCCGTACTTCCAACAACAGCGTCGGCGAAAAAGAATTTGTGTATTGCAGGGTGGCGCTGCGCCGCGGGATCGCGATGTAGCGCCCGTCGGTGTCGATTACGCTATTGAAGAAATTGGGGAAGAGCCAGGGTTCGAGCACATCACGGGTGTAACGGAGCGCGATGCGGCTGTTCTCGGTGAGACTATAATCCAGTCGAAGACCCCAGGTATAGCGGTCTATGGGGCTTTTGGCGGTCTGAAAAAGGTTTTGAGCGTGGGTGATCGGCTGGCCTGGCAGGTTGCCAAGCGGAAAGAGGCTGAAAGTTGTTTTCGACAGCTGGCTGATCCGGTCGGGCGGGATCACATTGCCGCCGAAGGGACTGCGGATGAAAGCGCCGGGATGGGCTGGGTCGGGCCTGGTGGTGAGCGGATCGAAAATGGTGATCAGCTGGCCCGCTGAGGTAAAAGTCTGGGAAAAATCGCCCGCGCGTTCCCGCACGCTTGGCGACGTAATGATCCGAGTCTGGCTGCGGCGCTCTTTGTAGCCTTCGTAATTGAAGAAGAAAAATGCTTTGTCCTTCTTGACCGGCCCGGCGAATGTTCCGCCGTATTGGTTGACCGCCACTGGCGGCAAGGGCGCGCCGGAGCGGTTCGAGAAGAAATTATTGGCATTCAACTTGTTATTGCGCAGGAACTCGAACGCGGAGCCGTGATATTGATTAGTCCCAGACCTGCTGACGACACTGATGACGCCTCCGCCGGTCCTCCCATACTCGGCGGACATGGAGTTGGTGAGTACTTTGAACTCCTGCGTCGCGTCCACGCTGAGGTAGGTGAGCGCGCCCGCCGCGTCGCCGATCTTGTCATTGGCGACGCCATCGATCAGGAACGAGTTCAGCAGCGGCTGCCCGCCACTAATGTTGACGGCCGCGGTGCGCCACGTGGAGAGCACTTGGCCGCCGAAATAACCGACGCCGCGAACGGTGGGAATCAAGTTGGCAAGGCCCATCGGATTGCGGCCGTTCAGAGGCAGATCATCCACTTTTTGGCGGTCCATGACGGTGCCCAGCGAGGAGGTGTTCGGCTCGAGCAAGGGCGTCCCTCCGACGACCTCCACTTTATCCGTCACCTCGCCGACGGCAAGCGTCACGGGAACCGCGAGCGAACGGTCCGCTTCCACGATAATGCCATCCCGGCGGAAGGTCCGGAAACCCGGGGTTGAAACTTCGAGAGCGTAGATGCCGGGGGGCGCAAGCAGGAACTGAAAGTTGCCAGAGTTGTCGGTGGAGGTTGTCTGTACGGCCGATGTACCGTTGTTGATTAGCTTCACCGTTGCCCCGACGATGGTCGACGACGTCGTATCTTGCACCGAACCGGTGACGGATCCGCCTGTGACCTGGCCGCTTGCCGTTGCGCTGAAAACGCTCAGCAATGAAAAAATCACCCAAATAAACGCACACTTCCTGCTTCCCAAAGGTTGAAGCATTACAGACCTCCCAAACTCAGCCTGTAGGCCAAGCGTGAATATCCCGTTTGCCCTGCACTTGCATATCAAGACCACCCTCGCGAATGCCGGACTTTATTGAACCAGGAATCCCGTTCTAGTTTCCCGGCTACCGTACACCCCTACGTTACCGCGGGGGATGATTATACATCATTCCTGTTCCCCTATGCTATCTTTTTTTGTCACTTATCCTTGACGCCGCTAACGGCATCTGTGTGTGGCGACGCCGATTCTGTGGCGGATCCGTCTGCGGTGGAGTTCGAACTCCGCTTCCCGGGGGAGATACTTTCATGAAAGTAGCGCCTCGAGCCCGCTTGCCAATGCTCGCCTCGGATAACGCCCGGATTGTCGCGAACTCGTCACCTTTCCGGATACCTCAAGCAGGACCTAACTGCTTCGTGATCGGGTAAATTGGCTGCGAGACGGGCGCCGACACCCGCGGCTCTGCACCAATCGCACGGCCGCGAAATAGTCAAGCCTAGATCGGTCAGCCTCTTACGGAGGTTATGCGAAAATGCCGTCGTGGACGTTCCCGGCGGTATCTGTCAGCCGAAAGTCGCGGCCCGAGTACCGATATGTCAGCTTCAGATGATCCAGCCCCATGAGCGCCAGAACGGTAGCGTGGAAATCGTGAATATGCATGCGATTCTCCGCGGCGTGGTAGCCGAACTCGTCGGTTGCGCCGTATGCGAAGCCGGGCTTCGTGCCGCCACCCGCCATGAAGAGCGAGTAGCCGTAGGGATTGTGATCGCGGCCGTTACCGCTCTCAGACACCGGCGTGCGGCCGAACTCGCCGGACCAGATGACCAGCGTGTCTTTGAGCAGGCCGCGAGTTTTCAGGTCCCTTAAAAGACCCGCGATCGGTTTATCCACTTCAGCCGCGTTTTCGTTGTGCTTATCGAAGAGATCGGTGTGCTGATCCCATTTGTAACTGTGCGTGCACTGGATGAAGCGGACATCCGCCTCGGCAAGACGGCGGGCGAGGAGGCATTGCCAACCGAAATCGGCAGTCTTGGGATCGTCGAGGCCATAGAGCTTCTTGGTGGCCTCGGATTCCAGCGATACGTCGAATACCTTGGAGGCTTCGGCTTGCATGCGGAAACCCATTTCAAACGACTGGATACGCGTCTCCAGTTCGTCGTCGAGTTTCCACAATGCCTGATGTTTGCGATTGATGGCTTGGATCATGTCCAGTTCATACCGCTGCTGTTCGCGGGTCAATCCCTGGTTGAGCAAGTACTCGATCGGTTCTTTTTGGATCTCATTTACCGGCATACCGGCGTTGCCGATGGCGGTCCCCTGCACCGCGCCCGGCAGGAAACCGGAGGCCCAGTTCTTAGCGCCGCCATGCGAGAGCGCCGGTTTGATAGTGATGTAGCCGGGCAAATTGCGGTTCTCCGAGCCAAGGCCATAAAGCACCCACGAGCCCATGCTCGGCCGGGTGAAGGTGAACGTGCCAGTGAAGGTTTGCAACAGCGCAGCACCATGGTCCACGCCTTCTCCGACCATT
>DATJEI010000075.1:0-4352 GCA_035496735.1 Bryobacteraceae bacterium | reverse complement strand
AGGTGGTGCAGAATGCGGCCTCCTTCGCACATGCCGGAGGCGGAGATGATGACGCAGGGGCCGCGCAGATCGTTGAGCTTCTTGGATTCGGCGACGTCGCGAATGTAGGTCAGGCGGTGGAAACCGAACGGATCGTCACCTTCGTCGATGTGCAGGCGGATATCCTTGTCGTAGCACTCGGGGTGGTTGCGAAAGACCTCGGTTACGTTCACGGCGAGCGGGCTGTCGACAAACATAGGGATCGAGGGCAACCGCTTGGCGTGGATGAGTTGATGCAGCAGCAAGACCAACTGCTGGGTGCGGCCCACCGCGAACGCGGGTACGATGATTTTGCCGCCGCGCGCGGCTGTGCGGCTCACCACGTCCGCGAGCGTATCGGCTGCATGGCCTAGCGGTTTGTGGAGGCGGTCGCCGTAGGTACTTTCGAGGATCAGATAGTCGACCGGGTCGAGGCTTTGCGGATCGCGTATGATCGGCAGCCCGGGCCGGCCCACGTCGCCCGAGAAGCCTAGCCGCACGCCATCGGCCTCCACAATCATGGATGTGGAGCCCAGGATGTGTCCCGCATCGTAGGTGGTGTAGAAAAGGCCCTCGGCAATCTGTTTCTTTTCGCCCAGAGGAACGGCGCGGAACTGCTGAAAACTTCGCTCGGCGTCTTCGCGGGTGTACAGCGGCGCCACCGGCCGGTCGTCGCGGCCGATCGCTTTGCGATGCTCGCGGCGGCGGTTTACGAACTCCGCGTCCTTCTCCTGCAAGTAGGCCGAGTCGGCTAGCATTGCCAGGCACAGGTCAACAGTGGCGGGAGTGCTGTAAATTGGCCCTTTGAAGCCCTGCTTGACCAAGCCGGGTAAATTACCGCTGTGGTCGATGTGCGCATGCGAGAGGATGACGGCGTCGATCGCGGATGCCGGAAACGGAAACTGGCTGTTGCGCGCGAACGCCTCCTGGCGATGTCCTTGATACAGACCACAGTCGAGCAAATACTGCCGGCCGCCGGTCTCGACATGATGCATAGATCCGGTGACGGTCTTGTCCGCGCCCCAGAAGGTGAGTTTCATGGTTTTGAGTAGAATTACACTATACGATGCGAAAGGCGGCGGCTTTCTTATCGCCGGCGGCGCTGGCGTTCTTATTCCGCTCGGGGCCGGCGCTGTTGTTGCGCACTGCGCTCGCGTTCTTATTGCGAGCAGTAGTGGCGTTCGTATTGCCGGCCGGGCTGGTTTTCATATTGCCCGGCCCGGCGTTCGCCCAGAAAAAGCCGATCACGCTGGAGGCGCTGCAGGCATGGCGGAGTAGCTCGGCTCGCGCGACGCCCGGCGATCCGGTGTGGGCTCCCGATGGCAAGACCTTCGTTTACCGCCAAGGGAGCCAGCTAAAATGGTTCGACGTCGCGGGGAAGAAATCGTATGACGTCGTAGACTTGACCGCGCTCGACAACGCGGCGCTGAGACCACCGGCCCCGGAACGGTATGAATGGGAAAACCGCCGCCTCGATGAGGCCACGCTGCAGTGGTCGCCTCGGGGCGGCGAAGTTCTTTACGACGGCGGCGGAGATCTGTTCCTGATTACGATTCCGGGCGGCGCGTGGCGGCAATTGGTCAAGACGTCCGCGGCCGAGCATGATCCCAAGTTCTCGCCCGATGGCAAGCAGGTCGCCTTCCGCCGCGGCTGGGATTTGTACGTGCTCAACATCGATGCGCTCAAGCCGGGCGACGGCCGCGAGACGCGGCTCACCTCCGATGGCTCAGACACGCTGCGCAATGGGGGCCTGGATTGGGTGTATCCCGAGGAACTGGAGTTAGGAACCGCCTACTGGTGGGCGCCCGATTCGAGCGCAATCGCATATCTGCAATTCAATGTCAGCGGCGAACCGCTGTATCCTCACACCGACTTGCTCGGCTCGCGCGCGGTGCTCGAGCCGCAGCGCTATCCGCAGGCGGGCGAGAAAAACGCGATCGTAAGGTTTGGCGTGATCCCGGCCGCGGGCGGTGAAACCAAGTGGCTGGATATTGGCGATACGGTCAAGACATACCTGATCGCTCGGGCCGGCTGGGTCCCGGATTCAACAGGCGTGTATGTCGTGCGCACCAACCGCATTCAGAACCAGCTCGATTTTCTGGTATACGAGGTGGCGTCGGGTAAATCGCGAACGGTCTACCGTGAATCGGATTCCTACTGGATCAACATTGCCGGCGATCCGGTCTTTTTGAAAGACGGGAAGCGGTTTCTGTGGACCAGTGAACGCGATGGGTTCCGCCACTTGTACCTCTATTCCCTGGATGGCGCGGCGCCGCAACAACTCACGAAGGGCGCCTGGCAGGTGACCGACTTCACCGGCATGGATGAGAAAGCCGGGCGCGTTTACTATCGTTCGACGGAGGCGAGTCCCTTGGAGCGTCAGTTGTACAGCGTCCGCCTGGACGGCGGCGGGAAGCGGCGAATCACGGCGGGTGCGGGCGCGCATCGAATCTCGATGGCTCCCGGGGGGAGTTGCTTTCTGGATACTTATTCGAACCTGACTTCGCCGCCCGAAGGGACGTTGCGCAACGCAAATGGCGATGCCATTGCGGTGTATCGTCCGGCGGATCGAAGGGTGCTGGATGAGCTCGACGTCCGTCCCACCGAGATTGTCGAGTTCAAGGGCAAGGATGGCGCCAGTTTTTATGGGCGCCTGATCAAGCCGCCCGGCTTCGATCAAGCGAAGAAGTATCCGCTGCTGGTGGACGTCTACGGCGGGCCGCACGCGCAGGCCGTGCGCGACGCCTGGCCGGGGCTCGGCATGGATCAGGTATTTGCGCAGGCGGGATATGTGGTCTGGGAAATGGATAACCGTGGCTCAGCCGGCCGAGGACACGCGTTTGAGACTCCGGTGTATCGCAACCTGGGCTCGCGGGAGCTGGCCGATCAACGCGAGGGCGTGGAATATCTGATCTCGCGCGGCTTTATCGATGCGCAGCGCATTGGTGTCACAGGCTGGAGCTACGGCGGATTCATGACCTTGAACCTGATGTTCAATGCCCCGGATTTGTTCCACGCGGGATTCGCCGGCGCGCCCGTCACCAACTGGCTCAACTACGACAGCATTTACACGGAGCGCTATATGGGGTTGCCGGAAGATAACGGCGAAGCCTATGCGCGGACGTCGCTCGCGCGGCACGCGCACAATCTCGCGGGCCGGCTGATGATCGCCCATAATCTCGAAGACGATAACGTGCTGTTTCAAAACTCAGCGCAGGTGATTCGCGCGCTGGAGGTTGCCGGCAAACACTTCGAATTGTCGCTGTATACAGGGAAAACCCACGGCGTTTCGGGGGCTGAGGCTCGCCAGATGGAGGCCACCATGCTCGACTTCTTCGAGCGCAGCCTGAAGCCGCCGCCCGGCCCGCCCGCTGCGCGGTAGAATAAGAGTTCCCTCCGCATGAGCCTAACTTCATGAGCTTAACAGCCCACGCGCTCCCTGGAGTCCTGGTTCTGTTCGCCGCATTGACGGGTTGCGACCGCTCCGCCCCGGCCAACGTGGCCGCCACGGTGAATGGGCGCGCCATCACTTATGCTCAGCTCGATAAACAGTTCGAAGCCCAGTTCGCGGGCGCCGCAGGCGAGCGTTCGAGCGGCGACCAGGAGCAGATACAGAAGCTGGAAGTGCTGCGAACGCTTATCGACAACGAGATCATGCTGCAACGTGCGGAGAAGCTAGGCCTGATGGCCGGCGACGCCGACGTCGACGCCAAGTTCAACGAGCTCAAAGCGCCGTACACCCAGGAAGAATTCCAGAAGCAACTGGACGCGCGCAAGATGACGGTCGACGAACTCAAAGCGCAATTGCGCCGCGATCTCAGCGTGCAAAAGCTGTTTAACAAGGAAATCACTTCGCAGATCACCATCACCGACAAGGACATCACCGATTTTTACATCGCCAACAAAGCCAGTTTCAATCTAGCCGAACCGCAGATTCATATGGCGCAGATTCTGGTGACGCCCAACCCCGACCCCAACGTGCGCAATCTGAAGAACGACAAGGCGCGGGATGAGGAACAGGCGCGCAAGAAGATCCAAAGCATCGCTGCCCGCCTTCGCCAGGGTGAGGATTTCGCCATGCTGGCGCAGAATTATTCGGAAGATCCCAATTCATCCCAGAATGGCGGGGATCTGGGATTCGTCCCGGAATCCGCGCTGGAGAAAGCCAATGCCGATCTGCGCAAAACTCTGATGGCGCTGGGTCCCGGGGAAACCACTGCTCCGCTGCATACCGCCGAAGGCTATCGCATTCTGAAGCTGATCACGCGCGAGCCCGCCGGCCAGCGTGAGCTTGCCGACCCTAAAGTTCAGCAAACCATTCGCGAACAACTGAT
>DATJEI010000074.1:0-2528 GCA_035496735.1 Bryobacteraceae bacterium | reverse complement strand
CCGGTGGTCACGCCGGCGCTTCAGTGGCTCGAAAGACAGCTGGAGGCTCAGGGCATAACATCTGATGAGATTGTCCGGGTCGAGCACCAGCAGCAGGCAGCGATGAACGTGACCGTGCGCAACGTGATTACCAGCATGCGCCTGATTTCCGCCTTCGACTGGGCGGAATTCTTTGAGAGTGTCAGTCTCGTCGACGCGATACTCTGGACCGACAACGGTTTTGCCGCGCCGGATTTCGTGACGCGAGATCGTTACCGGCGTGCGATCGAAGAACTCTCGCGGCATTCGCCACACGATGAGCGTGAAATTGCCCGGCGGGCGGTTTCTCAGGCGAAACGTTCCCGCGCCACCGCAGAGGAGGCCGGTCAGCCAGTGGCGGACCGGCGCGCGGATCCCGGCTATTACCTTCTCGCGAACGGGCGTGTTGCCTTCGAGCAGGAACTCGGCTTCCGCATGCCGATCAAGACGTGGCTTCGCCGCGCCTACGTCACCAATGCAACGTCTCGGTACCTTGTAACCATTGCGATCGTTAGCGGTCTGATCCTGACTTTGTTCCTGTTCAATTCGGGCGCAGCAGAAGTTGGTGTTGCGGCTCTGTTGCTCATTGCGCTTCTCGCTCTCGTACCGGCTTCGGATCTGGCGATCGCGTTGGTCAATCGTGAGGTCATGGAGCTGCTCGGGCCACAGGCGCTGCCGAGGCTGGCGCTCCGTGACGGAGTGCCAGCGGATCTTCGGACCTTGGTCGTCGTACCGACTCTCCTGACCGGCCACGCCCAGATTGCGGAGCAGATCGAGCGGCTGGAAGTGCACTATCTTGCAAATCCGGATGGCGATCTTCGTTTCGCGCTCCTTTCCGACTGGACCGACGCGCCTGAAGAAACCATGCCGGGAGACGACGAACTGCTGGCGGCAACGATTGAGGGCATCGCACGGCTGAACCAACGCCATGGCGCCCCCCCCGATGGGGGCGAGCGATTTCTTCTTTTCCACCGCCGGCGCGGTTGGAACGACAGCGAGCGAAAGTGGATCGGCTGGGAGCGCAAACGTGGAAAGCTTCATGAACTGAATCGCCTGCTGCGCGGCGCCGCCGATACCAGTTTCGTGCCAACAGGTGGTCGGGCACCGGTTGTTCCCTCCGTCGTCCGCTATGTGATCACCCTCGACGCGGACACGCGACTGCCAAGAGGGTCTGCCGTTCGATTGGTCGGCACTATAGCGCATCCCCTCAATCGGCCGAGATTTGACCCGCATTTCGGTCGAGTGGTCGAGGGCTACGCCCTGCTGCAGCCGCGCGTCACGCCGACCTTACCCACCGATCGTGAGGGGTCTCTTTTTCAGCGCATCTTCTCGGGGCCAGGCGGCATTGACCCGTACGCATCCGCAGTCTCCGACATTTACCAGGATCTTTTCGCTGAGGGTTCTTACATCGGTAAAGGGATCTACGACATAGATGCGTTTGAGGCGGCCCTCGCGGGGCGGGTGCCAGAGAATGTCTTGTTGAGTCACGATCTCTTTGAAGGGATCTTCGCGCGCGCAGGACTCGTCACCGATATCGAGTTCTTCGATGATTTTCCGCCGCACTATGCGATCGCCACGGCTCGCCAACACCGCTGGGCTCGCGGTGACTGGCAGTTGCTGCCGTGGATCCTCGGCTATGCGCGAGATGCAAGCGGCCATCGGATTCACGCGCCGATTCCCCTCATCAGCCGTTGGAAGATGCTCGACAATCTCCGGCGCACGCTGTCAGCCCCGGCCGCCGTTTTGACCTTGATCGCCGGCTGGACGCTCCCGTTCGCTGCGCCAGTGATCTGGACGACGTTTGTGCTGGCTGCCATCGCTATCCCTCCACTTTTGCCCGTCTTGACTGGGCTGATCCCGCATCGCCGCGGGATCTCAAAACGTAGCCACCTGCGTGCTGTCGGCACGGACCTGGTGCTTGCCGTGTCGCAGGTTGGACTCACGGTGACGTTGCTTGCCCATCAGGCATGGTTAATGACCGATGCGATCGTCCGCACACTCTTTCGCTTGTATGTGACGCGCCGAAAGCTGCTTGAGTGGGTGACGGCCGCGCAGGCGAAAGCTGCTTTCTATATCACCCTCGGGAGCGTCTATTACCGGATGGGCGGGGCCGTACTGCTTGCTGCGGTAACAGCCATCCTCGTCCCATTCGGGCCGCCGGGAGCATGGCTGGTTGCGACGCCATTTTGTCTTCTCTGGGCGCTGTCGCCCATGGTGGCGCACTGGATCAGCCTGCCGCCGCGCGCGGCTGGGGCTCAGCCTCTTTCGGCAGACGACGCTCGCACTCTGCGGTTAACCGCGCGGCGAACTTGGCGCTTCTTCGAAACCTTTGTCGGTCCGGACGACCACGCCCTTCCGCCCGACAATTTTCAGGAACAGCCAACTCCGGTTGTGGCCCATCGAACCTCGCCCACCAACCTTGGGCTCTATCTGCTCTCGATCATCGCGGCGCACGATTTCGGCTGGATCGGCACGGTGGCGGCAATCGAACGGCTTGAAGCGACGCTCGG
>DATJEI010000073.1:0-12027 GCA_035496735.1 Bryobacteraceae bacterium | reverse complement strand
CCATGAATCATCTCAAAGGTCTGATCCGCGAGGTGCCGGATTTCCCCAAGCCCGGCATCCTGTTCTATGACATCACTACGCTGTTGAAGGATGCGAAGGGGTTGAAGTCCGTCATCGATGGGCTGAGCGATGGCTACCACGGGCAAGGAATCGATACCGTGGTGGGGATCGAAGCCCGTGGCTTCATTTTTGCGCCGGCTGTGGCTTACGCGCTGGGCGCTGGCTTCGTGCCAGTGCGCAAGCCCGGAAAACTTCCGGCCGCGGCCGAGCGGGTCGAATATCAACTGGAGTACGGTACCGACATTCTGGAGGTGCATCGCGACGCGATGGAGATCGGCAGCCGAGTCCTGATCGTCGACGATGTGCTGGCAACCGGGGGCACGGCGGAGGCCGTGGTCAAGCTGGTCCGGCAGCTCAAGGGCGAGGTTGTGGGACTCCAGTTCGTGATCGAGCTGGATTTCCTGAAGGGCCGCGAAAGATTGCCGGACATGGATGTGCAGGCACTGGTGCATTACTAGCAATGGTTCGGCGAGTGCGGCTGCAGTCACTTGCGAAGATCAACCTGGATCTCCGGGTGCTCCACAAACGCGCCGATGGGTTCCACGAGCTGCGCACCGTTTTCCAGACGATTTCTCTGGCGGATACGATTGTCATCGAATATGAAACGGCGCGGCGGACGGCGCTGGAACTCGACGATTCGCTGGCCATTCCTGACAATTTGATTCTGCGAGCGGCGCGGGCCGCGCTGGATGCCATGAAGATGCACGCGCAGGTCCGCTTCCGGCTTCAGAAGCGCATTCCGATGGGCGGCGGCTTGGGCGGCGGGTCAAGCAACGCGGCGGCAGTGCTGCTGGCGCTGCCGGTGTTGGCCAGGCGCCGGATTGCGTTCGACCGGCTCCTGAGTCTAGGCGCCGAACTGGGCAGCGATGTGCCGTTCTTCTTGACCGGCGGGACGGCGGTGGCGATTGGGCGAGGGACGGAGTTCTACAGTCTGCCGGAGGTTGCTGCGGAACCGATGGTGGTGGTGGCGCCCGGCATTCATGTCGCAACGGGACTGGCGTATGCGGCTCTGGGTCGAGATTTGACTTCACCTGATTTGTCGCGTAAAATTAGTGATTTCCGGCTCTTTGTGCGGACGCTTGGCGACTTGCGTTCGGCGAGGGCGGCCAGTACGCTCAGCGCGAACGACTTCGAGTCTGCCGTTTTCAGTCAGCAACCCCTGCTCAAAAAGATGTGGGGCCGATTGCGGAAACACGCGGCGGGTGCGCGGATGACGGGAAGCGGATCGGCATTGTTTGCCGTTTTCGGTTCGAAGACCGAGCGCGATCGGGTGGCAAAGACTTTGGAACAGGACCGGGTGTTTGAGGACTGCCGCATAGTTCCGGCCAACCTGGTGAGCGGTAGGAGCTACCAGCGGCTGTGGCGCAGGCAATTGGGGGAATATATCGAAGGACCCCGGGCTCCAAAATGACAATCTATGGCCGCCCCACAGCCGGCACGCCGCATGAGGTTTAATCACTTCAAAGTGTTCTCGGGCAACGCGAATCCCGCCCTGGCGGCGGAGATTTGCTATGAGCTGGGATGCCAGTTGGCGGCGGTGAACGTCAAGCAGTTTTCAGACGGCGAAGTGCACCTGCAGATTCAGGAAAATGTGCGCGGAGCCGATGTTTTTGTGGTGCAGCCGACCTGCCGGCCGGTGGACCGGCACCTGATGGAATTGCTGCTGATGATGGACGCGCTCAAGCGGGCTTCGGCAGAGCGCATCACTGCAGTGTTACCCTATTATGGGTATGCCCGGCAGGATCGTAAGGACCGGCCGCGTATGCCGATTTCGGCGCGTTTAGTGGCGAGCCTGATGGAACGCGCTGGAGCCAACCGCATCCTAGCGCTGGATTTACACGCGGCCCAGATTCAGGGCTTTTTCGATGTTCCGGTGGATCACTTGTTTGCGGCTCCGGTGATGATCGAATACTTCGAGGCGATGCGGGGTGAGAGTTTAACGGTGGTTTCGCCGGATGCGGGAGGCGTGGAGCGGGCGCGGGCGTTCGCCAAGCGCTTAGGCTCGCCGCTGGCAATTATCGATAAGCGGCGTACGGAAGTAAATGTCGCTGAAGTGATGCATATTATCGGCGATGTAGAAGGACAGCATTGCCTGATCGTGGACGATTTGATCGACACGGCAGGGACGCTGGTGAAGGCGACTGAGGCGCTGCTGAAGCAGGGCGCGCGTTCCGTGCGGGCCTGTGCCACGCACGCGGTGCTGTCGGGCCCGGCGGTGGAGCGGATTGAGAATTCTGAGCTGGAAGAAGTGATCGTGACTAACTCGATTCCTTTGCCGGATCAGGCCGATGACTGCAAGCGGATCAAACCGCTTTCGGTGGCTCCGCTGCTGGCAAAGGCGATTCAGTCGGTGCATGAAGACGGTTCGGTGAGCACGTTATTTGTTTAGGGGCCAGCGGCCCAGGCGCCAGGCGCCAGCGAAGGAAGAGACCATGAGAAAAGAAATCACGATTGTGGCAGAGCAGCGCACGCTGCGCGGGAAGAATGAAGCGCGGAGGCTGCGGGCCAGTGGTTCGGCGCCGGCGGTGCTGTACGGCGGGGGCGGAGACGCGGTGGCGGTGGCGGTGCAGCCCAAAGAGATTAACCGGATTTTGCACAGCAAGACCGGGCACAACACGATTTTCGACGTTGCAGTGGCCGGCGGCGAGACCACACCGGTGATGATCGTCGACTGGCAGAACGATCCCATCAAGGAATACCTGCTGCATGTGGACCTCAAGCGGATCGACCTGAGCGCGCGCATTCGCGTCAAGGTTCCAGTGCACACCTCGGGCGATCCCAAAGGCGTGAAGCTGCAAGGAGGATTACACGAGCTGATCACCCGCGAAGTTGAAATCGAGTGCCTGCCGGACGAGATCCCCGAAGAATTCGTGGTGGACGTAACGGAACTGATGATCGGCCAGAGCATCCGCGCGGGCGATATTCCGCTGGTGGGATCGACCAAGCTGTTGAGCCCCGCCGACTCGGTGATCTCACACGTGATCACCATCAAGGTGGAGGCCGAGGCTGTGGCGGCCGAAGGCGCAGCGCCGGCGGCAGTGGCGGAGCCAGAAGTGATCAAGAAGGGCAAGAAGGAAGAGGAAGGCGCGGCAACAGAGGAGAAGAAGAAACCTGCTGCCGAGGACAAGAAGAAGAAGTAGACAGGGGCCAGGGTCCAGAATAGGCAGGGGCCAGGGGCCACACGCCAGGGGCCAGCAGCTGCGGGGGCCGGCAAAATGGCGGATGAAATCAAGTTTCTGGTGGTTGGTTTGGGCAATCCAGGGGCGGAGTATGAAAATACGCCGCACAATTTAGGGTTCCGGGTCATCGACCGGCTGGCCGAAGAGAACGCGATCCGCATCACGCGAAAAGAGAACTTTTCGCGGGTGGGGCTGGGGACGATTCGCGGAAAACGGGTGGCGCTGGCGCAGCCGCAGACCTTCATGAATTTGAGCGGTCCGGCGGTGAAGGGACTGCTCGAACGGTACGGTTTAGCGCCGGATCGTTTGTTATTGGTTTACGACGAGCTGGCCATTCCGTGGCAGGAGCTGCGTATCCGGCCGAAAGGTTCGGACGCGGGGCACAATGGGATGAAGAGCGTGATCGGCAGTCTGGGCACGCAGGAATTTGCGCGGGTCCGGCTAGGCATTCGCCCCGTGGATGAAACCGGGGCCGCCATCCCGATCGGGGATGGAGCAAGTTTCGTGCTCGCGCCGTTCCGGCGAGCGCGGATGAAGGAAGTGGAAGAGGTGGTCGGGCGAGGAGCCGCGGCTGTCGAATCCATAATCGCTGATGGCGTCGAAAAGTCCATGGCGGTTTTTAACCGTCGCGCCGGAGGCTTAAATACAGAGGAAGAATGAGAGTCTACGAAGAGTTGTTTATTTTGAAACCCGACACCGTCGAAGAAGAAGTCGACGGATTCGTTGAACAGATCCAGCATGTGATCACCAACGGAAAGGGGACCGTCGATAAGACCGACAAGTGGGGCGTGCGCAAGCTGGCCTATCGGGTACAGAAGTACAACGAAGGTCTGTACGTGCTGATTCAGTTCAGCTCCACCCCGGATCTGGTGAAGGAAGTCGAACGCCGACTGCGGGTAGCCGACTCGGTGATCAAGTTCATCACCGTGCGCATCGACGAAAAGCAGAAGAAAATTGCCAAGCGCAAGAAGGCTCGCGATAAGCGCGCCGCGCGCAGACCGGCTCCCGCGCCGATGGCTTCGCCCGCAGTTCCGTCTGCAGCGGCTCCTGCCATGCCGGCGCTTCCAGCAGAACCGGCACACGCTGCTCCGGGCGCGCCGCCCGCAGCAGCGGCTGAATCCACTGAGGTCAAGGAGTAGTTATGGCAGAAACCAGAGGCGGCAGACCCATCAGCGGTTCCTCACGGCCCACCGGCGGCGACAAGGCGGTGATGGGCAAGAAGCAATATTTCCGGCGCAAAAAGATGTGCCGGTTCTGCGTCGATAAAATCGACGACATCAATTACAAGGACGTGCGCCTGCTGCACTCCTTCATTTCCGAGCGCGGCAAGATCACGCCCCGGCGCATTTCGGGAGTCTGCGCGCCGCATCAGCGCAGGCTGGCGGAAGCCATCAAGCAGGCACGCAACATTGTGCTGATCCCGTTTGCGACGTCGATGTAAGGGGACCCGATATGGAAGTCATTCTAAGAGAAGAAATCGAAAAGCTAGGCCGCCGCGGCGATGTGGTGAAGGTCGCGGCCGGCTACGCGCGCAATTATCTGTTGCCGAAGCGGCTGGCGGTGGCGGCTAACGAATCCAACAAGAAGATCGTGGAGCAGGAAAAGCAAGCCTACCTGCGGCGCGAGTCGAAAGAGATTGGCGATGCTACCGATCTGGCCAAGATGATGGGGTCGGTGGAGGTCACCATCGCGCAGAAGGCGGGCGAGAACGATCAGTTGTTCGGCTCGGTGACGGCGCAGGATATTGCGGCGGCACTGGAGCGGGCCGGCTACTCCATTGACCGCAAGAAAGTGAATCTGGCGGAGCCGATCAAATCACTCGGCGACTTCAAGGTGACCGTGAAGTTGCACCGCGAGGTGGCAGTGGAACTGCCGGTGCACGTGATTAAGGAAGAATAGTGGGCACGGACCCGGGGCCAGGGGCCAGTCCGTACGAGTTACTGGAAGCGGCGGCACGCGGACGTATCGGCGTCGACCGCCGCTTTCTTCATTCCATCGTCGATAATGCGGCGCCGAAAGAAACCGCCGCTGAAGTCCTGCGTTTCTCCCGTGCTCCGCAGGACCAGTTCCCGATTAGTGTCGATCCGCTGCTCACCGATCTATTGCGGCATTTCGGAGCCGAGGAAGCGCTTGAATTCTACGTCGACGCGATCCGGCGCGCGCCCGAGGATGTGGACGACAGCCTCATTCAGGCGCTGCTACCGTTCTCCGAAAAGGCGGCTGGACCGCTGCTGGCCCTCTATGAAGAGCTGGGCGAGGAGCAGGGATCGGATGTGGCGTTCCTGCTCGCTGCGTTGCGGGTGCGCGATCCGCGAGTGCTGAAGTTGCTGCTCGACCGGCTGGAGTACGACGCCGCCGATGGCGCATTTTGCCTGGGGCTCTACGGAGACTCGGCGGCGCGGCCCGCGCTCGAAAAGATGCAGGCGGAGGTGCCGGAATCGGAAGCCGATCTGCGGCGTGAGATCGACTACGCACTAGAGCAATTGAAGGCGCCGGAACCCAAGTATCAGGCGGAGCCGTTCGATCTGTTCGCCGAGTATCCGGAGCACGAACTGCCGCCGTTTGAGGTGCTGGATGAAGCTGAGCGCATCGAAATGATGGGAGCGGCCGATGCGGATGTGCGGGCCGGTGCGGCGCACACATTTTTCAATCAGGATCTGGAGAAGCCGGCGCGCGACGCGCTATTTGCGCTGGCTACCGGCGATCCGGAATCGAAAGTTCGCGGCGAAGCCTGGGCGTCTCTGGGCGACGCGACCGCGGACGATACCAAGGAAACGGCGTGCATCCGCGACGCGATGATCGCGGTGCTGAACGACGAGTCAAGATCCATCGAAGAGCGCGGCGGCGCGGCTATCGGTCTCTATGCGGTGGCGGACCGGGATGATGTTCGCAAGGGTCTCGAAGGCTTGTACGCGGCCGGCGGTAAGGCTCGCGTCAAAGCGCTGGAGGCAATGTGGCGCTCGCTGTGGGAGCCATATGCGAAGTACTTCCCGGAGCATCTGGACGACAGCAAGGCGGAAAACAAAGACGTCGAACTGCTGCGTCAGGCTTTGCGCGGCGCGGGCTATTTCCGGCTGACGCGCCACGTCGACAAGATCGCCAGTTTTTTCAATCGCGCCGAGCCTTATGACGATCTGCGCGACGATGCGTTGTTTGCTTACGCGCTCGCCATGCCGGGCGAAACCACGCGCGGGCGCGTCAAGGGCATGCTGCGCAAGATCGATTCCATCGCGGCGCTTTCGCAAGCCGAGACCGAGCTGGTCATGTTTGCGCTCGACGAACGGCTGAGGCTGCATGGGCTCGCTCCGGTGTTCGAGGCTGAACAAGCCGATGAACACGATCATAACCACGAATCCGAGCCTGCCAGCCCGGGGCCGGAACCGCCCGCCACGGCCCTGTATTCGCAGATGCCGCCGCAAAAAACCGGGCGCAACGATCCCTGCCCGTGCGGCAGCGGCAAGAAATACAAGAAGTGCCACGGGGCTGTGTAATAGCGCGAACCAAAGCCGCGTAGAATAAACATAAGCCGTGGCCACTTCCAAGCCCTCCCTTCTCCGGCAACTGGGCGTCTTCAGCGCAACCGCGCTGGTGGTCTCGAACATGATCGGCACCGGCATTTTCACCTTCACCGGCTATCTGGCCGGCGATTTAGGATCCGCGAGTCTGGTGCTGTGGATTTGGGTGGTGGGCGCGGTCTGCGCTTTAACCGGCGCGTTCTGTTATTCCGAGCTCGGCATCAACATGCCTAGCTCCGGCGGCGAGTACGTTTACCTCACGCAGGCTTATGGACCTACCTGGGGATTCATGACCGGCTGGGTTTCGTTTTTCGCCGGATTTTCTGCACCCATTGCTTTGGCGGCCCTGGCATTCTCTGACTATCTCGCGCAGTTTTTTCCGGCACTGCATCTGGAGAACTCGCGCGTGCTGTTCGGTTCCGGCGATTGGAAATTTACCTTTGGCGGGGCGCAAGTGGCCGCCTGCTTGTTGATACTCCTGTTCACCACGATCAATATTTTCGGCGTGCAGCGGGTGGCCCGTCTGCAGAATGTGCTGACTGGAGCCAAGATCCTCACTCTGATCTCCTTCATCATCCTGGCCTTTACCATTGGCGACGGCGACTGGCATCACTTTTCGGTACCTGCGGTGCGGACTTCCACTAGCTCGATTCCAACCCAATTCGTTCTTAGCCTGTTCTTCATCTACCTGGCCTACAGCGGCTGGAACGCTGCTACTTATGTGGCCGAAGAATTGAAGCAGCCTTCGCGCACTCTGCCTTTAGCTCTCACAGTGGGAACCATCCTGGTGGCGGCACTCTATGTAGGATTGAATCTGGTTTTCATCTATGCGGTTCCGCTGGAGTCCCTGAAAGGCGAGGTTGCAGTGGGCGCGCTGGCGGCCTCGCGTTTATTCGGCCCGCAGGTCGCAGGGATCTTCGCGGCGTTGATGGCGTTGTCGCTCATGTCGACCGTGAATGCGATGGTCACGATCGGACCGCGCGTGTATTACGCAATGGCGAAGAACCGGGCCTTCCTGGCTTCCGCCGCCATAGTGCATCCGAAGTGGCATACGCCCGCCGCAGCCATTGTGGCGCAAGGCATCTGCGCCATGCTGATGACGCTGACGCCTTTCCCGCAGTTAGCAATCTACATCGGCTTCACATTGAATATTTTTGCCGTCATGAGTGTGGCCTCGCTCATGATCTTCCGCCGCCGCAAGGGGTGGCAGAAACTGCGCGTCGTGAGTTTCGCGTATCCCTCGATCCCGGTGATCTTTATCCTGGTGGGCGTGTGGATGATCATCCGGGGCGTGCAGTTCAAGCCCATGATTTCGCTGGCGGCTGCGGTGACGCTCGCCACCGGTGCGCTGGTGTATCACTTCCGCCTGCGGGCTCGCAAAGCCCCGGCGTCCACGGTCGAAACCTACTGACGGCACGCCTAAAGTCGCGCGGGCACGCTCCTACGCGGTAAACTTGAATTTCATGTCCTCACTGAATCCGCCGCGCCGGCTGCTGTTTACTGCCGGCCCCACGCAAGTTCATCCCCGGGTCTATGAGGCCATGGGGAAGCCCATTGTCGGGCATCTGGATCCGTATTTCTTCGAAGTTTCGGAAGACATTCGCCGCGATCTCCGTCCGGTTTTCGGCACCGCGAATCCTTTCGTCCAGGTCATCTCGGGCACTGGCAGCGCCGGGATGGAAACGTCGCTGGCCAATTTCGTCGAACCGGGGCAGAAACTCGCCGTCTTCACCGCCGGATACTTCGCAGAGCGTTTTGTCGAAATGGGCCGCCGCCATGGCGCGAACGTGGCCTGCTCTAGCAAGCCTTGGGGGGAGACCTTCAGCGAGGCCGAAGCCTCCGACTTCTTGAATCGCGAAAGGCCCCACGCCGTAGCCTTCGTGCATGCGGAAACTTCCACCGGGGCGCTGCAGGACCTGGGAGCGATCACCCGACCCGCGCACGCCGTGGGCGCGATTACCATCGTCGATTGCGTGACTTCGCTGGGCGCCATGCCCATCAATGTCGATGCCAACGGAGTGGACGTGGCTTTCAGTTGCATCCAGAAGGGCCTGAGTTGCCCGCCGGGGCTTTCGCCCATCACGGTGTCGCCCGCCGCGGTGGAGCGCCTGCGCGCGCGCAAAGCTCCTTGCCCCATCTGGTACATGGATCTGAAACTTCTGCTGGACTACTACGAGGGCGCGCACCGCTATCACCACACCGCGCCCATCAGCACTTTCTACGCTCTGCACGAAGGCCTCGCGCTGGTGCTCGAAGAAGGCGTGGAGGCGCGCTTCGCTCGGCACCGCGCGGTGCATGAGGATTTCCTGCAGCGGATCGAGGCTGCCGGCCTCGAAATGTTCATCTCCGACGACGCCCGCCGCATCACCACTATCAATACCATCCGCGTGCCGGAGGGCGTGAACGAGGTCCAGGTGCGCAAGCGCCTGCTGGACAGGTACGACATCGACATCGCGGTGGGTTTCGGCCAACTCGCGGGCAAGATCTTCCGTATCGGGCTGATGGGTCCTTTGGCGACGCCCGCAAACGTCGACCTGCTTAGCGGCGCGCTGCTTGACTGCTTGAGATAAGCGTCTTTCTGGGATCAAGGGTGCGGCAGGAACAGCAGGGTCTCGTTCTCGTGATTGTGGTGCTTGCTTTCTACGATTGGTTCCACGCGGCCCCAGCATCAAGATGCTTCCAGAGCCAAGCCGGTTCTCGCCCCATCCGGCGCCGTGCAATATGCGCCTAGAATAGATCCATGGCCAAATTCGAGCTCACCAAGTCCATCGAAGCCGTGAAGCTGAATCCGCGTACCCTCCGCCCATTGAGCGATCTGAGACACACCATTCCCTACGGCGCGGTTCTGGAAAAGCTGACTCCGGACGGCGACATGCAGCAGTTCCACTACCTTGGCGAGCCGTACGAATGCCCGGAGGCCGATCTCAAGAGCGCCATGCGCGAGTTAACTTAGGGTTTCTCAAAACGCACCGAGGCCTTCGGTAAGCTCGATGTAACCGCCCACGGGATCAGTCAGAAAGGCGACGGCGATTCCGAGTCTTGGAATCTTTCGGTAGGGAACATCGAGTTTCAGGCCGTCTGCCTCAAGCCGTTTGCAGAATGCCTCCAGGTCCTTAACCTCGAACCCGACGTGGTCGATCGCGCGCCCCTTGGTGGCCGCCCGCGGCGTGTCTTCCTTGAAACTTGAAAAGGTCAGATTCATGGTGGAAATATCAGCGGTGACAGGGAGGTTGCCACGGTTTCTGGCCACCGCCCCGAACGTTTTCACATACCAATCCCGCAATGCGACGATGTCCTTAACCTGGTAGTGCACGTGATTTGGCGTGGGCGACCCCGTAAGAGTGTCGTCTTGCTGAACTTCCACTTTCAACCCGTCAGGGCCATCGATGTAAGCATTGGGATTTCCTTCAGCGCCTTTGAATACCGGACGAGTTGCGTATCCCATGTCGCGAGCTTGTTTCAGCTTCTCCTCGGTGTTGTGAACTTTGAATCCGAAGTGATCGATGGCAGCCCCTTCGGAAGGACCGATCGGTTCCTTCACGGTGAAAAGGATAATCATCCCGGGAACCTTGACGCCTTCGAGCCCTTCCCGCTTCAAAGGAGTTGCGCTAAACAGCTCTGTCCAGAATTTCTTCTGGACCGCCACATCCTTCACATTCAGGTGCATGTGTCCCATGGTCACACCCGCGGTGTTAGGCGGCAGCAATTGTGCTTGACCGGATCCCGCCAGCGCCGCCGCCAGCGTGACCGCAAGAAAGAATCTCATCGTCGTCACTCCCCAGCAGCGTAGTATACACGTGAACGGTGCCGATTGGTGATCCAAGACGCCAGCAGCCGTATCATTTGCCGCGGAAAACGAATACCAGTTCGATCACCAAAATGATGACCACCATCACCTCCAGTACGAAGCCCCGGCTCGCGTGGAACTGATCCATCATGAAAGTGTAGAGATCGCCCGCGGTATGGAGCTTGCTCTCCACCAGGCGCCGGTAGTCTTCGACTCCTATTTTGCCGGCCGCCATCCGGTACTGCCTAGCGGAGAACATGTCGCTCAGAAATTTAATGGACGTATCGATCCGTTCCGTGAGTTCACGGACATCCAAGCGGATCTTGTTGAGATTCTGCGCTTCCCGCGCGAGCCTCCAGCGCTGGAAGATGCCGCCGCGCTTGTCGAGCGAAGTATAAACGCGCTCCAGCACACGGCTGAGAACCGTGTCATAGTATCTGAATTCCAGCAATTGCGTGTTTGCGTATTCCAACAGTTGAATGGTAGGCGTTGCCCCTTCCGTGGTATCGCACAGGAACGCCGCATTCCAGCCGACTACCAGAAGATCGTCGGGATAATACGACATTCGAGATCCCAGGATTTCGCGTTTCTCCTCTTCTGAAAGCTCCGCACGCTCCCCACGGACGATGCGGGCGATGTCCTTGCCGTGCTCTGCAATCAGTTCCGCTCCCTTGAACAACTGCGATCCGTCCGGCCGCACCTGGTTGTGCAGATGGATGACGTAGTAGTCCTCGACCAGCCACTCTTCATTCGGCCGCACCAGCGCGGGCCGGGCCGCCGCCAGGGATTTGCGCGCGATCTGGAGAGCTCCCTGTTCAATCTGCGGGTCGGCGATCCATTGGCTTGATAGGGTCACTAATTCCTGCCAATCGACTGCAAACGGCTGACCGAGCTTTATGCTCACAGCACCGTATTCGTAGTAGTTGAGTTCACAATCGAAGCAGGCCCCGTTTTTCAAAGTGACGGAACCGAGCTGTTGCACCACCGGCGGCCGCTCAAATCGCACGTAATCGGGTGAAGGATGATGAAAGGCCGGATCGCGGCGACGCTCCGCTAACACTTCCTGGCCCTCGCCGGCCAGCACAGTTCGGAGCTGCTCGGTGCGAATCTCCTCGCACACATCGTACAGGAACAGAATCCGGAGCGAGCCGATGAGGGGAAGGTTAGTCATCGCGTGCCGATTATACCTATTTGAGAACGGCTATTTCGCCGCCTCGTCTGTTAGGCGTGGGCCGCTTCGATTTCCCATGACGAAAGTTCCTTTCGACGCCAGTACGCAGGCTACGAATGACCAGTACTCCCCGCCTATAGCCAAAAGATAGGTTAAGCGCCATCATTAGTTAGATCAGGGTTATCACCCGTGACGGAGGAAGTGACGCATGAAAAGACAATGTCCAAAATGCAGAAACACCGTAGACTTCACGGTGGCGTCATGCGCGAACTGCCAAATGGCGTTTTTTAAGACGCCAGCGGCTCCGAAAGACTT
>DATJEI010000072.1:0-9731 GCA_035496735.1 Bryobacteraceae bacterium | reverse complement strand
GCAACTGCCGAGCCCGCGATGGAACCGGCGGACCTCGCGCCGACCCTGCAGCTAACACCGCCTCCGCTGCCGCGTACGCCACCGCCTCTGCCGCAGGTCGACGCGGCCGCGCCTGAACCCGCGCTCGAAACCACCTTCGGGCTCAGCTGGCTCAATCGTGTGGCAATCGTAACGCTAATCTTCGGCGTTGGCTTTCTGTTCAAGTACGCGGTCGATAGCCAGTGGATTGGTCCCGCGATGCGCGTCGCGCTGGGCGTGGCCGCGGCCACGATCTCGTTGTTTCTAGGCGAATGGATTTCGCTGCGCGGTCAAAAAACCTTTGCCCGGGGGTTAACCGGGCTCGGCCTGGCGCTGCTCTATCTATCCTTCTACGCGGGCTTCGAGTTCTATCATCTGCTGCCGCAAACAACGGCGTTCCTGCTGATGTGCCTGACCACTGCCGCGGCAGCGATGCTGGCGCTGCATTACGATTCACAGGCCGTCGCCTTGCTGGGTCTGGCGGGAGGCTATCTCACGCCGGTTCTGCTCTCGACCGGCGAAAACCACATGTGGATTCTTGCCGGCTACACTTCGATGCTGAATCTGGGAGCGCTGGCCGTCGGGCGCGTGAAGCGCTGGCCATCGCTCGAGTATTTCGCCTGGGCGGCCACCGCGTTGTTGTATTTGGGCTGGAGTTCGCGGTGGCTCGATGACGAGACTCGCCTTGCGGCATGGGGCTGGCTGTCGGTCACCTTCACGCTCTTTTTCGCGGCGAGCGTCGTGGGTGCGCGCCCATGGTTGCTCGCGCTGAATACCGGAGCCTATTTCGCGGCAACCTACGTATTACTGGATCACCAGTATCACAGTTCGATGGGCGCATTCACTTTTGCGCTGGCCCTCGCTCACGCCCTCCTCGCGAAAACCGTTTGGAACCGCGATCGCCGCCTGGGTGAACTGGCGGCTGCAATGGCCGTAGTTTTACTGACGCTCGCGATCCCCATCCAGTTCGTGGGCTTCCGAATTACGATGCTGTGGTCGCTCGAGGCCGCGGCGCTGACTTGGGTGGGCGCGCGCTTCGACCGCCCGAGGCTTCAGATGGCGGCGTCGCTCGTGTTCGCTTTGGTGTTGGTCAGGCTTGTCACCTTAGATTCCACGATGTATTCGATGGACTATTTTTATACCGCGTTCGCGAACCGGCGGTTCCTGACCTTCGCCGTGTCCGCCGCAAGTCTGTGGATGGCATCGCGGTTTGCTGGCACGCAGGAATCTCAGTCTGTTGCCTACGGCGCGGGACACCTGGTCATGCTATGGGCTCTCGGATTGGAAGTCGCCGGATGGGCCGGGCGCACCAGCGATCCACAGGATGTCGCAAATGTGGTTTCCACCGGGATCTCTGTTTTGATGGCTGTTTATGCCTCGGCCCTGGTAGTGACCGGGGTTGTGCTGCGCTCCGCCCTAAACCGCATCCTGGGCCTGGGACTGTTCGCGCTGGTGATCGTGAAATTGTATCTGCTGGACGTGTGGTCGCTCAGCCGCGGCTTCCGCATCACCGCTTTCCTGGCGTTGGGTGGCCTGTTGCTGCTGGTATCGTATCTGTATTCTCGCTTTAAGCCGGCGCTCGAAAGGCTTTGGAGACCGGAAACGGCAGAGAAGGAAGGGCCGCCGGAAAACCCGACCACCGGAGAGCGTTCGTCCATCTAACGCATGCCCCGATATTTCACAGTGACCGAAGCCGAGCGGATGCTTCCCGAAGTGGACCGTGCTCTGCGCGACGCTCTGTTTCACAAGGCCGAATACCAGGCTGCCGAGGAGGCGCTGAATGCCATCCTGCAGGGTATCCGCATGGCGGGCGGCTCGCGCGTGAACCCCGGGCCGATCCTGGCGACACGCGCCCGCCGCGATGCCAGCGCCGGCGCACTGCGGGAGGTCTTTGAGAAGATCGAACAGATGGGTGTTCTTATCAAGGATCTGGACATTGGCCTGATCGATTTCCTCACTCGCTATCAGGGCCGGGAGGTGTGTCTGTGCTGGAAACTGGGCGAAGAACGCATACGGTTCTGGCACGGGACCGACGAAGGTTTCGCAGGGCGCAAGCCCGTCGACGATGAGTTTCTTGAAAACCATCGTGGCGACGCCGTGGTCTAGGTAAATCGGCTGACGCCGGCAAGCCGGCGACCCTTAGATTCGCCCCAAGTACTGGCAAAACCGATCTAGTACGAAAAGACTTTCAAAACAGGACTAAAGGCTGATTTTAAAGAAGGTAGCTGGAACTTTATATTCAGTCCATGCGAGCTATCGTGATCTGCCCGGGCGAGGAATTTCGGAAAGAGTTCGAGAAAGCGGTTGCTCCGCACTGGGTTCTGCACATTTCCCGTACCCTCGACGAATACCCTGCGCCGCAAGATCTCCGCAGGGTAGTTCGGGCATGGGCGCCGGAGATTGTTTTTCTCAATATTGAAAACTTGCATATGGCTGAGCTCATCGCTCGCCAGTTGGAGGCTGAATTCCCGGCCATCCAGCGGGTTGCCCTTCACCCTTCGCAAGACGTTACGGTCCTTCGCCGGGTGCTGCAGTTGCACATGACCCAGCTTTTGTCGTCACCATTTGAAAGCACCGAGGTGGGTCAGGTTTTGGATCAACTCGAGCGCGATCTTGAAGTTCGCCCGGTGGTCCTCGATTCCACAGACCGTTTTTTTGCGTTTATGCCAGCGAAAGCCGGAGTGGGGGCCTCCACCCTCGCCGCCAATACCACTTGGGCCTTCAGCCAGATGGACAATCCCAGCGTATTGCTGGCCGATTTCGACATGGCTTCGGGCGTGACTGAGTTCATGTTCAATACTTCCCATGATCGGAACTTGGCCGATGCAACGGCTCATGGCAGACAACTCGACGATGATGCGTGGCGAAGCCTGATCAAGACGGTGGGTAACACCGACCTGCTTCTCTCGGGCGCTCCCCGAGTGGGAGAAGGGATCCCGCGAGTCCAGATTGCCCAACTGATTGAGTTTGCCCGGCGCAACTACAATGTGGTCAGCGCCGATCTACCGGACACTTTCGATGAAACTACGCTCGCGGTGTTGCGGGAAGCCAATAAGATCATGCTGGTGACAACCCCGGAACTGCCAGCGCTGCGGCTGGCGCATTTGAAAATATTGCTGTTGCGGAAGCTGGATCTATTCGATAAGGTTTCGCTACTAGTAAACCGAGTGTCCAATCGTATCGAACTTTCCTTGCCCGAAATTGAGAAGACTGTCGGATTGCCGGTATTGATGTCGTTCCCCTGCGACTACGACGACGTAACCGAGGCCATCCGCGCGGGCCGGCCGGCGCCGACGCTCGCGACCAGCGTCCAAAAATTTGCAGGGATGCTCCTGGACCGGCAGGTCGAGTCGGAAAAGCCGCGGCGCTTTATCGAACGCTTTGGCTTGGTTCCGCTGCGCTACGGTTACCGCTAGGAGATTACATTGAGCACAGGCGTACAGCGCAGGCAGAACAATCGGAAACGCACCGATCCCAGCGTCGTAAGGGTCCGCTTGAAGGACGACATGGGGAATCCGCGTTGGGCCACCGCCTACCTTCGCGATGTAACGGAAGAAGGCGTCGGTCTTTCGCTCATGACGCCCCTGCAGGTTGGCTCGATCGTCGTCATACGTGGGACTTTCGGCGAGGGCCGGGCCGACGTCCAGCTGCAGGCGGACGTGAAGTGGTGCATCGAGCAAAAAGGAGGCGTCTATCAGGTCGGGCTGGAACTGGCGAACAGCCAAACGGCGCGCCCCAGAAATGAACGGCGGGAGGCCGAGGCGCCCCCCGGCGATACCACCCAGTTCACCGAGGACCCTGAATTGCTGGATTGCTATGAAATCATGCAGCTGAGTCCTAAGGCCACCGCCGATACTATCCATCGGGTTCATCGGATTCTGGCGCAACGCTATCATCCTGATACTCCCGACACCGGGAATTCGGAAATGTTCATCCGGGTGACGGCCGCGGCGAGGATTTTGAGCGACCCGGAGCAGCGCGCCAAGTATGACGCTCGCTATCATGCCACCAGACAACTGCATTGGAAAATCTTCGACCAAGCCGAGGCGGCGCTGGGACCGCAAGCTGAAAGAGCCAAGCGAAGAGGCATTCTTGGCCTGCTCTATGCCAAGGCCGCGCACGACATCGAACGCGCGTCCATGACAACTGTAGACTTCGAGGAGATTCTCGGCTGCCCTCGGGAGCATTTGCAGGCCGCTCTATGGTACTTGAAAGGGAAAGGCTACGTTCAGCGCGGCGATAACGGCCGCTACACCATTACCGTTGCGGGGTTCGATGAAATGGAGTCGCAATCGTTCATGCCCGAGCCCAGCCACCAAAAGCTCATCGAGCAGGGAACCGCTCGGGTGGCGTGAGGCCGTTCGGACCTGGGTAGTTTCGCTTCTCCCTTGCAGCCCGGCATTGAGGGGCTGTCCGCCTGTTGTATACTCCAACCCAGAACATCATGACTACCACGCGACGTTCCCTGCTTCGCTGGGCGGGCGCGGCTGCGGTAACAGCGGTCACGGACAGACTGCCGCTCCAAGCCGAGGCGCCAAACGACATACGAATCACCGAAGTGCGCCCGCTGATCGTGAAGGGGCGGACGCTCTTCGTGATGGTAAAAGCCTCCAACGGGATGTTCGGCCTGGGTGAGTGCTCGCCAATGAACATGACGGTGCTCGCTTCGAATGTCCAGATTCTGTTGAAGCCGCGCCTGATCGGCAAAGACCCGTTCCAAGTCGATCCGCTCTACGACGAAATGCTCTACCCGAACTTCAAGCTGGGCCCCACGGGCGCCATTTCAGAGGCCATCGCCGGAGTCGATATCGCGCTGTGGGATCTAAAGGGCAAGATCCTGGGCGTCCCGGTATACAAATTATTGGGCGGAAAATATCGCGATCGGCAGCCGGTCTATTTCAGCTACGGGCGCGGAGGCGCTAAGACCGACACTCCGGAAAGTGTGTCGAAGCTGATGACGCAAGCTGTTGAGCGCGGCTTCACCGCGGTAAAGATTCGTATGGATTTCGGCAGCCAGGTGCTGGATGCTCCCGACGATCCCGCGGAGAGTTTTATATCGGCGATCCGCAAGGCGGTGGGCGACAAAGTCGAGGTGGCGTTCGATGCGAACAACGGTTATTCCCCGAAGCGGGCCATTGCCATCGGCCGAAAATTCTACGAAAAATACAACATAGCGTGGTTCGAAGAACCGACGCCACAGTATGATTACGCCGCGATGAAAGAGGTCGCCACCGCGCTCGACGTGCCGATCAGCGCCGGAGAGCATGAGTACACGCTCTGGCAGTTCAAAGACCTGATCACGCAAAGCGGGATCTCCATCGTGCAGCCGGACGTAACCAAGTGCGGCGGCCTCACGCAGGCGAAGAAGATCGCCACGCTGGCACTGGCTTACAACAAGCACGTTGTGGTGCATAACACCACGCCCACGGTCGCCACCGCGGCGGTGATCCATTTCGCGGCTTCCTGCTCGAATGCTGCCCGGCGGCAGGAGTTCCCGGGTGAGCGGGCGGATCTGGAGCCGCTGTTTGAAAATAAGCTGGAGTTCGAACGGGGCTTCATGAAGGTGCCAGAATTACCGGGTCTCGGCCTGATCGCACGAGAAAGCGAACTGGCGAAATATCAGTAGACGGGGAGCGTCATCGCGATTCGGCTGACCTACCGCCCGGCGGCAGCACGATAAAATGGCAATACTATGAAATACCCCGCCGCCGTAATCGCAGCGCTACTTGCCTTCGCCGGAAGCGGGGCGGGCCAGACCGCCGCCGTGACTCCCACCATGGCCGAAATCGACGGCCTCTACCCCGACATCGAAACTTTTTACATCGATCTTCACCGCAACCCGGAGCTGGCGTTCCAGGAGGTGCGGACTGCGGGCAAACTCGCGGCGTTCACCAGGGCGCTGGGCTATGAGGTCACCACCGGCGTCGGCAAAACCGGCATCGTGGCAGTGATGAAAAATGGACCTGGCCCCACGGTTATGCTGCGGACTGAACTCGACGCGCTGCCAGTGGAAGAGAAAACCGGACTTCCCTTTGCGAGCAAAGTCATCGGCAAAACCGCCAGCGGTCAAACGACACCCGTAATGCATGCCTGTGGCCACGATATCCACATGTCGGCGTGGGCCGGCACCGCGCGCTGGATGGCGGAACACAAGGATCGCTGGCACGGCACGCTGCTGCTGGTGGGACAGCCGGCCGAAGAGAGCGGCTCCGGCGGCGCTGCCGCGATGCTAAAGGACGGCCTGTTCACCCGCTTTCCGCGCCCCGATTTTGCGCTGTCCCTGCACGATGACGACACTATGCCCGCAGGGACCATCGGCTATCATCCAGGCCCCTTCCGCTCCATGTCGGATGCCGTGACCATCATCGTTCATGGGCGAGGCGGTCATGCCGCCATGCCAATGAACACGGTGGATCCCATCGTTCTGGCTTCGCGCATTGTGCTGGCGCTGCAGACCATCGTATCGCGCGAAAACAATCCCGCCGATCCGGTGGTGATCACGGTGGGCTCGATTCACGGCGGCACTACGGGCAACGTCATTCCGGATGAAGTGCGGCTGCAACTGTCGGTGCGGACTTACACCCCCGAGGTCCGGCGCAAGACTCTCGCCGCTATTCGCCGCATTGCCAAGGGCGAAGCCATGGCTGCGGGAGCGCCCCGTGAGCCGGAGGTAATCAGCCGCGGCGACGAGCCCGCTGAATCCGTGGTCTACAATGACCCTGCGCTGGTCGCGCGTCTGGCCACGGCGCTCACCGCCGGACTGGGCGACAGAGCTGTGGTCGCGATGCCGGCGAAGATGACGTCGGAGGATTTCGGCCAGTACTGGATCACCGGCAAGGTCCCCTCCGCGCTCCTGCACGTCGGCGCGGTCAATGCAGAGAAGTTCGCCGAAATTCAGAAGACCGGCATTCCGGGTCCCGCGCCGCATTCGCCAGAGTGGGCACCCGACCGCGAGCCGACCCTCAAAGGCGCGATCCGCGCAGAAGTAACCGAACTCACCGAGCTGTTCAACGGAAAGTAGCGGATCGCTGTTCGGCGCGATCTGGCTGCCCCGCACGTATTGGGGCTAGTGGCACACTGAACGCGAGTGAGCTGCGCGGATTCGCTCAAGTCGATGTCCGGTGAGGCGCTCCCCAGCTTATGCGGCCGGTCACTCTACTTTCCCTTTACCTGTAACGATTCAATGTAGGCGGTCAGATCGCGCACACGTGCTTCGAGACGCTTCTGATCCGATTTCTGGTTGTAGAACACATCGCCCCAGGCAGGCATGTCCGAAGTTCCATGCCCCGGGACCGGCTTCTTGTTGTAGATTGCCTCTCTTACGCGGTCCGCTGGAAACTTCCCCGCGTTCTGCTGACTCATTACCGTCAAATCAGCGGGCCGCACGCGCCGCGATTTATCGGCCGAGTTGGGGTCGTACATTGAGCCCAAGCCCTTCCCATCATTGCCGTGACATGCCGAGCAATGCTGGTGAAATAACTCTTTGCCTGCGGGAACATTCGCGCGCGTCTTAGATTGCCCTGAGGCGTATGCGCTGAAGGCAACGCCGATGCTGAACGTGAGAATAGCCAACCTGGTATATCGCATACACTTCTCTCCTCTGTGTCTATCAATTGCCGGCAACCTGCCAGGATCGTCCGATAAAGTGCATCTCGATGTCCAAACTCTTTGTATTGGCGAAACTGCCACCGCCACCGAAGTATCGCCGAAGTGATGTATACTTTATGCTGATCTGCGGTCGCAGACCAGCCCCACCGCATCGTCCTTTTGGGCAGCGTGTGGTCCAAAGGAGAATTATGAAGCACCATAAAATGATGGCTACCCTGCCGGCGATGATACTGGCTTTAAGCAGCCTGGCCATGGCCGCCGATCCGGATACCAATATCCTGAAGAACAGCGGCTCTCTCGACCGGCTGTTCAAACAATCGGGCGTGTATAACGCCTCCAGTACCGGCAAGACACCCGGTTTTGTTGTCGATCCGGCATGGCCGCAATCGCTGCCGCACAACTGGATATTGGGCCAGTTGGGTGGGCTCTACGTCGACCAGCATGACCATGTCTGGGTCTATAATCGGCCGCGCACCCTGACCAATGAAGAGGCCGGCCTCGAAGGGCCCGTGCCCGGCGCCCACAATGAGAAGGGTCAGCCCATCGACGGGATTGGCTACCCGCGGCCCCACGGCCCCATCGCGGATTGCTGCAAAGCCGCTCCTTCCGTTCTGGAGTTCGATGCCGACGGTAAACTGCTGCGTGCCTGGGGCGGTCCTGCGGATCCCGGCTTCATCGGCGGCAAATGCAAGGCGGAGGCAGGCTGCATCTGGCCGGGCAGCGAACACGGTATCTACGTCGACCAGAAGGACAACGTCTGGATCACGGGAAATGCCGGGAGGCCGAATAAAGCTGGCATACCGTGGTCGACGAACACAGCAGGCGGCGACGGCTTCGTACTGAAGTTCGATATGGACGGCAATTTCAAGATGCGGATCGGTGACACCCCGACGGCGCCGAACAGCAACGACACGCACGGTGGTATCAACGGCACGCCGGTACTTTACCAGGCGACGGACATGGTGGTCGACCCCAAGACCAACCGCTTGTATGTCTCCGACGGTTACGGCAATCGCCACGTCCTCATCGTTGACGCCGACACCGGCAAATATATCGGTTCTTTCGGCGCGTACGGAAACAATCCGGTGGACGACGCGGCTGCCAAGGCCTCCGGGACCTGGATTGAGGACTATGTCAAAGGGAACCGGAAACCCGCCTTCTTCCGCAACCCCGTACATTGCGTGAAGTTTGCCGATGACGGCAAGATTTACGTCTGCGACCGCGGAAACGATCGCATTCAGGTGTTCGATGCGCACAGTCCCGAACTGGGCAAGCCCTGCAGCAATCCGACCGGCCAGCCCGGCAAGTGTGGTTTCGTTGCCGAACAATTTATCAGCGAACACACCAACACCAACATTCCCGGAACCTCCGTCTCCATCAACTTCTCGAGCGACAAGGCGCAGAGTTGCCTGTATGTCGGGGATAACTCGAACATGACCATCTACATCCTGAACCGAAGCAATCTGCAGGAGTTGGGACGGCTCGGCCGCAGCGGCCAGATGCCGGGCGATTTCCACTGGCTGCATCAGGTGAGCGTCGATAGCAAAGGCAACATCTACACCGCCGAAGTCGACACCGGCAAGCGCATCCAGAAATTCATCCGCTACGGAGCGACTGGTTGCAGCGGAACCGGATCGCCAACCGTGGGCGGACCGATGAAGTAGGATTCACGTCGTTCTATCTGTAAAGGGGAGTCGCAAGCGCGCTGCGGCTCCCACCAGGATCGCAGCGACTGCGACGGCGAAGGAGCCGAACCATACCCACGGCGTGCCGCTGGTGATGCGGTCCAGGGTTTTCTTTTGCGACGGCTTGACGAAGAACGACGTGCCGTGCTGCTTCACTTCAATGCTGAATGCAGGCGTCTGCAGCGGGGACGATTGCTGGTAAACGATTCTTTCCGGAACGGTCATCCAGATCGTTGTCACGGCGAGCATAGTTAGGAATGCAAGCACGCCAACGACAATCGCGCCTAGCAGAATTCCACGGCTCACTAGCGTTTAGGGATAACCCGCCAGCCTCCGCTGCCCATGTTTCCATGGTGGAGCGTCGGAGAATCCGTTCACGTTCGGCATCTTCACTTTCGGCAGACTCTGCTGGTCCATGAC
>DATJEI010000071.1:0-8257 GCA_035496735.1 Bryobacteraceae bacterium | reverse complement strand
GGACTGCGGCGAGGAATCGCCCCCGCCAGGACCGCCGAAGAAGCGGCGGAACAGGTCGCTTGAATCGTCGTCCGGGTCGTCGTCGTTGCCCTTTTTCCGGCTTTTGCCTTCCTGCAACTTCGGCGTGTAGTCCGCGGTGATATTGACTACGCTCGGCTCCAGCATCTTGGCCAGTTTCGTGAACTCGTTGCCGACCTGTGCCGCCTTGGGGACCACCAGCGGGGTGGCATCCGGCGCGGCCGCTCCGCTGCGCTGCGCATGGACGCCGGTGTTGACCAGCGTGCCGATCACGATTCCAATGGATAGCGTGAACAGCAGCAGCGTAGTCGATAGAAGTTTTTGCTGGCGCATCTTTTCGAGCAGTTTCATGAATTCCTACCTCACCTCAGGCAGACGCCTTCGTCTTGATTATACGTGCTAAGTCAAAAGACGAAAAGGGCCGGGAATCGTTACTCGTTTGTGAGCAGCAGGCATACCGCCAGCAGAATCCGGCGCAAGGCCAGATCGCGGCCTTCCGGGAGATACCATTCGGCGGGCGTGTGGGCCCCTCCGCCCTGTCCTCCGGCTCCGATCGAGACCGCCTGCAAGCCCAGCGACAGCGGAATGTTGGCGTCGGTCGAGGAGCAGTCCAGTCGGCTGCGGATGCCCAGATGCGTATCCACGGCTCGCACCGCTTCCAGCAAGGGCGCGTTTTCCGCCAATTCGCCGCTGGGGCGCGAGCCGATCTCCTTAATGCGCGCCGCGATTCTCGGACCGCTGCCGCGAGCATTTTCCGCTTCGACCGCCTGGTCGACAGCGAGCGTTAACAGCTCCGCCATTTTATCGATGCGTCCCAGGCTCTCCGAACGCAGATCGATCTTAGCGCGGGCCTCGGTGGGGATGGAATTGATGCTGGACCCGCCTTCGAAAATACCGAAATTGAAGCTGCTGCGCGGGACCGGCGCCAAACCCAGTGCTGATCCGGATGCCGCGCCCGTTCCGTTCAGCGAACCCGCGTGATCCGTGAACAACGTCACCGCGCGGCTGAGCGCATGCACCGGATTCCCATGAGCGGAATCCCGCCAGCTGTGGCCGCCAGGGCCTGTGATCGTGACCTCGAAGCGTTGGCTGGCTAGCGCGCGGGAAGTGATGTGATCGGTTCCCGGGCCGTCCAGCACAAGGAATACACGCGGCTGGCCGGGCGCCGCCCGACAGAAATAACGCATGCCACTCAGGTTGCCCTCGCCCTCCTCGCCGACATTGGCGACCAGAATGGGCGCGGCGCCGGAGTCTTCGAGCGGGGGCGCCGCCTTCCAGGCAGCCGCCAGTGCCAGGAGCGCCGCTAGTCCGGCGCCATTATCGGCGACCCCTGGGCCGGCCATGCGCCCGTCGCGCAGCATTTTGATATCTTCGGGAGTCCGCGGCGCCAGCACTGTATCCAGATGCGCCGTCACGGCCATGGAGGATGCATCGCGCGCGCCCGGCCAGTTCGCCACCACGTTGCCCGCGCGGTCCAAACGGGCTTCCCAGCCCAACGCTTGAAACTGCTCGGCCATCCAAACGGCGCGCTTTTCCTCAAAGAAAGTGGGAGCCGGGATGCGGCATAGCTTGAGATGCTGCTCGTTGATCCAGGTACGCTCGCGGCGGAACCATTCGAGGCACACGCGCCCCGCAGGGGACACTGCAAAGTCGGCGACGGATCGAGCCAGTCCAGGCAAGCTTCAGTCTACCGCGAAGCGGCGGAAGGGCGTTGTGGTGGGGGGCCAAAGCCCAGACTGCATCAGAAACCGCCGTAACCTGCCCCGTCCCGGCTAAATTTTTGCTTTGGGATAGCGCTCACGCATCCAGGCTACGAATTCGTCAGGCGCGGGCATGGTGGAGAGCCGGCCCTGGCGCACCAAGGCCCAATTCGTGAACTTCCCGGATTCCTTGATTTCAGTGAGTGTGGTGCCTGGCTCCAGGCGGCCTGCGAATTCCAGGTCCACCACCGCCGATTTCGAATTCCTGGGATCGGCGCGTCCCTCCGTCAAGACTTTAGCCAACCCCACGACGCCCGAGCCGCCTTCCGCCTTACCTCCGCTGTGATAAATAAAAACCCGGTCGCCCGGCCGCATCGCCCGGATGGTTCTCACCGCCTGGGGATTGGTGACCCCGTCCCACAGTGTTCGCTTCTCGCGCTCGAAGTCATTGATGGAATAGGTCCCAGGATCGGTCTTCGCTAGGAAGTAGCTCATGTCGGATTTTCCTTAGCAACCATAGCAACCATGGACTTGGAACGATTGTTCCCTTTGAAGCATCACCAGCCCAGTACTATGGTTACTGGCAGGCAACGCATAACGCTGTTATACCAAGTTATAGTGAAAATAGCACCGGAGTTCGACCAGCGGACGATGGCGCGGAAGGATTTCTCGACCGTGGTGCGAAAAGCAGTCTGTGTGGCATTGATTTTGGTCGGCGGGTCATGGTTAGCATCGTCGACGGCCCCGGCACTCGCACAGAATCGGGAGCCGGCACCCACGGCCCCGACCGGTTCCGCAGCCCCCGGCCGCAGCGATTCGTCGTCCGCTCCTCTCAAATCCGATTCCAGCGTGGCGGTCGATCCCAAGACCTACGTGATCGGAGCGCAGGACGTTTTATCGATCAAGGTGTGGCGCGAGCAGGATTTCACGGGGCTTTACACGGTGCGCCCGGATGGCAAGATCACCATTCCTTTGATAGGCGACGTACAAGCCAGCGGGCTGACTCCGGAACGCCTGGGCGAGCAGTTGAAACAGGCTCTGACGAATTATATCAATAGCCCCGACGTCAGCGTCGGCCTGCAGACGGTCGGCAGCAAGAAGTTTTACATCACCGGCGAAGTGAACCGCCCCGGCGAGTACATTCTGGCAATTCCCACCAGGGTATTCGATGCGCTTTCCAACTCCGGCGGGTTTCGCGATTTCGCCAACAAGAAAAAGATTATCATTATTCGCGGTGCGGACCGCCTGAAGTTCAACTATCAGGACATCCTCAAGGGCAAGAATCTGGAACAGAATATCTACCTTGAAAACGGCGACACCGTGGTGGTTCCATAAGCGGAGGAAAGCGGATGCAGCCGACCGAAAATTACAGCACGCCCAGAAGGTCACTGGACCTCGAAGATTACATCGATATCGTGCGCCGCCATAAGGGATGGATCTTCGGTCCCTTCCTGTTCACGCTGGTGGCCAGCGTGGTGGGGGTGTATCTGTACCCGGACAGTTACGTTTCGCAGGCAGTGGTGAAAATCGTGCCGCAGCAGGTCCCGCAAAACATGGTGCAATCGGCCATCAATCAGCAGATGAGTGATCGCATCAATTCCATGGCACAGACGATTTTGAGCCGCACCGTACTGACCACCATCATTAATTCCTTCGGCCTATATCAGCGCGAGCGCAGCCGCATGCCGATCGAGGACGTGGTTGAGCAGATGAAGAACACGATCCAGATTCAGCCGGTGGCCTCTCCCACGGGCACCGCGGACCGTATCCCGGCCTTCGCGGTTTCGTTTTCCTATGAGAACCGGTTGATGGCCCAGCGGGTGGTGCAGGACCTGGTGGGCCGCTTCATCGACGAGAACATCCGCAACCGTTCGAACGCGACCTTCCAGACCACTCAGTTCATGAAGGACGAACTCGACGACGCCAAGAAAGAACTGGACGCTGCGGAGGACAAGTTAGCGGCTTACCGCATGCAGAATAACGGGAGGCTGCCCGACCAGGTGGACTCCAATATGCGCCAGTTGACAGCTTTGCAATCGCAGGCCAGCTATTTGAGCGCCCGCATCAGCTCCGTCAATCAGGAGAAACTCCAGATGGAATCCAACATCCGGATTTTCAAAGATCAGCTGGCGAATCTCAACAAAGATGCGACGCAGTTGCAGAACGCGCCAGACCGCAAGAGTCCGGAACTGCTGGATGCCGAGAAAGACCTAAACACTGCTGAAGACCAACTGGTCCTGTTGCGGCAACACTATAAGGATAGTTTCCCGGACGTGCAGAGTGCCATCGCGAGGGTAGCGGGCGCGCGCAAAAAAGTGCAGGAAATCCAGGCCGCCGACGCCGCCAAAAAGACCGATACGCCAGCCGCGACTCCGGCCGGCCAGCAGACCGTTCGCGAGAGCCGCGATATTGAAGCCAGCATACGCCGATTCCAGAGCGCGCTCGAAGCCCGCGAACTGGATCTCCAGGACAATACCAAGCAGCTCAAAGCCGTCAACGATGCCATCAAAGGATTTGAAGGACGCATGTCGACCATTCCCTTGGGCGAAAAACAGTACTCCGATTTGCTGCGCGACCGCGATCTGGTGAAGGAGCGCTTCGTCGACTTGAGCGGGAAGTTGGGCAAGGCCGAAATCGCTCAAGAAATGGAAGGGCGCAAGCAGGGCGAAACTCTGGAGCTACTCGACCCGGCCTCGCTGCCCACCACTCCCACCCAGCCCAAGCGCCCGATGGTGATCCTGCTGGGCGCAGGCTTGGGCTTGGTCCTGGGGATTAGCATCGCCGGTATCCGCGAGATGAAGGATACTTCGCTCAAAAATCTAAAGGACGTGCGAGCGTACACCCAGATGCCGATACTAGGCAGCGTGCCGCTGCTCGAGAACGACTTTGTGGTGCGCCGGCGGCGGCGACTGGCATGGCTGGGCTGGACTACGGCGTGTCTTGCCGCGGCGGTGGTCATGTCGGGCTCGGTGGTGTATTACTACGTGAGCAAAGTCTGAACTGGCGATTGCGCAGCGGGTTTTTTGGCGATGCGTAGCGATGTCTAACTGAATTGTGGGGAGAAAAAACGAATGAGTCGAGTTCACGATGCCTTGCGCCGCGCCGAGCAATCCGGAGTTCTGTCCACGCCGGTTCAACGGCCGGCCCCCGCAGGGCCTGCGGTGGGCGTGTCGGTGCTCGAGCCGGGCGTCAATAACTTCGATGGACTCCTCGAACGGGTGCAGGAAGTTCCGTTTCGCGCGGCCACCGATTCCCTGCTGATCGACGTGTCGCGTCCCCACGAGGCGCCGATGGAAGAGTTCCGCACCTTGCGCACGCGTCTCAATCACTTGAAGACTCTGCAGCCGATTCACTCGATCGTGGTCACCAGCGCGTCGCCGGCCGAAGGCAAATCGCTTTCCGCGGCCAATCTGGCGTTGGCGGAAGCTCATCTGGCGGGCAACACTACCTTGCTGGCGGATTTCGATTTCCGCCGTCCTATCGTGCATACCCTGTTTGGCGTGGACCGCAGTCCGGGCATCACCGACTACCTGCTGGGGAAGGTGCCGCTGCATCAGGCCATGCGAAAAATCGCGGGCACTAATCTGTATATCATGCCGGCCGGCGAGGCGGTCATCAATCCGCTGGAACTACTGAACCTGCCGGAGGTCAAGATCATGATGGACCGGCTGCCGGAGATGTTCAATTGGATCATTCTCGACAGCCCTCCGCTGCTGTTCGCGGCGGATGCCAGCCTGCTGGGGACGTTGTGCCATGGCACCTTGCTGGTGGTGCGGATCGGCCACACCACCATCGACTCGGTTACGCGCGCCATGCAATCCCTCTGCAACAATAATGTCCTGGGAATTCTGGTGAACGCAGCGCGCCGCGGCGAGCTGTACAGCAAGTACACCTACTATCATTCCTACTACACTCCCAAGGAAGAGGCGTCTTCCGATGCCGAATCGGCAAGCGAAACCGTCGGCGTCGCTGCAGGTGGAGTTGATCATCCCGGCGAAGAATAGTTGCCGGCACCGGGCCTATTTTCCGGTCCGCGCCTAAACCGACCCGCTCCTGGTCAGTTCGTCCGGCACAATCCCGCGATTTAGAAAATCGTTAAGGCGATTATGCGCGGCCGCCATTTCCTTCCGCGCGATGGATAGTGCAACCGACGCGTTTTTGATGCGTTGGACGCCATCTGGGTGCGGCAACCCACTTGGGAACTGATCAATAACGGCCTCAAACTCCCGAATAGCTTCGCCGTTCCGCTTTGTCGCTCGCTGCAATTCCTGTAGCAGAGTTGTGCGAATCTCTTGGGCGGCAGTGGAAGACTTAGGCTTAATACGGTGTCCCTCGGAGCACTTCAGGCATGTTGGAACACCGCCGTAGAATAACTCAGTCTCGGCTTTGCAATATGCGCATTGCGCCATGACCGTACCTTCCATAGACAAACTACCAGTTGGATTCCGCGGGCACAATCGAGCGCATAGAGTAGCAAAGAGGAGGCAAAGGAATTCTTAACCGGGCTCAGGGAAACTTTGCTTGCGGGGGGCCGCCGGAAGTGCGCTAAACTAAAATCTTCGCGATCACACCGGTCCGACGGGACAACCTTGTACTGCAAATCCCACTAGCGGTAACGGATGGCAGTAAGACTGTGGTTGAATGAAACCCCCGTTGACGGGCCAACGTCTGAAGGGGAACGCAGCGTGGAAAGGAATCCGGACTAGATGACAGTGTTCAGGCTAGGATGCCTGCGTTTTCTGGCGGCAACCTTGCTCGGTTCGATTCCAGCGCTAGCCCAAGTGGCCGCGCAACCCCCAGCGGCGCCCCCGCAGGGACAATCAGCGGCACCTGCCGGCCAAGCTCCGCAGGCGGCACCCTCAAAACCGCAACCGTCGGCCACGCAACCCCCCAAGAACAATCCTTTCGAAACCATTCCGGAGGCTCCTGAGCCTGCTCCGCCCCCCGCTGCGCAGCCCCCTCCCGCTGGACAGCCCCCCGCCGCGCAGCCCGCAAAGCCCGCGGTCGAAGCGGCGCGGCCCTTCGAAGACGTCGTCGAAGCCATCGAATTCCGCGGCGTGCGGCGGGTCCCGCAGGATACCTTGCGGGCCCTTATTTTCACCAAAGTCGGGGATAAGCTGGATGAAGAATCCATACACCGGGACTTTATGGCGCTATGGAACACCGGCCGCTTCGACGATATCCGCGTGGAGCGCGAAGCCGGAAAAACGGGATGGATTTTGCGCTTCATTATGGCGGAGCGCAGGGTCATTCGTTCCATTAAGTACGATGGCAACAAGTCCGTCACTAATTCCGAAATCCTGGACCGTTTCAAGGAAAGGAAAGTCGGCTTAAGCGTCGAGTCGCAATACGATCCCAACAAAGTGCAGCGGGCGCGCAACGTGCTGCAGGAATATTTAGCGGAACGCGGGCGGCAGTTTGCGACCGTGGACGCGGAGCTGCGCCAGGTGCCGCCTTCCTCGCTCGAGCTGACTTTCAAGGTCGACGAAGGCCCCAAGGTTAAAGTCGGCACCATCAGCTTCATGGGCAATGAGACTTACAGCGCCCTGATCGTGCGGCGGGCCATGAAAAATCTGCGGCCTTATGGAATTCCCAAGTCGATCTTCTTCGAGAATCTGCTGCCTTCCACCTACGACTCGACCAAGCTCGACGAAGATCAAGAGCGGATCGAGATGTTCTATAAAGACAACGGCTATTTCCAGGCGCGCGTGACGGGTCGCACCGTGGACATCGTCGACGTGGGAGGCGGGAAATTTAAGCTGCCGTTGATTCACCCTAACAAGCCCGGCAAATCCGCCAACATTGGGATCACCATTGAAGAGGGCCGGCTCTATCGCTTGAATACCATCAATTTCGTCGGCGTGAAGCTCTTTCGCACGCCGGAAACCCTGATGCGCCCAATCTTCGGGATGCAGCAGGGCGATGTATTTTCGACCGCCAAGCTGCGCAAGGGCTTCGAGGATCTGCGCAAATTGTACGGGCAGTTCGGCTACATCGATTTTGTGTCCGAACCCGACATCGAGACGGTTCCGGGCACCGACAAGGTCGACCTCACGCTGAACTTCGACGAAGGCAAACAGTTCTTTGTACGGCGCATCGATTTTTCCGGGAACACCACTACTCGCGACAAAGTCATCCGCCGCGAACTGCTGATCGACGAAGGCGACGTGTATAACACCCGCTTGTGGGAACTCAGCATCCTGCGGCTGAACCAACTGGGCTATTTCGAGGCGCTGAAAGCGGAGGACGCGGCCGACGTGAAGCGCGACACCAAGACCAACACCGTGGACCTCACGCTCAAGGTCAAGGAACGCGGCAAGAATTCCATTCAGCTCAACGGCGGCGTGTCGGGAATCTCCGGCAGTTTCCTCGGCTTCGGCTACTCCACCAACAATCTAGTGGGGCTGGGGGAGACGCTCAGTCTGCAAGCCACGCTGGGCACGATCCAGGATAATGTCACCCTGGGGTTCACCGAACCGTACTTGTTCGACAAGCCGTTGCAGGCCGGCTTTACCGTGTTCTTTTCACGCTTCGACTAT
>DATJEI010000070.1:0-8004 GCA_035496735.1 Bryobacteraceae bacterium | reverse complement strand
TGCAGCCGGTGAGCGATAAAGCTTCGCAAAACGCGTTCACCGAGATTACTTCGATCTGCTTTGAAATTCCTTTCGCCGTTGCTCAGGCAGTGTACTCGCAGGACAGTGCATGGCACGGGGACTACCATGGTTTCGTCGGTTTGGCGGCAGGACGCGTGGTGTCGATTTGCGCGATTGTTGCCGCGGCCGAGGTGCTGGGGGTCTACTCGTTGGCGACCCATCCGGCGTATCGGCGGCTGGGATATGGCGAAGCCACCATGCGCGCGGCCCTGGCGGAAATGCAGCGCCGCACCGGGCTGGAGCGCATCGTGCTGCAATCGACCGAGGCGGGTTATACGCTTTACCGGCGCATGGGCTTTCGCGACGCCACCCGCTTCAGTGTGTATCTGACCAAGTAAAACCCCGCGGTAAAATCAAAACAGGCGTATGTGGATTCTGTATCTGGCGTTGCTGGCGCAATCCGCGAACCTTCTCGAGGATGGCAACCGGGCGCTCGACGCCAAACAGTATGACCGCGCCTTGGAATTGTTCAGTCAGGCCGCCGCCGCCGATCCCAGAGACTACGCGGCGCATTTTCAACTCGCGCTGGCTTACAGCCTGCTGGGCCGCGACAGCGATGCCATTCCGCAATATAGGACCGCGCTGGAGTTGCATCCGGGCATGTACGAAGCCGAATTAAATCTGGGACTGTCGCTGATGCGCGCCAGCCATCCGGCAGAAGCCGTGGAACAGTTTAGAGCCGCGGCCGAACAGCGCCCCACGGAGTTCCGTCCCGCACTGGGGCTGGCACAAGCGCTCTACAGCACAGACCGTTTTCCTGAAGCCGAGGCCGCCTATCGAAAGGCGGTGGCGCTCGATTCGCGCTCGGCCGCCGCGGAATCCGGGCTGGCGATGTCTTTGATCCGGCAAAAGCGCGCGGACGATGCGGCGCCGCACGTGCAACAGGCGTTTGTGCTGGATCGCTCCTACCGCGCCGGATTCATTGCATTGGCTGAGTTATACGAATCCACCGGACGCGCCTCCGAAGCCATTACCTTGTATCGTTTATTCCCCGACAATCCGGAGGCGCAGGAGCGGCTGGCTGCGCTGCTGATGGCTTCCGGCAATCTGGCCGAAGCGATTCCAATGCTGGAGACGGTGATGGAGAAGTTGCCGACTGCCGCCCGGCGGATGGCCCTGGCGCAGGCTTACGTCCAGAATAAACAACTGGATAAAGCGCAAGCCCTGCTGCAGCCGGCGGTGCAAGCGGCGCCTGCCGATTTCGACCTGCGCCTGTTGTATGGGCGTGTGCTGCGCGATCAACGCAAGTTTCCCGCGGCAGCGGCGGAGTTCAACGCGGCCGCGCGCATCCAACCCGACTCGGTCGTGGCCTGGAACGAACTCGCCAGTGCCTTGGTGATCGCCGAGGAATACCCGCAGGCGCTGGCTGCCTTCGACCGCATTCGAGCGTTGAACGCTGAGATTCCGGGGAATTTTTTCTTTCGCGCGCTGGCGCATGACCGCTTGCACCAACGCCCGGAAGCCCTGCAGAACTACAATAAATTCCTGGCAACCAGCGGCGGCAAATTTCCGGATCAGGAGTTTCAGGCCCGGCAGCGGGCGCGCCTGCTGGAAAAGGAACTGAGGGAGAAGCGGTAAATGACGCGGCGGACGCAACCGATGACGCGGCGGATGAGTATTTGGATCGCACTACTAGGACCGTTGTCTGCCGCGATCCTGCGGGCCACCGATCTGGCTTCAGTTCAACAAGAGCCCAAGCCCGAACGTCGCAACCAACTGGCTCTGGAGACAGCCAATTCCGCACTGGACGCGGCGCGCACCGCTTATCAGTCAAATGACCTGGCTGCGACACGGGCATCCTTGGACGAAGCGGGCGCGGCGGTGAGTCTGGCCTACAGTTCTCTGAAACAAACCGGCAAGGAAGCGCGGCGGGATCCGAAACTCTTCAAACGGACAGAGTTGGCGACCCGGCAGATGCTGCGACGGATCGAGGGAATAGCCGAGTCAATGAGTTTTGAGGACCGCTCGCTTATCGATAAGCTGCGGGAGCAGGTGGCGGCGATCCACGATAACCTGCTGCAGGACATTATGGCAAAGAAAAAGTAGCGTCAAGGAGACCCGGCTATGCGATATCTAATCCTCATATTGATGGCGTCGCTTGTGATGTTGCCGCTGGCCGCCCAGCAGCGGGATTTTCTTACGCCCGATGAAACTGATCAGTTGCGCGAGGTGCAGGAACCAAACGCGCGGCTGGGGCTGTACTCGAAATGGGCCCTGCTGCGGCTGGATGAGATTGAGCAGATGATCGCCAGCAACAAGGCAGGACGGGCGGCGTTCATTCACGATTTGCTGGAGGACTACGGCCACATCATCGAAGCCATGGACGCCGTGGCCGATGACGCGCTGCGCCGCAAGATTGCGATTGACACCGGCGTCACCGCCTTGACCGCCTCTGAGAAAGACATGGTGACGCGCCTGCAGAAGATTCGGGACGCGAAGCCGAAGGATCTGGCGCGCTATGAATTTGCGCTTAACGATGCCATTGACACCACTCAGGACAGCCTTGAACTGAACCAGGCCGACCTGCCGGGCCGCGCGGCGTCGGTGGCAGCGAAAGAGGCCAAGGAGAAAGAGGAACGCCTCGCCACGATGACGCCCGCCGAAGTAAAGGAGCGCAAAGCCGAAGAGAAGAAGACGGCGCCACCCAAAAAGAAGGCTCCGACCTTGATGCGGCCCGGCGAAAAACTGCCGGATAGCGCGAAGTAGCGCCAAGGCGCCGGCAATCGATGAGAGATCCAGTCTGCGGGATGGACGTGCAGCCCGACTCCGCCGCCGCCAGCGAAACCTGGGCGGGGCAAACATATTATTTCTGCTGCAAGGGCTGCGCGGCGAAGTTTCGCGCCGATCCAGCAAAGTACCTCGCCCCGAAACCGGTGCAGGCCAATGCCCCGAGCCTGGTTCAGATCGGGCAGGCTGCACCGAACGAAGTCACATTTAAAGATCCGGTTTGCGGGATGAACGTAAAGCCCGATTCCGCGGCCGCCAGGGAGACATACCAAGGCCGGACTTATTACTTCTGCAGCCAGAGTTGCGCCGCGAAATTCCGCGCGGAACCAGCGAAGTATCTGGCGAAATACCTTGCTCCGCAAACCAGCCAGCCCGCGCCGCAAACGATCCAGCCTGCGCCACCGGCAGCCGGCAAGTATACCTGCCCGATGCATCCGGAGATCATCCGCGATAAGCCCGGAAGCTGTCCGATTTGCGGGATGGCATTGGAGCCGATGCTCCCGTCAATCGATGAAGGCGAGAACCCCGAGCTGATCGATATGCGGCGGCGCTTCTGGGTGTGTCTGATTTTGACGGTGCCGATTTTTATCTCAGCGATGGGAATGCTCATTCCCGGGAACATGCTGGAGCACCTCACTACTTATCGCAGCCGCATCCTGTTCGAAATGGTGTTGGCCACGCCGGTGGTGCTGTGGGGTGGATGGCCTTTTTTCGTGCGCGCCTGGGAATCGATCCTCAGCCGCAATCTCAATATGTTCACGCTGATCGGAATGGGCACCGGAGTCGCGTATTTCTATAGCCTGGCGGCGGCCCTTTTCCCGGGTCTGTTCTTGGGTTCGTTTGGTAGCGCGAGCGGTGAGGTATCCGTGTACTTCGAGGCTGCGGCGGTGATTGTGACGCTCGTATTGCTGGGACAAGTGCTTGAGCTGAAGGCACGTAGCCAGACAGGCGCGGCCATTCAGGCACTCCTGGGACTCGCGCCCAAGACGGCGCGGCGGGTAGGTGACGATGGCTCGGAGGCGGACGTCCCGCTAGAGCAGGTGCACGTCGGAGACCGGCTGCGGGTTCGTCCAGGCGAGAAGATTCCGGTGGATGGAGTGGTGCTCGAAGGCGCCAGTTCGGTGGACGAATCCATGATTTCCGGCGAGGCAATTCCGGTCGAAAAGCAAGCGGGCGCGCGGCTCACCGGCGCGACTGTGAACGGCACCGGCTCGCTCATCATGCGGGCGGAGCGGGTTGGCTCGGCGACGCTGCTGGCGCAGATCGTGCGCATGGTCTCGGAAGCGCAGCGGAGCCGCGCGCCGATTCAGAAGTTTGCCGATGTGGTGGCCGGCTACTTTGTGCCTATCGTAGTGGGCGTGGCCGCGCTCACATTCGCGGTGTGGGCCTTGGTGGGGCCGCAGCCCCGCTTGGCATACGCGCTGGTCAATGCAGTGGCGGTCCTGATTATTGCCTGCCCTTGCGCACTGGGCCTGGCGACTCCCATGTCGATCATGGTCGCGATGGGCAAGGGCGCCACCAGCGGCATCCTGTTCAAGAATGCCGAAGCCATCGAGGTGCTGCGCAAGGTGGATACGTTGGTGGTAGACAAGACCGGAACTCTGACCGAAGGCAAGCCCAAGTTGGTTAGCGTGAAGCCGGCCACGGGCTACGATGAAGCCGGGCTGCTGCGGCTGGCCGCAAGTCTGGAGCGCGGGAGCGAACATCCTCTGGCAAGCGCCATTGTGCGGGGAGCGGAAGCGCGCGGCATAACCCTGGCAACCGCTTTTGATTTTGAGTCCGTGACTGGGATGGGGGTGCGCGCCACGGTTGACGGTGTGAAAGTCATCGTGGGAAACCGCAAGCTGATGCAGGATTCCGGCGTTGACGTTAGCGCCGCGGCCCCCGAATCTGGCGCAGTGATGTTCGTCGCGGCGGGCGGCAAGCTCGCCGGTGTAATAACCGTGGCGGATCCTATCAAGGAAACCACTCCGGAGGCGATTCGTAAACTGCACCAGGAAGGCATTCGCATCGTGATGTTGACCGGCGACAGCCGCACAACGGCGGAAGCAGTGGCGAAATCGCTGGGCATTGACGAGGTGATCGCCGAGGTGCTGCCGCAGGACAAGATCGCTCACGTGAAGCGGCTGCAGCAGGAGGGCCGCTACGTGGCGATGGCCGGCGATGGGATCAATGACGCGCCCGCGCTGGCTCAGGCGCAGGTTGGAATCGCGATGGGCACGGGCACGGACGTCGCGATGGAGAGTGCCGGCGTGACGCTGGTCAAGGGCGATCTGCGCGGCATCGTGCGCGCGCGGGCGCTGAGCCGCGCGACCATGCGCAACATCAAGCAGAATCTATTCTGGGCGTTCGTCTACAATTCGCTGGGCGTTCCGGTCGCGGCCGGGGTCTTGTACCCCTTCTTCGGGATTCTGCTGAGCCCGATGATCGCCGCCGCCGCCATGAGCTTCAGTTCGGTATCGGTCGTAGGGAACGCGCTGCGACTGCGGAGCGTGCAGCTGTAGTTCTTCACTCAGCCAGGCGCCTTAGGGTCGCCATCGCCGACACGTCCAGCAGCCAGTCGCCGTCCCCGCCGTTCTGATTGAAATACAGGAATCCAGCCAAATGATATTTTTTCGCCCCTGCAAAGGTGTCCGCGATAAACTGAGCCTTGTTCTGAACAGTGGCTTCGGAGAGAATCCACAGCGGCTTGTGGTATTGGCCCAGGGTTTGGAGCGCACTGCCGAAGACCTGATCCCAGGTTTCGGTACCGAGATTAGAACCGCTCACTCCGACTACGTCGACAAACTTGTCGCCCGGATAATAGCTGGTGAGGGAATTGCCGGCGCTGTCGGGAACCGAACGATGGTTCACGCTGTAGGCGAATTTAATGTTGGGTGCGACGGGCTTGATGATATTTTCCTCGTGCTGAAACGCCGCAATCGCCTTGGCCGGCGTGTTACCCCTTACGGTGCCGGACCAAATATTGGAGTTGCCGTTTACCTCTTCATTCAAGGCCAGGATGATTTGCCCGGGATACTTCGAAGCACCTTGGGCGAAGAACTTCAAGTCTGCGTCCTGCGAGCCGTCTAGAATCGCGTCATCGTCCACTGGAATCTCCAGGAAGATGGCAAGGTTGCCGGCGAAGCCCCGCGGAAAACCGTCGGCCACGTTGACGAAGATCATCTGCCAGGGGGGCGTCTTGCCTAGCTTTATTGCAAAGTCGCGGGCGGATTCCTGCGTGTTGCCGGTGTACGCGCCCCACTGCAGGCCGGGCGCTTGCGACCTTCCCTCTCTCACCAACAACAAGGATGCGAGCAGCAGAACTGAGAGTCCGGCTTGCTTCATGAGTTCTAGCGCTTCCGCAACCCCGAGGCGTCGACGCCATCGCCGAGCTTCTTCTTCCATTGGCGCTCGACCGCGAGCAGTGCATCGCGCTTCACTTGTTGAGCGGAGACGTTGGCGAGGTTGGTCAGCTCGTACGGGTCATCGGCCAGATTGAAGAGGTGCGTAACCGTGCCCTCTATGTCGACCACCAGCTTCTGGTAGCCGCTCACCAGCATGCGCCATTCATCTTTGCGGCCCAGCCGGCCTTCGGCGTAGACTGCATCGGGGCGCTCGCCAGGGCTGCCTGCCATCAGTGCCGAAAGATCGCGGCCCTGCACCGACGGAGGGATAGCGGCGCCGCACCACTGCAAGAGCGTCGGCATGATGTCCACCTGCGACACCAGCATGTCGTTCTGGGATGCGCCGGCCAGAACCCGAGGATAGCGGATCGCCAACGGCATGCGCATGGTTTCTTCGTAAGGGTAATCGTCGCCCTGGAGCATGTGGGAGCCGAATTGCTCGCCGTGATTCGAGGTGAAAATAACGATAGTGGTTTCGGCCAGGCCGCTGGCATTGCCGCGCAGAGGCCGGCTGAGCGCTTCCAGCACCACGCCGATGTCCCGGTCACGGGTGCGGGCGCGGGCATAGAACAGGGCCAGGTCCTCACGGGCCCGCGATTGAACTTCCGGAGGCACATTCTCACGCAAGTGAAGCAGTTCCGGGTTGGCGCGTTCCATCAGGCTATTGCCGATATTCTCCATGCTCCAGTCGAGAAAAAAGGGCTCGGTGTCGGGCGCGTGAACGAAAGAAATGATTTCATCCGCCTCGCGCGTTCGGAACATTCCGGTGCGATAACCGGCAGCGTGCAGGACGGTGGCGAGCGTCGGCGGGTCAGCCGCCGGTGGCGGATCGGTCGATGGCGCGGGAGTTGCAACCGGTGAGACATCCAGTTCGGTCAGAGCATGCGGGAACACGCCCCTGAGCAGACACTGACGGGAGCGCTCAAATTTCCCATAGCAGGCGTACGCCCGCGAAAACGTCATGGCCTGGGCGGCAAATCTGGCGAGATTGGGCGCGACCACGTCCTGGTCGCCGGCCCACGGAACAGCCTGCGCCCTCCAGGTGCCGCCGTCGATCAGGACGACATTGGGCTTGCGGTCCGCAGCCCTAAGGGCGTGCGAGGTGGCGAGCACGACGGGCGTGGCAAAGAAGGAGCGCCGGCTGATTCCGCGTTGCAACCCTATAGTCATCATAACCGGGATATCGGCACTTTTTTTGAACTCCGGCCTGCTAGCATGTTCTAGTGTCTAAACCCAGTGGGCCAACCACGCCCCGTAAGGCGAAGGGGCCCACAGCGCGTCCCAAGCGCGAAGTTCTCACCATTTCGCGGGCTCTTTCCGATCCGCGGCGCTTCGAAATTCTCCAGCACATTGCGGCGAAGTCCTGCGCGGCCTGCTCGGATCTCCGCGGCGCATTCCCCATCACCGCGGCCACGCTCTCGCATCACTTAAAGGAACTGGAATCCTGCGGGCTGATCGAGACCAGCCGCCGCGGCAAGTTCGTCGATACGACGTTCTGCCGCCCGGCGTGGGAAGCGTATCTGAAGGAATTAAAAAAGATCTGACCGGCCGGAATTCCTGAGTCCCGGTCCCGCCCTGGGTCATCGTTTAGACTGTTGTCAAACCATCGTAAAGTGAGGATCGCAGCACCATGAGCAGACTCGAAGGAAAAGTGGCGGTAGTTACAGGAGCTTCCAAGGGCATCGGCGCGTCCATTGCCGAGCACTTCGGCGCGGAAGGCGCGTCGGTAGTAGTCAACTATGCGAGCAGTAAGTCCGGCGCCGACGCCGTGGTTAAACGCATCGCCGCGAAGGGCGGAAAAGCCATTGCGGTCCAGGCCGACGTATCCCAG
>DATJEI010000069.1:0-2693 GCA_035496735.1 Bryobacteraceae bacterium | reverse complement strand
AACTAACTGCCGCGCTTCATCAAGCCGTGCTTGCTAAGGAAGTCGCGGATCTGGTCGTAGAGCGCGGGATACTCGGTGGCCTTGAAGTTGCCATGCCCGCCGCCCGGAACCGTCAATAACTTGTTCGGCACGCCCGCCTTTTCGAGCGCCGCATGCAGGCGAACGGAATGCGTGTAAGGCACGGTGCCGTCCGCGTCACCCTGAATCGAAATCACCGGCGGCAAGCCGGGACGCACGTAGGTGAGCGGCGATACGCGCGCGGCGATTTCTTTTCGGTTTTCCAGTCCACCCAGCCACGTCGCCGCGAAAATTCTCCTGTTCGGGCCTTCCATCAGATCGCCGACGTCAGTGACTCCGTACCAGTTCACAACCGCTGCGACCTTCAACTCTTCCGGGCCGAAATAGACGTTCCCCGCCCGCCCACCGGGGCAACGGCGGTCCAGCCCAGCCGATGAGGGAATCATCGCCGTGGTAAGCGCCAGATGCCCTCCCGCGGAAGCTCCGCTAGTTACGATGCGCGCCGTGTCGATGTTGTACTGCTTGGCATTCTGGGTAACCCAACGCAATGCACAGATGCAATCCTCCACCGCCGCAGGTGCGAGCGCGACCTCCGCCATGCGGTATTCCACATTCACCACGTTCCAACCCATTTCGAGGTACGGCAGCAGGCTAAGAATGCTCGATTCCTTAGTTCCCTGCACCCAGCCGCCGCCGTGAAAGAACATCAGCGTAGGCTGCGGCGTCGAGGTGTCGCGGGATTGATAGATGTCGAGCTTTACCTGGTAGTTTTCCGCGGTGAGATAGGTAACGTTGGGGATGACACGATACTTGGCCTGAAGTTCCGCCGAGAAGGAAGCCGTTGACTGAGCGAGCGCGGCCGGCGAGAGCGCCGCAGCCAGAACGGCGATGCATGCGGCTGATAAGAATTTGTGCATGGGTCTCCCCTTAAACGGAATTTCCATCGGCTCCGGACAAGGCAAATGTACACCTGTAAACTTCCATGCGTCAACCCGCAGGGCGAATGCCCGGCAATGGAGAGGCCAGTCAACCAGTCCAGAACGGCCCTTTGACGAAATTCGGAGGGCCGGGCAGCTGTTGTTATAGCATTTTTTGGTTTAAGCCGGCGCGCGCCCGCTGAATCGAGACAAACGATATGACGCCAACAGGTCCACTGTCGTCCCATCCAGGATTTCCATCGCGGCGAGCTGCCCGATAATCGGGCACATTGTCATGCCGCTGTGCATCGCTGCAATATACAAGTTCGGCCGGCGTTCGGGGAATCCGACAATCGGAAATCCATCCTGCGGCAGCACCCGATAGCCTAGCGTGACAGATTCCACAGGAACTCCCTTCAGTTTTTCGATATACTGTTCGGCGTTCTTAAGCAGTTTTTTGCCTGCGTCGAGGCTGGTGTCAGTGGTGGTTGATGGGCCAAAGTCCCGGCCGGTAACTATTCTTCCATCAAGGCCCTGCTTGATGTCGGCCCCGGGTCCTAGAGCGACGGTATCGAGAATACGCGCCTGCGGTGTACTGTGGGCAAGTAGACCGGGAGATTCCTTGAGCGGTACATTCACTCCGGCCATCTGTGCCAGCCGAGGCGTATCTACACCGGACGCGAGCACCACAACGTCCGCCTCCATCGGTCCCTGCGTGGTTTGTACGCCACGCACCCGGTCCGCCGCCATATCGAGACCGGTCACTTCACACGGATATTCCACCTTTGCGCCGAACTGCTGGGCCTTGTGAAGCAGAACGATAAGAGCGTGCATGGGATCGACGGTACCCTCAAGAGAACTGAAGGCAGCAGAGCCGAATGATCCAGGGCTGACAGCGGGCAGCAAGCGGGCGAACTCCTCCTGGTCCACGAGGCTGATCGGATAGCCCCATTGCTCGAATTGCTGCGCCCGTTTCTGCAGGGACGCGACTCCGGCTCCCGGTGGCACCCACTGGACACTCCCACCCCATTGGATTTGAAGTTCGGCGCCGATCTCCGTGCACAACCGGCGCCAGCCTAGCATCCCCATCAGATTCAGTTCGTAATAGGATCGCGGCTGCTTGGAGGCATTGAGCCAGGCAAAAGAATTCCGAGTGGCTCCGCTTCCAGGACGTTGCTTCTCGAGGATAGTCACCTGCGCGCCGCGCTGCGCCAGATGGTAAGCGATGGAGGCACCGATGATGCCGGCACCCGAGATCACTACGCGGTGGGGCCTGGGTTCGGCGGCTCCGAGGCGGAATCCGGTAATGACGGGAGCCGAAAACAATTTCAGCAGCGTACGCCGGTGCATAAATTCTCCTCGGTTGAGCAACTCAGTACTGCGCGAAGGCGCTCGGGGGAGCCGACGTTTTGCCTCCATTTGCGCTTCAAGTATACAGCGATCGGGCATGATTGAGCCTGCCAACAGGCACTGCCTGATGGTGGCTCGATCGCGTTTGGCGAGAAAGTAACTGAAGGGTCACGAAGACTCTCGTCGCGTCGCTGGCTGCTCTCGCCTTACGCCAAGTGAACTTTCACGTGTGCCCGGGAGATCAACTTGAGCGTGGGCGTTCCGCACTGGCCCAAGTCGCGGCCTAAATCCGTCTGCAGCATCTCGATGACCGACTGCACGCCGTCCGCGCCATACGCGGCCAGGCCCCACATGGCCGGGCGTCCAATCATAACCGCAGTCGCACCGAAGGCCAGCGCCTTGAAGATA
>DATJEI010000068.1:0-7896 GCA_035496735.1 Bryobacteraceae bacterium | reverse complement strand
CGTATGCGCCGTCATCCAGGCGTTAGCGGCGCCAAGACCGATCCAGCTTTTCTGATCGGAATGGTATGCTAATTCCCGAACACGCTGATCCAAGGAGCGCGCCATGACTGCACCCGATCAAGATTTCCCGGTTTCTAGGATTCGCGGCTCCATTTCGAAATTTGCCCTGATCGGGCTCGCCGTTATTGCCGTGGGCGCGTTTCTTACTTGGTTTCTTGCCTGCCCCTGTGGACGCATCCCAGGCGGCTACCTGCTGGGCAAAGTCACTGAGGGGCCCGTCAAAGACTGGTCTTTCGCCAACCAGGCTTCCCTGTGCCAGATCCAGATCAGCGCCACCCTGCCCCACTCCATCAACCTCAATTGCATGGCCACACCCCAGGGCAACTTCTACCTCAGCTGTTCAAACTGTGAGCCCAAATACTGGTCCCGTGCTGTGCTGAAAAATCCACATTCGCGCTTGAGGATAAACGGTAACGTGTACCCAGTAAACCTAACGCGGGTTACCGACCCGATGGAAATGGACCAGGCCTGGGAAGCACGTGTAAAGAAATTGCAGGTAGTGGCCACGCCGGAAAATCCGGCGGTGCCGTTGGGCACGCCGCGACCGGACGGTTGGTGGACGTTCAGAATCGAGTCCCGTTAGCCGGAAGGACCTGTTATTTCGTAGATGGCCGTCCGCTATCGGCCCGGCGAAACCCGTTATGCGGTCACGGCGCGCGGTTGTTGGGAGAGTCTGCTGTCCAACTCCCGGATGAGCGCGGAGCCGTCGCCTTGATAAGCGCTCCCGTGTTGACAGGCGAGCATAGACGGATGGAGCTCCGCTAAGCGCGCCAAGATCGCCGAGGTGCTGGTCGCATGAGCGTAGTAGTCCATCATCCCGCGCATTCCTTCGCTTGCCGTGAGCACTTCCGATTTAGTCACCGGTGGCATGTTCGCGCCGGGCTGCGTGAACAGATCGCCGCACAGCAGCGTTTTGGTGGATTGATCGAACAGGATGCCGCAATCCCAGCCGTGCGGAACGTGCGGCGTGTACAACCACTTCATCCGGCGGCTGCCGAGGGAAAATTCCTCGCCATCTCCGAACCCGCGGGCGGGGCGCGCCGCAAAATCATTGAGCGATGTCAGCACGCCGATTTCCGTGCCGAACGGCGTCGCTTCCGGCGCGGCTGCCAGGAGGTCGTTCAGGGCACCATACTCGTCACCCTCAAAATGCGAGCCACCGATCCAGCGAAGCTTTTCCACCGGCATGACTTTACTGATGGCTTGCAGGGTGATGGGAAACAGTTTCCGGTATCCGGTGTGGAACAGCAGCGGTTCATCGTCGGCGATCAGATAGGAATTGAACGTGAAGCCGCCGGGAATCACCTCCAGCGGTGTGCAGATGCGATAGATACCGGCCGCGACTTCGTCAACGCGTGTGCCGGTTTCTTGATTTGTGATCATTTGTATTCTCCTCTTCTTTCCAGCTAACCGGATGTGTAACGAGCAGCCTCCCCGTTACACATAAAATATGTGGTGATGGATATCGAGCTGAACGACGCTGAGTTGGTGCTGCAAATCGGCTCTGGAAACGACCGCGAAGCCGAAGCCGAGCTGTTCCGCCGCATGGCTCCGCGCGTTCGACTTTATGGCTTACGCCACCTGCGAGACGAGCAGGCCGCGCAGGACCTTACGCAGCAGGTTCTGATCACGACGCTGGAGGCCCTGCGGGCGGGCCGCCTGCGTGAACCGGAGAAGCTCGCATCCTTCGTGCTGGGGGCGTGCCGGATGACGGTGCTCGACCTGCGCCGCAACGCGCAGCGAAAAGAGCGCCTGCTGGAACAGTTTGGGGCGGATCTGCCGGCGCCGGTCCCGTGGTCCCTGCCTCACCTGGACCATGAGCAGCTCACTCGCTGCGTGCAGAACCTGAAAGAACGTGAACGCTCGGTGGTCGTGATGAGCTTCTACGATGAGCAGACCAGCGCGAATGTCGCCCGCTTGCTGGGCGTTTCGGACGCCAATGTGCGAGTGATCCGCCATCGGGCGATCCGCCAGTTGCGGGAGTGCATGGGAGTGGCGGCATGAGCTGTTCAAATCCCATTGACGCGGCCGTCCTGGCCGACTATTGGCTCGCCGTGCTGGCTGCTTCCGAGGAAGAGGTCGTCGAGCTACATCTGCTCGACTGCGACCACTGCGGGGCGCGGCTCCGCGAAGTGATCGCGCTCGCCGAAGGAGTCCGCAAGATCGCGCGCGAGGGCTCCCTGCGGATGGTAGTCAGCGACTCGTTTCTTAAACGTCTCGCGGATGAGGGCTTGCGCATCCGTGAATACGCCCCTCCGGCGGGAGGCAGCGTCCAATGCACGGTGACCGCCGAAGACGATTTTCTCATTGCACGTTTGGCCGCGAATTTGAGCGCTGCAAAACGAGTGGACCTCTGCCTCTGTGATGAGCGCGGCGTCGAACAGGGCCGGATGCCGGACATCCCTGTTCAGCCGGGGGCAGGCAACGTGGTCTATCAGGAGTCGATCACGTGGGCTCAGGCCATGCCTTCGAGCACTATGATCGCGCGTCTGGTCACCTTCGATGAAGCAGGCGATGAGCGTTTGCTGGGCGAATATACCTTCAACCACACGCGCTCGATGCCCGGCCCGGGCGCGTGGCCGCCGGTAGCTTAGTACTTCGTCAGGATGAGCGTCTCCGGCCCCAGTTCCTGGGCCGTGCTCTCGCCAAACCCGGCGTCGCGGAACATGGCGTCAAGCTCCTTGAAGGTATAGGCGTCGCCGCTTTCGGTCGAGCCCAGCATCATCATGCTGAAGGCCGCGGCGGTTGGCGGGGAGATGCGGTCGTCGTTCGGCACGAACTCAACGGTAGCCACGCGTCCGCCCGGCTTCAGGGCAGCGCGAACCCGCTTCAGCAGCTTGACGTTGGTTGCATGATCGAAGTGGTGCAGGAAATTCGGCAACAGAACCAGGTCGTAGCCGCTTCCCAGGTCCACATCAAAAGCGCTGCCGGGGATGCCGTGATAACGGTCGCCCACGCCTGCTTGCCGCGCATGCTCCATCGAAAGTTCCAGCACGTTCTTCCAATCCAGGCCGTAGATCTCGGCTTTGGGATTCAGCTTGGCGATGGCGATGCCGTAGGCGCCCGGTCCGGCGGCGATATCCAGCACCTTCATGGGCTGGCCCGGGGTATTGACGATTTGCGCCAAGCCGGCCGAGCCCATCGCAGACATCGGGGCCATCCACTTAGCGAACTCCACCCAGATCGGTGCTTCCGGACCCATGTTTCCTTCCGCATGCGCCGTGCCACCCTTGCGAACCGCCGCCGTCAGATCCAAAAAGTTCGCGACATGGGTCGGATGCACCAGGAAGAAGGCGGTGGAACCCAGATAGGCGGGCGACTTCTTGTCGAGAAATACTGCTGAGTCCCGCGTCAGACCGTAGGCCCCGTCCTGCTTGGTGAGAAAGCCTTGAATGGTCATGAAATCGCAAAGGATGCGCATGCCCTTCAGGCTGGTCTGGGCGCGTTTCGCGAGTTCCGCGGCAGTCACCGCGCCCGCGCCGATGAGCGTGAATACTTCCAGCTCAATGGCGGCCTTGAGGGCCGTCGCGCGCGAAAACCCGTTCAATGCATCGAAGATCAGGAGGGGATTCGGTTCGTTTCCGATCGGTGCAGAACTTTGTGTGGCCATAGACTCCCATCATAATCTGCTAGCATGATGCGCGTGTTCTCCTCCCGCCTGCAGTGGGATTCCCAGCCCAATCCGCTAAGTACTCTGCTGGCGGAGAAGCGCCGCGGCGGCGCTGCCATCCTCGATCTCACCGAATCCAACCCCACGAGAGCCGGTCTGGCTTATCCGGGCAGCGAACTGCTCGCTGCTCTCACCGATCTGCGAGCTCTTCAATATGATCCGGACCCGCGTGGCTTGTTGGCGGCGCGCGAAGCCGTTGCGGAATATTATGCGCAGCGCGGCATGGATGTGCCCGTCTCACGCATCCTGCTCACGGCCAGCACTAGCGAAGCCTACTCGTACCTCTTCAAGCTGCTGGCCGATCCCGGCGACGAAATCCTGGTTCCGCGGCCGTCCTACCCTTTGTTCGATTACCTCGCCGCCATGGAATCCGTGCGCGTGATCCAGTACCCGCTGGGTTACGACGGCGTGTGGCATATCGATTTCAACGCCCTCGCGAGTGCCATTACGCCCCGCACGCGCGCCATCGTGGCGGTGAACCCCAATAATCCCACTGGTTCGTACCTCAAACGCATGGAATGGGAGCGGCTCCAGACCTTCGGCCTCCCCATTCTTTCGGATGAAGTTTTCTCCGATTTTGCGTTTGCGTCCGACGCTAATCGGGTCACGACGCTCACCGGATCGAGCAGCACGCTCACGTTTGCGATGAGCGGGCTTTCGAAGATCGCCGGCCTCCCGCAAATGAAGTTGGGGTGGATCGTTGCCGGCGGACCGGATCATGCAACCGCGCTCGCAGGTCTGGAGTGGATCGCCGACACTTTCTTATCCGTGGCCACCCCGGTTCAATGGGCTTTGCCGCGCATCCTGGCCGCGTCCGCTGCCGTGCAGGAGCAGATCCGCCGCCAGACCCGCGTGAACCTTGATCATCTTATCGAACGAACCTCCGCCCCTGGCTCTCCCTGCCGCTGTCTCCACGCCGAAGGCGGCTGGTACGCCATCCTTGAAGTGCCCCGTATCCGCACCGAAGAGGAATGGGCGCTCGGTCTTCTGGCCGAGAGTGACGTGCTGGTTCAACCCGGCTTTTTCTACGATTTCGAGGGAGAAGCCTTCCTGGTGCTGAGCCTGCTCACGCCGCCCGCAGTTTTCGCCGAGGGGCTTCGCCGCATCCTAGATGCGGCAGGCCGCCCGTCCTAAAGAAAGCCTCCCAAACGGTCGTTAATAAGGATGGAGGGTACTAAGTACCAGCCCTTGAACAAAGTGATGTCTAATACCAAACCTAAAGTCGTTGTCGTGATGCCGGCGTACAACGCCGCGGAAACATTGCGCATGACGTATGCGGAATTGCCGCACGACAGCGTGGATCTGGTGATCGTTGTCGACGATGGCAGTTCCGATGAGACCGCGGCCATCGCGCGCGAGATGGGTCTGGAGTTGTTCGTCCACAACCGCAACTACGGCTACGGCGCCAATCAGAAAACCTGCTACCGCGAGGCGCTGCGCGCGGGCGCCGACATCGTGGTGATGGTGCATCCGGATTATCAGTACGATCCCACGCTGCTGCCCGAAATCATCCGCCCGATTCAGGAGTGCAAAGCCGACGTGGTGCTGGGCTCGCGGCTGCTGGGCGGCCATCCCGTGGCACAGGGCATGCCGTGGTGGAAATATGCCGCCAACCGCTTTCTGACGCAGCTTGAGAACGCGATCTTCGGCTTGCGCCTGGCCGAATATCACACCGGCTACCGCGCCTTCCGGCGGGAAGCGCTGGATCAAGTCAACCTGGACATGAATTCCGACAATTTTATTTTCGATCAGGAAATCATCGCGCAATTTGTGAACCTGAACATGCGCATCGCGGAGGTGCCGGTGCCCACACGCTATTTCCCGGAAGCCTCCTCCGCTTCCTTCGCGCAAAGTTCGGTTTATGGTCTCTCGATTCTGTGGCTGCTCTTTCGATATGAGATGCATCGCCTGGGTCTGGTCCGGCAGCGGTCGTTTGAGAGCCTGCGGCGCCGCTATACGGCTGGACCGGGCACCGAAGGCCTGCTGGCGGAGGGCAAGAAATGAAACTCGCGACCGCCTTTGCGCTGCTGGCGGCAGCGCTATGCGTTTTTTCCAGCGGTTGCGGCGATCCCGATGCTTTTAACGACGGCGTAGCCAAAGGTGCTGCCCAGGCAGAACTTTTTCAGCTGGATAGCGAGCAGGTCTCCATGAGTCCTGCGCAACTGGCCTGCGGCGTCAACGACGAACTGTGGGACGCTCCCAGCGGCGGAGCCGACCGTTCCATCTCGCGTCTTCAGCCAAAGGGCCGGGACCTCAACTTCAGCGACGATGTGAGCTCCGGGGAAACTGGCTATGCCTCCCCTTACACGCAGGTGCGCGGCAAATTTTCCCTGGTCGTGGACCGCGTCATTTCGATCCGGGACGGCGAGGATAAAAACACCAAAATCGTACAGGCCAAAGTTGGAGTTAAAATCGCGGAACCATGTTTCGACTCCCCTTTGTTCATCATGGGTGTCCGCAAAGGCAAGTATTCCGACGACCTGCCGGTCAGTCTGCAGTATGAGCGTTACGATGTGGGCTGGCACCTGACGAAGATTCTTCACTGATAAACGTGAATCCTTTCCTCAAGCGCGCGCGGTAGACCGCCGGTTCGAGTTTAGCGACTCGCGTTTAGGCCGCAACACGGAGGTCGCGCCCGCCACCCTCACCAGCGGCGAATGCTAAAATAGCGGTTTCTACAGCCGCGAGTTTCCTTTCACCACGGCGAAAGGGAATCCGCGGGAAAACAAGATCGCAAGGCAAGGAGAATCATGGCTGTCACAGGTGCGGGTCTGGAAGGCATCGTCGCTGCTGAGTCGAAGATTTGCTATATCGATGGCGACGCGGGCATCTTAAGCTATCAGGGCTATAACATTCATACGCTCGCCGATCACGCGACGTTTGAGGAAGTCATTTATCTGCTGTGGTACGGCCGCCTCCCCAAGCAGGCGGAACTGGATCAGTTAAAAGCCGCGCTGGCGGCCAACCGCGCGATCCCCGCCGAAGTCACCGCGTTTCTGAAGGCCGCCGGCAAGTGCGTTCCCATGGACGTGCTGCGTACCGCCGTCTCGATGTTGTCGCTCTACGACCCGGACGAGAAAGACACATCCATCGAAGCCAGCGAACGCAAGGCCGTCCGCCTGATGGCCCAGACCGGCACTATCGTCACGACCTTTGACCGGCTGCGCAAAGGCCAGGAGGTGGTGGCGCCCGACCCCACGTTGAGCACCGCGGCCAATTTTCTGTACACGTTGACGGGCAAGAAGCCCGATGAAGTGATGGAGCACGTATTCGACATCGCGCTGACGCTGCACGCCGATCACGAGCTCAACGCATCCACTTTCGCTGCCCGCGTGGTGGCCGCGACTCTTTCCGATATTTACTCCGCTGCCACGGCCGGCGTGGCCGCCCTCAAAGGACCGCTGCATGGCGGCGCCAATGAAGATGTCATGAAGATGCTGCTCGAAGCGGGCTCGGCCGACAAGGCCATGGATATGGTGAAAACCCGCCTGGACAACAAGATGAAGATCCCCGGATTCGGCCACCGCGTATATCACACCATCGACCCGCGTGCGACGCACTTGAGCGCGCTCTCCGAGGAACTCGGCAAGCGCACCGGCCACGTGGAGCTCTACCTCACCTCCAGCCGCATCGAAAAGTACATGAAGGAAACCAAGAATCTGAACGCCAACGTGGATTTCTATTCGGCCTCCACTTACTATTCGCTCGGGATTCCCATCGACTTATTCACGCCCATCTTCGCCGTCAGCCGCATGTCCGGCTGGACCGCGCACGTGCTGGAACAATATCGCCACAACCGTTTGATCCGCCCCCGCGCGGAGTACATCGGCACGCCGGTCGGCCAGCCGTGGGTCCCGATCGCCGAGCGGTAGCTGCGGCCGCTCGATGTACGATCTCTCTTTCTTCCGGCAAAATCTCGACGCCATCGCCAACCGGCTGGCGGACCGCGGTTTCACCCTCGACGTCGAGGCCTTCCGCCAACTCGACGCCGAGCGGCGCGCCGCGCTTACCGAATCCGAACAGCTCAAGGCCCTGCGTAAAACTGAATCGCAGGAAATCGGCAAGCTCATCAAGGCCGGCCAGGACGCGGCCGAACGCCAGCAGAAAGTCCGCGAAATGGGCGACCGCGCCAGCGCGCTCGAAGAACGCGCCAAAGAGCTCGACGA
>DATJEI010000067.1:0-37916 GCA_035496735.1 Bryobacteraceae bacterium | reverse complement strand
GCGCGTGTGATGGCACACCTGGGGACCACTTTCGGCGTTCTCAAAAAAGAAAAATGCACAGGCGATCCGGCACGGCGCCTAGGCAATGACCTAGTGTTCCAGCAACTCGCCGAACAGAATCTCGAAACGCTGAAGGAGGCGAAGGTGACCAAGATCGTCTCCATCTGCCCGCACTGCGTGCGCACTATTTCAGTCGATTGGAAAGAGTTCGGCCTCGCACCCGAGATCGAGCATCACAGCGAGTTTATGGCGCGGCATCGGAACCAGCTTCCGCGGGCCGACACCGACGACAAGATCGTGTATCACGATCCCTGTTACCTGGGACGCTATCGCGGCGTCTACGACGAACCGCGCGCAGTGCTGGCGCGCTCCGGGGAGGTAATCGATCCACCGCGCTCCCGCGAGCGCAGCTTCTGCTGCGGCGCCGGTGGCGGGCTTGCCTTCCTCGGCGAAGAAACCGGCGAACGCGTCAGCCACCACCGCGCTCAGGAACTGGTGGATACGGGCGCGAACGTCGTCGGCACCGCCTGTCCGTTTTGTAATACGATGTTCCGCGACGCGCTTGCAGCCTGTAAGGGAGTCGCCGCGCCGCCACAACTCCTTGACATAGCCCAGATCGCGGCCGCATCTTTGCCACTCCGTTCCGCCGGCGAATAACCCGATGGCCGAAATTCCGTCGCCGAAATGAAGATATCCTAAAGGGCGATGCGACTGATCGTCACCTTCGCGCTGTTCGGATTGCTGGCCCAAGCCGCGCCAAAGCCCACCGCCAAGCCCGCGCCGAAGCTCACCGCCGAGCAACGCACTGCGCAAGCCATGTTGCGCTCGCTCAACCTGCATGATCGGATCGCCCAGATGGTCATCGGCGTTTGCTACGGCGACGTTCCCGGCGTCGGCACCAAGGAATACATAAAATTCCATCACTGGGTCAGGGATCTCCACATCGGCGGACTCATCATGAATAATCGCGTGCAATATGGACTGGTTCGCAACGCCGAACCGCACGCCATGGCCTTGTTCTTTAACCAAATGCAGAAGCTATCGAAGACTCCCTTGCTGATCGGCGGCGATTTTGAGCGCGGCTCCTCCATGCGTGTCAGCGACACCGTTCGCTTCCCGTTCAACATGGCGTTTGCCGCGGCGCGCGATGTCGAGGCTACGCGTCATCAGGGCCTGGCCACGGCCCGCGAAGCGCGCGCGCTGGGCGTCCAGTGGATTTTCGCGCCGGTCGCCGACGTCAATAACAACCCGCAAAATCCAGTCATCAATATTCGCTCTTACGGCGAGAATCCGGAGGAAGTCGCGCAACATGTCGCCGCCTACATCGACGGGGCGCACTCCGATCCCAAGAATGTGGTGTTGGTTTCCGCCAAGCATTTTCCGGGTCATGGCGACACCAGCATTGACAGCCATCTGGACCTGGCGCGAGTCGATGCCAGCCGGGAACGCATGAGTGAAGTGGAACTGAAACCCTTTCAGGCTGCGATCGCGCACCAGGTCGACTCCATCATGACAGCCCACCTAACCGTGCCCGCCATCGAACCGGAGAACATTCCAGCCACGGTTTCGCGGCGCGTCCTCTCCGGTTTGCTGCGCGAGGAATTGGGATTTAAGGGGCTGGTGGTCACCGACGCCATGGACATGGCCGGGCTCACCAAGGAGTTCGCGACTGGAGAAGCTTCGGTGCGCGCCGTCGAAGCCGGCGCCGACGTGCTGCTGATGCCGCCCGACCCCGACGCATCTATTCGAGCCGTGATGGCGGCCGTGGCGAGGGGACGCATCACGCGCCGCCGCATCGACGAGAGCGTGCTGCGTGTGTTACAGGCCAAGGTTCGCGTCGGTCTCAACCGAAAAAAGCTGGTGGACCTGGATGCCGTGAGTGATGCGCTCGATTCAGAAGACGAGGCGGAGCGCTCGCAGCGCATAGCCGACCGCGCCCTGACGCTGGTGCGCAATAACGCCGCCGTCCTGCCGCTCTCGGCTCCCAATCAGGCGTGCCTGGTGGTCTCCTCTGGAATCCGCCTCTCGTCATTCGGCCAGCGCCTGGCAGAAGAATTTCGCAGACGCGCCCCGCAGGCCCGCATCGTGTTCATCGACAACTCGCTGCCCCTGGCCGCGCTCGACGCAGTGACCGGCGATGTTTCGGCGTGCTCCGCGGTGGTGTACGCCACCTTCACCACCAGCCCAATGCTGGCCGGCGATCTGCCCGCTTATCTGGAAAAACTTTCTGCGAACTCAACGCCGGTTGCGCTGGTCTCATTCGGCAGCCCTTATCTGCTCTCCGGATTCCCTAAAGTTGCCGCCTACATTGCGGCGTTCAGCACCGCCACACCCTCCGAAGTCTCTGTCGCGAAAGCGCTGCTGGGGGAAATCCCCATCACCGGCCATATGCCTGTCACTATCCCGGACTTTGCGCAGTACGGCGACGGCATCCAGCTGCCGGCTAAAACTCAATCCGCTCCATCAGCGAATTAAGCTGGCTTTCGAGCCCGGCTTTCTTCTTGCGCAGATCGCTCTGGGTATCGCGCAGCGTCGCCAGTTTGGTTTCCGCTGCCGCCAACTGACGCGCATATTGCTGCACCTGATCCTGCTGTCCGCTGACGCGGTTTAGGCTTTCAATATTGCTGCGGATGCGAGTCTGATCCTGCGTGAGGCTGTTGATATCCGCATCACCCTGCCGCAGCGCCGCGTCGTTATCAGCTACCTCGGCCTTTTTCTGCGCGATCTGATCCAGCTGCCGCCGCGCCGCCTCATTCAGCGTCTTGTTCTGAACATAGACCGCCAGCACGTCCGGCGTCAGATTCGAGACCGATAGGGTTTGATCGTACACATGCTCCTCGCGAACCGGAAACTTCTCCGTCCCCGACGCTGCCAGCTTGACCTCAAAGCGATACGCGCTGGGAGTGGTCTCGCTGGGCTTGCGTTCCATCAGCGTATAGCCGGGCCGCTGGGTGTGCTCGATCACCAGCGTCTTGGCTTTGGCATCCACATTCTTGATGGTATAGGTCTTGGTTTCCTGCATGGCGGAGCGCGCCGTCAAGATACCTCGCTGGAAATGAATTTCGCGCACCACCGCCTGCGATGAATTGTAAGCGGTAGTGACGCGCGTCCCCAGATCCACGCCGTAGCTGATCAGGCGCTTGTCGCTCATGGGCAGAGTCTCTACCAGGGCCTCGCCAGCGTACGTCCCGTCGTCATACACCGTAATCGGGCCGCCATCCAGCGTCTTGCCGGTATTGTTGGTGAGCTCCGCGGCATCCCGCGGATTCAGGCCGTAGCTTTCGGAATACACCAGCAGTTTGCGTGCTCCGATCTTCTGTTGCAGGAACGGCAGCATCGCCGACTCGCCTTGCTTCACCGTGACCGGCGCGGCGAAGCTGTACTCAAACAGCTCACCGGCTTGGCGTCCATCCGCGGTTGCAGCGAAGGCAGAAGGCGTGGCAGCATCGGCCCTAAACGCATTCCCTCCCATTCCACCTGCGATTTGCGCCCGGGCTGCCGGCGGTGACGGAGGTGCAAGCGCATAAGCCTTGTCCTTCGCCGCTTCCATCGCTCCCTGGTACACCACCGGAGCGGCCGCCTGATTCTCCGCCAACTCCGCGTAAGGCCGCTGCACATAGCGCGGCTGATACAGTTGCGTGATGAACGACACCGGTTTGCCCGAAACCACCGCCAGCCGCACGTTGTTCCAATCGTCGCCCGATGTGTTATCGACAATTGCCCAGCCTTCCAGCGTGGGCTCGCCTGCCGCGCCGAATATCAATCGGTAACTCGATTTCCACACCGCCGCCGGCGTCATGTAACTCGCCATCAACCTCCGCGTCCCCGAGCCCACCGCGTCGATATACACGCTGCGCCGGTCCCGTGCGTGCGATTGATTCAGCACCGTCAAATACGCCGCCAGCTGGGCTTGCAATTTCGGATCGCCCAGCTTCACGGCGCTCGCCGCCCCCAAATCGAAACTGCGGATGTCGCCCGAATCCATCAACAGTACCAGAACCTCGTGCTGCGATTTGTCGGTCTCCTGCACTACCCTCGCGCTGATGATGGTGCCAGCCGCGTCGCCCGCGCCCAGCTTCAATTCGATGCGCGCGCCCTTCATCTGGTCCAGGAACGCCGCCAGCGACGCCCCCGCCGCCAGCTGGAACGGGAAATCCGCCAGGCGCTTCTCCAAAGGATCGCTCGAATCGTAACGCACCCCATTTACCTTGCCACCATTGCTGTCGGTGACCGTCAACGACTTCAGCACGTCGTTCATGTCCTCCGGCTTGAAATCCAGGCGGACCGTGTCGCCCGGCTTCAGTTCGCCCGTGCGTTCCAGGTGCGCCACACCGTGTTTGTACAGTGTTACCTCGGTGATGGGAAGGTCCGCGGCAGAGAGTGCCGGAAGCAGACACAAAGCCGGCCAGATGCGCCAGAACATTTTGGTTTCCTCCTGTTTCGTGCGGGCTTGACAGGGACAAGCGCCAAGCGTCAGACTCAATTTATTGTCCATTTCAGTCTATCGGACGGGAGAACTTCACTCTTGCATAGAAATTTGACGCCGGACCTGCAAAATAAGTTGCTGGGGTGGGCGTTGAGCGGCGCTCTGCTGCTGGCCTCCGCTTCCGGGATGATGGCTCAGGAGACCGATCAAGGCAGTTACCAGGGCCCTGGGATTTCCAGTCCCGGGGTGGGCAGTATCGGCAGCCGTAGCGGTGAACAGGTCGATTTGCGCTACTACCTCGGCATTTCCGGAGTGTTTGATAATGCCATTGTGCCCTTCGCGACAGATGCCCAGGGGAACTTGATTCACATCCCCTACCTCTACGGGATCGAAGTGGGTGCCGGTGTGTATGGAGTGCATCACTGGAAGCGTTCGCAATTGGGACTGGATTACGCAGGCTCCTACACTAGGTACTTCAATTATGACGCCTATAACAGCACCAATCATGCCTTGACCCTGGGCTATACCGATCACATTTCCAGGCGCCTCAACCTCGACTTACGCGAGTCTGCGGGAAGTCTCACTTACGGCACCGGCCAAGTGGCCAATCTGGTGTCTACCGACCTCAATTCCGCTTTCACTCCAGCGACTCGTTTGTTCAACAGCCGCACCTACTTCCTCCAGTCCTTAGTGTCGGCAACCTACCTGCAATCCGCGCGCATGTCCTATACTGCCGGGGCGAGCGCTTTCCTCCAGAACCTGAAGTCTAGGGGGTTGTCCAATGGGTGGGGCTATAGTTTCAACGGAAACATGATGCGGCGCATGTCCAAGAGCTCAACCCTGGGTGTTACTTATGCATACTCACACTTCGAGTTCCCGGGATTTTTCAGCAAGTCCAATTCGCATATCGTGCAGGGACTTTACGCCACTGGCTTAGGCCGATTCTGGACGCTTTCGATCGAAGCCGGCGCAACCGTCACTTCGGGCGAGAGTCAGTTCACCTTTGCTCTCAATCCTGTGCTCGCAGCGCTTTTTGGGCAGTCGACCGTCACGGCAATCACCAGCTTTCGGACAATTTATCCCAGCGGCACGGTCGCGCTCAAGCGCCAGTTCCGGCGCGCCTCTCTCGGATTCGATTACTATCGCGGCGTGAATTCCGGAAATGGAGCTTACACCACCGGACGTCTGGACAACGTCACAGCGTCCATCAGCTATACGGGCCTCCGTAAGGTGAACATGGGCGCATCTGGCGGCTACTATACCTTCAAGTCCATCGGGCAGAGCTTGGGAAGCTACGCCCAATTTTCGGGGGGAGCCGGCATCAGCTACTCCCTGGGCCGTGACATTCATCTGTCCCTGCGCTACGATCTTCTCGATCAGCAGATCGACATCTCCAACTACCGCCATACCGGTTCTCGCGCTACCGTGGGCCTGAATTTCAGCCCCGGGAGCCTTCCGCTGTCTCTGTGGTAGAGTCGAACCCACTCGCAGATGCCATGGGTTCCCGCCGCCTACTCCTGGTGGAAGATGAGCCGGCTCTGGCCGATCTGCTGAAGAGATACCTGCAACGGCTGGGTTACAAAGTGGACGCCTGCGCTCACCCCGATGCGGCGCTGGCGCTGCTGGATGCACATCCGGAAGACTACGCGCTCTTGATCACGGACCTATCTCTGCCCGCCATGAGTGGTGACGAATTGATGACTCGATCGCGTCTGCGCGCTCCCCACCTGCGCGCCATTATTGCCAGCGGCTATCCTTACGAACCCCGCGCCGCGGGCGTCGAGTTTCTGCAGAAGCCTTTCTTACCCAACATGCTGGCACAAGCCGTCGAGCGCGCACTCAAGGCTTAGGGATGCGCTAATTCCGGCCGCACAACCCGGGCGTGGCGCACATGCCGGACGGGCAGGATGGCATGGCGTCCTGGGCGCCGGCAGTGGTGCGCGCCGCGAAGCTGGAAACCTGGGTAGTCAAATGGTTGTGTCCGCAGGAAGGGCACGCAATCCCGTCGGCTTCGGCGCTCCGCCGCACCAGTTTCTCGAATTTGTTGCCGCAGTCGTCACACAGGTATTCAAAGATGGGCATAATCCGCTCCGCTTTTTCGCTCTACGGCTATTCTAGCAATCTGCTGGCGCACTGGACTAGACGCCGGGATGCAACGCCGCAGTGAGCCGCGCCTCCAGCCAGATGAGCGCCAACAGCACGAACACGATCACCGAGCCGACGAGCGGCAATCCCATCACGGCGCGCACGTCCAGCAGCCACACGAAGTAGCCCAGCATGCAAGGAGCCAGCAATCCGCCCACCATCGCGAACGAAAAAATGCCGTTGTAGAATCCCGGATGGTAATACGGAAAGCGGTGCCCTATCTTCTCGACGACCAGCGGATAAATCGGCGCAAACGCCGCTCCCAGCAGCAACACTCCGCTCACCGCTCCGAAACTGTTGTTGGTATCCAGCAAGATCGTGCAGGCGAACATAGCCATCAGAACGCTTCCTACCAGCAGTCGCGTATGCCGCACCAGAGGCAGCATCCACTGGGCCACCAGGCGGCCCACCAGCAGCGCCATCCAGTAGAGCGCGAGAATCAACACGGAGTCAGCCGGGCTCATTCCCAGACGCTGGCTTAAGAACAGCGGCAGCCAGCCCGCGATCGCCCATTCATTGCCGAATTGAAAGAACAGAACCAGGCTGAATAGCACCGCCCCGGGGGTCTTAATTTCCGCTAAAACCGCCCGCGCCGGCGGATCGGCGGACGCTTTATGCGGCGGGAAACCCGTGCGCGCGTAGACGATCGCGAAAAAAGCCGGAATCAGCGCAATCCAAATTTGGATGGCGGCCGCGGTGTAGAAATAGAAGGCCTGAGAAATCAGCAGGGCGACGCTGCAGCAGCCTAGTCCGAACAAGATGCCGCCCAGATTGACCGTGGCCGCTGGATCCTGCCGGTACATTGGGGAGATGGCATGAAAGATTGCCGTATGCAGCAAGCCCGCGGCGGCGCCCAGAATTAAAATGGCCGGCAGCCGCCACCATGCGATATAGGGCGGCGAGAAGAACGCCAGAGCGAACAGCGCCACCGACGCCAGAGCGCACGCCAGTGACAGCGTGCGCGCCAGACCCAGCTTTTCCATGAGGGGCCGCGCCAGGCGCACCGACACCAGCACACCCAGGATCAAGGCCACGAAGTATAGCCCCACCATCCAGTAATCCGGCTGAAGATGATGGCCCCAGGAAGGCAGGATGGCCCCCAGGAATCCCAGCAGGATTCCCGACACAAAAAATCCCGCAAGTGCCGCCCGCGGGCCTCCAGACGCGGCCGCTCCCGGCCCGCCGGGGGGAGTCTTGGCCGTTACGATTGGCGTTATTTCCGGAGACACGCGCCTTTAACCCAGTTTCCAAATCGAGGCCCGCGTGAAAAGCGGCGTCACGCGCTAAAACTTCTCTTCGGGGACTTCGCCCAACTTCACCGCGACGTCCAGCAACTTCCCGGCCCGGAAAACCTTCACGGTAATGGTGTCACCTGGACGCTTGCGCGCAATCGCCCGCGACAAGGCATCCGACTCGGTCACCGGCTTGCCGTCAATTTGGGTGATGAAATCGCCGCCGATGCCCAGCCGTTCGTTGCCCACCAGCACCACGTCGCGATAGCCCTTCAATCCCGCCTGTTCCGCCGCCGAGCCGCGTCCAATTTCCTGAATCAGCAGGCCGCCGCTGGTCGGCAGCTTTAATTCAGCGGCCAGGTCACCGGTGATGAAAACCGTCGAAGCTCCAAAGCGCGGCCGCCCAAAGCTCTTGCCGGCGCGGAAGTCCTCCAGCATCGCCTTGGCGCGGTTGATGGGCATGGCAAACCCGATGCCGATGTTGCCGCCGCTAGGCGCCAGAATCGCGGTATTAATGCCGATTACATTCCCTTGCGAATCCAGCAGCGGCCCGCCGCTGTTGCCTTCGTTGATGGCCGCGTCGGTTTGGATCAGCCCTTCGAGAGTGTTGTTCTCGTTGCGAATCTCGCGCGCCAGCGAACTCACGACGCCGGTAGTGAGAGTGCCCGAAAACCCAAAAGGATTCCCGATCGCCAGCACTTTTTGCCCTACCTGCAGCGCATCCGAATCGCCCAGCTTCAGAAACGGCACCTTTTTCTTCGGCTCGATCTGGATCACTGCCAGATCGTCGGCGCGGTCCGCCACCAGCACCTTCGCGGTATACCGGCTGCCATCGGAAAAACGAACTTCGATCTTCGCGCTGCCGCTGATCACGTGATTATTCGTCAAGATGCGACCGTCCGGGCTGATCAGGAAGCCCGATCCCAGAGCGCGCGTCGGCACCATCTCGAAGAAGAAAGTCTGCTGATAAACCGTGCTGGTGATGTAGGCGACGCTGTCTTTGGCCGACTTGTAGATGTCGATGTTATTCAGTTCATCACCGCCCAGTCCCGCCGAATGGGCCACCGCAGGGCCGCTCCAGAGAGGCCCCTGATAACGTCGCAGAGGGGAATTCGGAGCGGTGGTGAAGTATACGAACGCGCCCACCAGCGCCAAGGCAACGAAAAGAGTGCGGAATCTCATATGTTGGAAATTTTATGGGTTCAAAGCTAACAGAGCCTGATATACGCCCCTGGCCTGCGCCAGCGTGTCTTCTTTCGCTCCCGACGTATCGATAACATAGTCGGCATACTTGATCTTTTCCGCCAGCGGCATCTGCCGGCTCAACCGGTCCAATACCTGCTTTCGAGTCATACCGTCGCGCGACATTGCACGCTCAATCTGCTGCTCTTCGCTGCAAACGGCCACGATCAGCTTCGCATAGTTTCGATAGCTGCCCGTTTCCACTAGTATCGCAGCTTCCACTACCGCGATGCCATGGGGATGGGCGGCGGCGTACGCATCCAAGAGACGGCGCTCGCGGGCCCACACCGGCGGATGCACCAGCGCATTCAGGGCCGCCAGCCGCTGGCTATCGTGGAAAACCAGAGTTGCCAGCTTGGGCCGGTCGATCGTGCCATCCGCCCTCACGATTTCAGGACCGAACTCCCGAATGACACCGTCATAAGCTTCCCCGCCCGGCTCCAGCACCTGATGTCCCAATTCATCCGCCTGGATCAGCAAGCATCCCAGGTCCGCCAGCGCGCGGCCCACAAAGCTCTTGCCGCTGGCTAACCCGCCGGTGAGACCGACACGCAACATGACCTATGCGGCACCCTGATGCCGTTCGGCCAGTCCCACCGTGTTCGACATCAGGATGGCGATGGTCAGCGGTCCGACGCCTCCCGGCACTGGCGTATAAGCGCCGGCGATGCGCGCCACGTCGAGCGGGTTGACATCTCCCACCACGGCTTTGCCCTTGGCCGCGAACTCTTCGGAGCGTCCCAGCCGCGCCGCCTCGGCCGGGTCCGTAACGCGATTAATACCCACATCCACCACGGTCGCGCCCGGCTGGATGAAATCGGCCGTGACGAACGCCGCGCGGCCAATGGCCGCAACTAATATGTCTGCCTGGCGGCACATCTCCGGCAAGTTCACGGTGCGCGAGTGGCAGATGGTAACCGTAGCGTTCTCCTGCAGCAGCATCAGCGCCATCGGCTTGCCGACTATGTCGCTGCGCCCCAGCACTACCGCATGCCGTCCCGTGATCGGAATCCGGTAATGCTTCAGCAGTTCGATAATTCCGGCGGGCGTGCAGGACCGCGGCGCGGGCCGTCCCGCCACCAGATAGCCCACGTTCATGGGGTGGAACCCATCGGCGTCCTTATCCGCAGCCACTGTTTCCAGCACACGCCGCGCATCGACGTGCTTCGGCAAGGGTATTTGCACCAGAATGCCGTCAATGTCCAAACGCCCGTTCAGTTCTTCCACCAGCGCCACCAGATCTTCGGTGGAGGCCGTTTCGGGAGGCGTCAGTTTTTCGCTGAAAATGCCCAGTTCCGCACAGGCTTTTATCTTGCTGCGCACATAAATTTCAGATGCCGGATCGTGCCCCACCAGCACCACGGCCAGCCCCGGAGGCCTGCCCAGTTTGTGAATCCGCGGCTTTAAGCGGGAAAGAATTTCATGCTGCACCGCCATGCCATGAAGGATGATGGACATTCCTTGACGAGTCTAACAGAGGAGGGGCTCGGTGCTATCTCCTGGGAAGTAGCGGCGCCCGAAAGCTCTCCCTGCTTCCCCGCCTTTGCTGGTCGTCGAGATCAGCTCGTCCGACGATCGCCTCGATGTCATGCTGCAAAAACTGGAGAGGATCGAGTCTGGGGCGTTCAGCACATCTGGCTGATCGAGCCGGAGCTCAAGCGAATACGCGTCTGCGACAAGGGTTCGATTCAGGTACCGCCGAGCAAGTGTCCCCTAGACCGCGGCGCGATCGCCCTTTACACCTTCTTCACGTCGCGATGAGTTTCCTTGATCCGGTAACCGGCCGCGGCCAGCCGCTTGCGGATTTCACTGGCGATCAGCACGCTGCGGTGGTGTCCCCCGGTGCAGCCGAACGATATCGTCAGATAGCTCTTGCCTTCGGCGATATAGTGCGGCAGCAGGTAGATCAACAGTTCCGAAATGCGCTCGATAAATTCAGTGGTTTGCGGAAAAGATCGAATGTAGCGCGCCACGCTCGGATGCTTGCCGCTATAGTTCTTGAACGCCGGGATGTAGTTCGGATTGGGGAGGAACCGCACGTCGAACACCAAGTCGCTCTCGGCCGGCACCCCATGGCGGTAGCCGAAACTGGTTACCTGCACCAGGATATCCGGCGACCCTTTTTGCCCTCCGAACGCCCGGTGAATAGTTTCCCGCAACTCGTGCACATTGAATTTGGTGGTGTTGATAATGGGGTCCGCCAGCTTGCGGATTGGTTCCAACTGCTCCCGTTCGCGCCGAATGCTGGCACTTACGCTTTGCGCGGTGCCCAGCGGATGCGGACGCCGCGTCTCACTGAAGCGCCGAATCAGGGAGGACTCGTCAGCTTCAAGGAAGATCAGCCGGGTTGGCACCATCCGCCGGATGCGTTTGAACAAGCTCGGAAAACGTTCGAGCGCGGAGCCCTCGCGGATGTCCACCACCAGCGCCGCCCGCCGAATGGTCGGCGCGTCCTTGGTGAGTTGGGCGAACTTCGGGATCAATTCGATGGGGAGGTTGTCCACCGAATAGTAGCCCAGGTCTTCCAGCGCCTTGAGCACGGTTCCCTTGCCCGAGCCGCTCAGCCCGGTGATGATCACCAGCTCGGTTTTGGGTATAATTGCCGTCTTTTTCATCGCTTCGCGGCGGAAACCAGCGTGTCAGCTTAGCGCCGCGACGGCGGCACACTCGCGGCGCCTGCACGCAGCAGGCGCTCTTTGCAGCCAGACCCTAGGTTTCGATTAGATCATAATGGCCGTCGCGCCGCCGGATCAGCATGCAAACCACTTGCTTATCGGCGTCACGATAGGCCACATAATCGCGCCCGTCTTCCATCTGGAGCAGCGCTTCTTCGAGCGTGATCGGCTTGCTGCGCTCATGATGATCGGTACGGAACACGCGCGCGTCGGAGCTTGCCGCAGTTCGCCGGCCTTGGCCGTTATTGCCCGCGACGACTTTCCGCGGCGCGATTTTACCTCGCGCGGAGGGCTTCGATGCATCCGGCTGCGCATCTTTCGCGCCCACCACCTTAATAGAATCCGACCGGCGGGTGGTCTCGCGCCATTTGGCGCCTTCCTTGGCGGCCTGCTTTTCGATCCGGTCGAGTGCGGCGCTCATCGCCTTGAAGACGTCGCTATCGGACCCTATTCCCACCAATTGGTGATTGTGAATCCGCAGCGTGATCTCCGCCTTATGGAGATGCCGCTCGCTGGTTACCACCACATGGGCTTGTTTTTCCCCGCGCCCGTCCACCAGCTTGGATAGCCTGGCGAACTTGGCATCCAGCTTATCTTGGAGATTAGCCGGAAGACCGCTCTTGATCCCCTTATAACTGACCTTCATGTTGGAAATTTCTCCGCCTTACTTGCGAACGCGTCTTTGATGCGTGGAAGGAATGCGCATATCCTCGCGGTACTTGGCTACCGTACGGCGAGTCACCTGTATGCCTTCGGCCTGCAGGCGTTCCGTAATGTGCTCGTCGGTGAGTGGATGAGCTGTATCCTCCTCTTCGATCATCTTTTTTACTCTGCGCTTCAGGATCAGCAGCGGAGTGCCGCCGCCCGACGGCCCCTGCACCGCTTCCGAGAAGAAGTAGCGCAGCTCGAAAACACCCTGCGGGGTGTGCGCGTACTTGCTGGAAACCGCGCGGCTCACCGTTGATGGATGGACTCCGATCTCCTCCGCGATTTCCTTAATCATCATGGGCTTCAGCTCGTCGATGCCGCTCTCCAGGAAATCCATCTGCCGGCGCACAATCGACTGGCAGACTTTCAGGATGGTCTGCTTGCGCTGTTCAATGTTCTTCATCAATTGAATCGCACTCGCGTAGCGCTCCTTCACGTAGTTGCGGACTTCCTTGTCCGGCTCCTGGTTGCGATCGAGCATGCGGCGGTACTGCGGATTCAGGCGGAGCTGCGGCACGTCTTCGTCATTGATCTGGATCAGATAGTCTTCGCCGTCCTTCGAAATATAGACGTCGGGCTCCACCTGCCGCGCCCCCGGACCGGAGTAGCGCAGGCCTGGCCGCGGGTCCAGATGCCGGATCACATCCACCGCAATGTCGATATGCTCCGGCGGCCGGTGCAGAACCTTCGCCAGTTCCTTGAATTGCTTCAGCTCCACAAGTTTCAGGTGATCGGCAAGGATCTGCCATGCCACTCCGCCTTTGCCATTGCGGCTTTCCACCTGCAATAGCAGGCATTCGCGCAGGTCCGCGGCCCCCACTCCGGCGGGGTCCAATGTATGAACCACACGCAGGGCTTCTGCCATCACGGCAGGTTCGTGGCCTTCGGCTGTGGCGATCTCTTCCGACGTAGAAGTAAGGTATCCGTTTTCGTCCAGGTTGCCGATGATTCCCTCGGCCGCGTCGCGGACGTTTTCGGGAAGCGCGATCAACGCCAGTTGCGAGTGCAGATGATCGGTCAGTGTTACCGGCGAGGATAAGAAAGTTTCAAAGGATGGCTTCTCGGAAATTTCAGAAGCCGGACTCTTGTAACCAGGGTCGAGGTAATCATCGAAGTACGAGCCAAAGTCGATTTCGTCAAACGGATCAGCGGCCTTGGTTTCCGGGTTCTCCAACGTCCCAGGGAGGGCCTGTTCCGCGCTCGGATCATCTTGGCCCGTGCTCGGCGCGGCGCCGTCGAGCGAATTCACCACCCGCGCCATGGGGTCGAATTCGCCCTCGACTCCATCTACCTCAATCGGCCCCGCAGTCACTTCCAGAATGGATTGATCCGCCGGATCGCCGGACCGCTCGCCTTCGGCTTCGAGCAGCGGCTGCAATTCCTCGGGCGTGAGTTCCTCGCCACCCTCGGTGGCTTCTTCCAATACCGGGTTCTGCGCTACCTCCGCAGAAATCATGTCCTTCAATTCCAGCCGGTTCAATTGCAGCAGACTGACCATCTGCACCAGACCGGGCGTCAGAATCTGCTTCTGCGAAACTCGGACTTGCAGGCGCGGCGACAGCGAACCCATAACTAGTCCCATCCTAACACCGCACTCGCGGAAGGCAAGTCGCGAAAACTTGCCCTACCGGCGCCTCTGATCCCCCGCAAACACGCTATAATAGACCGTTTCCGATGCGCTATCTGCCGGCCCACGCGCAACACATCGGAGCCCGCCATTACCAGCAGGATTCGATAGGCTTGGCGGACCCGGAGGACCACGCCTTCCTGGCTCACGGGGGCTTTCTCGCCGTTCTCTGCGATGGCATGGGCGGCATGGAGCATGGGGATGTGGCCAGCCAGACTGCGGTGCGCGTCATCCTCGATGCGTATGCGCAGAAGCTCTCGACCGAAAGCATTCCAGCCGCGCTCGAACGCGCCGCCCGTGAAGCCAATGAGCAGGTGATTGCCGCCGCTCTCGATCTGGGGCTAAAGGAAGGCGTCGGAACTACTTTAGTGGCTGCGGTCTTGCACGACGGTTACCTGTACTACGTTTCGGTCGGAGATAGCGCCATCTATCACGTGCGTGGCCGCGATATCCACATGGTCAACCGTCCGCATGTGTTCGCGAATTTGCTGGATCAGGCGGCCGAACGCGGCCAGATCTCCCGTTCGGAGGCCGCGCACCATCCCGAGCGGGAATCGCTCACCAGTTTCATTGGAATCCACGATCTCCATGAGATCGATCTCAACACCGAGCCCTGGCCGGTGGCCGCGGGCGAAACCATTTTGCTCGCGAGCGACGGCTTGTTCAAGACGCTGGAGCCGGCCGAGATTCTGGAGTGCCTTAGCGGGCATCCGCAGGTTTGGCCGCAAGCCCTGGTGGCGCGAACGCTGGACCGGCAGAATCCCGGCCAGGATAACGTCAGCGTGGTTTCGGTCACCATCGATTCCGGATCGCTCGGAGATTTCGCCCCCGACCCCCCGCCCAGCATTTTCCAGGAGCTCGTGCCGCCCGCACCCAAATCGGCGTCGGGTAAAATCTGGCTCCTCGCCGCGCTGTTCCTGCTACTGCTGGCGGCCGCCTTCGCGGGACTGTGGTATTTTTCGGCGCGCTGAGCGGCCCGAGAACGCCACCCGAAGGGGCTTCGTAACCATTTGACGCCGGCTCAGAATCGGCGTAACGCTCGCCCATGTTTTTCAAACTTGATGCCGATGGCGCTACCCTGCACAATCCGCGGTCCCACGGATTTCCGTTGTTACTACCGCTCGCGGATACTGGCTTTTGCCGGCTCAATCCTGCCACTGGACAGGCGGAATCAGTAGTTATATAGTCACAGTCGATATCATTGGAGGTTTTAATGGCGTTCCGAAAGCAACTTATCTCGGCTGCGGCGGTGTGCACGCTGGCGGTCTCCGCGATCGCTCCGGAGGCGTCCGCCCAGCAGACGACAGCGGACGGAATCCGCGCCGAAAATGCGGTCAACCGGCCGGAGCGCCCCTACCGGCCAGCCGGCTCCTCGGACCCGCGTGACGCCGGCCCGCATATCGCCAGGGGCTTCGGCAAGCGCGACCGGCGCCTGGTTTATGTCACTCTACCGGGTGGTTCGGCGGGCGGGCAGTTCTCCTCCGAGCAGAATGGCGTCGGCATTGTCGTCCTGGATGTCGACCGCAACTTCGAGTTCGTGAAGCGCATTCCAACCTGGAACGTGGCAGCGAGTATCAGTCCCGAAGAGGTCTCGGGAGTCGCGGCGAGCGGGGCGACCAACATGATCTATCTGGCGACGCGGGGCCGGCTGGCGGCTTTCGATCTTGCGACCGACCAAAAGGTCTGGGAGCAAACCTATGACGGCACTTGCTGCGAGCGTCCGGAAGTCACGCCCGACGGCAAGACTCTGGTGGTAGGTTCCGATCTCAAGGACTTCTGGTATGTGATTAACGCCCAGGACGGTGCGCTGAAGGGCAAAATCCAGGCGCCAAAAAGTAATTTTGCCCATAACATGGGGCTCAGCGCCGATGGCAAGACAGTGTTCATGGCTCCCAACGGGGTAACGATGACGGTAGGCGACGTGCCTTCCATGAAGGCGATCAAAACCATCACGTTCTCAGACCACATTCGTCCCTTCGTCATCAATCACGACGCGACGCGCGTCTATGCCAACGTCAATAATCTGCTGGGTTTCGAGATCGCCGACGTGAAGACCGGCGAAGTGATCAAGCGTATCGAAGCGCCGGCGGAACTGTGGAAAGCGAAGTGGGCTGACGTGACGCAACACTTCTACGGACACGCCTGTCCCAGCCATGGCATCGCCCTGACGCCGGATGAAAGCGAGCTCTGGGTGGTGGACAACATCAATTACGGAGTGCTGGTTTATGACAATACCGGCGAGTGGCCGGTCCTGAAGTCGAGCTTCCCGACTACAGCATCCGCCGACTGGATCACGATGGGCATCGGCGGCCAGTATGCCTACCTTTCATCGGGCGACGTGGTCGATGTGAAATCGAAAAAGATCGTCGCCCAGATGCGGGATGAGTACGGAAAGCAAATGCACAGCGAGAAATTGCTGGAAATTTCATTCTCCAACGGCAAGCTGGTGCGAACCGTGAGCCAGTTCGCCGAAGGCATCCCGAGCGCCGTGCGGGCGAGGCTCGCGAGACACGGTTTGACGGCGCAAGCGAAATGACTGCGCGTCATCTTGCGTGGGTAGTCGCCGGCGTCGCCGCGGCTTCGGGGGTGGGAACGGCACACGCGGCGGATTCGGATCCGAATCTGGAGGCGGTGCAGACGGTCTGCGGACGCTGCCACACCACCGCGGTGTTCCTGGACAAACCCCGCGCCTGGGATCGTTGGAACGACGTTTTTGCGGACATGACGCAGCGCGGAGCCAACGGAACCGACGAGCAACTGACGCGGGTGACGACCTATTTTTTGGAGAACCTGACCCTTCTGAACGTCAACACCTCTTCGGCCGAGGAGATCGCAGGCGTGCTCGGTGTCGGTGATGAAGTGGCGGCGGCCATCATCGCGAGCCGGCAGCGGCAGCCGTTCGCCAATCTCGCCGAACTGCGCGCGGTGCCCGGCGTGGATCCCGCCAAGCTAGAGTTACGGAAGAGCCGAATTCTTTTCCATTGAGGAACCAGAAACGATGTTGAAGACCATCACTCTTTCCACAGGCCTTACCTTGGCCTTCGCCGCCGCGCTGCCGGCGCAGCAGGCCTGTGAGAATCTGACGAAACTCGCGCTGCCGCATACTACCGTCACATCCGCGGCCGTCGTAGCGGGTACCGCCGCGATCCCCTCTCACTGTGACGTCAAAGCCACCGCGCGCCCCACATCCGATTCCGAAATTAACTTCGAGCTTTGGCTTCCTGCCAGCGCTTGGAACGGGAAATATCAGCAGGTCGGCAACGGCGGGTGGGCTGGAAACATTCCCCTCGTTTCCTTCGCGGAGCCATTAAAGCGCGGCTTCGCGGTGGCGGGCACTGACGACGGACATACCGCGCCTGGTGCGGCGTGGGCGATCGGCCACCCCGAAAAGCTGATCGATTTCGGCTACCGCGCGGTTCATGAAACCGCGCTGCAGTCGCGCGCCATCGTGCAGGCCTTCTATGGCAGAGAAGCTACCCGCAGCTACTTTGTCGGTTGTTCCGATGGCGGCCGCGAAGCCCTGATGGAAGCGCAGCGCTTCGCCGACGACTTCGATGGTATCGTCGCCGGCGCTCCCGCCTACAACTGGTCCCACCTTTTCGCCGGCTTTCTATGGAACGAGCGGGCGCTGCTCGACGATCCGAAAGCCACCATCCCGGCGACTAAGCTCCCTGCCATTCAAAAGGCGGTTCTGGGGCAATGCGACGGCCTCGATGGAGTGAAAGATGGCGTGATAGAAGATCCGCGCGTCTGCCATTTCGATCCCACCGTGCTCGCCTGCAAAGGCGCCGACAACGATGACTGCCTGACCGCGCCGCAGGTTGTGGCGCTCGCCAAGATCTACGCTGGACCCAAGAACCCGCGCACTGGGGTTCAGATCGTGGAAGGCTTTCCGCCTGGCGTCGAGGGCGAGCCGGGCACATGGTCTAACTGGATCATCCCCACGGCAAATCGAACTCCGGCGCAATTCGTTTTCGCCAATACCTATTTCGGGCAGGCTGTCTACGAGGATCCTAAGTGGGACTTCCGCACCTCCAACTTCGACGAGGACATCCGCTACGGAGACGAAAAAGCCGGAGCCGTTCTAAACTCCAACAACCCGGATCTCCGTTCGTTCCGCGCCCGTGGCGGCAAACTCATCCAGTATCACGGCTGGGGCGATGCGGCCATCCCGGCGACCAGCTCCATCGCGTACTACGAGAAAGTCAGGGACTTCATGAGCAAGTTTCCGGACGGGCGCAGCAGCAGCTCGGCGCAACCGCTGGATAATTTCTATCGCCTGTTCATGGTTCCGGGCATGGGGCACTGCGGCGGAGGCAACGGCCCGAACACCTTCGGCAACCGCCCCGGAGTTCCTGCCGATCCCGATCACGATGTAGTGGCAGCGCTGGAACAGTGGGTGGAGCAAGGCGTCGCGCCCAAGCAGTTGATCGGAACTGGCAAGGTATCCGGAGATCCCTCAGCCACGCTGACGCGTCCGCTCTGCTCCTATCCGCAGACCGCGCACTACAACGGCATGGGGGACACCAATCAGGCCGCGAATTTTACGTGTAAATAGAACTGGGTACTTCATTTCTACCGCGGCTGCGTCCGCCTAAGCGGAATGACCTATGGCCCTCGACGGCATCACGAAAACGGGATTGAACGGATTGCACGCTATTCCGATTTCGCTCCCCGCGGCACCGCCAGGAGCATCCAATTACCAGCAAGCGTCCAGTCTTTCTCAAACTTCCCTCGATCCACGCTGCCGGGCCGACGCTTGGCCGGGTCGTTCAGCCAAATCCTGCGCTGATCCAGTCCCGTGACCACGACGTAGTGCAAATCAGCGCCGGCCTTGTTCTTTAAGGCAATGATCGGGACGCGACCCCTGGAAATCTGGCGGGTCAAATCCGCTGTACCTGCCTGGAAAGTAAACGCGTGATATCCCCTGGAGTCCAGGTAGCGGCGCATGTCGGAGAGCAATGTCCCCTGCTTCGCGGTTACCGGAAGGCTGGCGTGCAGCTCGGATTCCGAGGCCTCGGCGAGACCGGGTGTGTGGGCTGACCAATATGCTTGCAGCATCGCCACGCTTGCGGGTCCACATCCGTTCGTTTCCTGACGGTGAAAGGGAACCTTAAGGGGCGCGGCATCCATGGCGGCGGCCGCCTGTTGCGTCGCGAAAGAGGCACCGAGAATGATCATGACGGCGGCTCGAACGTATGCGGCTGACCGGTGCTTGCTCATAGATTCCTATTTGAGAATCAGCACAAGAACGATAGCCGCCAGAGCAATCACGACATAGGTGAGATGCTCGTTCGATAGGGCTCCGCCACGAACTTCCGGCCCGGGATTCTGATTTCGCTGGGAAAGTGCGGCGATCTCCTCTTCATCAAGCAGCTGTGGTTCCGACGCGGCTCCCGCCCGGGCCGGGTTCTGAGTTACTTTTGAAACTGCTGGAGCGGGTGAATTTCCCGAAACGTCGGACTGCGCCGTCGCATTGAATTGGGCAAACGTTTGGGTCGGTGCGCCAAGTGCCAGGGACAGAAAAATAGCGGCAAGCTTGGGCGCCTTCAGCGAAAAACGGATCATTCTAGCCTCCTTTGGAATAGGATGCCCCGGTGCAGCCGCCTGTTACTGTTTTTTTACCAAGGTTTCTGGCTGGCCAGCTTACGCCCGCCAGCCTCAATTGGCGTTTCGAATTTGCGAGAAGATGAGCGGCATCCTGGTGAAGTCTGCAAAGACTCTTGCGTCGGAAGTCGCAGGGCGTTTTTCGGAGCGGGTGCGCCGCGCTTAATCGCTCTCGATGTTCACCGCGTAGTAGGCTACCGTCTTAGTGGGAATTTCCTTGAACCAGTGCGGCGTCTTCGCCGGAATCGTAATCACGTCGCCTTTGGTCATATGGTAGGTGGTCCCGCCTTCGAGCGAAGGGGCGCGCATTTGATTAGGAGCGGTCCGCTTGGGCTCAACCATGCTCCCTCCCACCACCAGCGTCGCCTCACCTTCGACCATGATGAACACATGGTTGGTGCGGTCGTGGTATTCAGCCGGACCAGTTTCCCGGCGCTGTGCCAAAACAATCAGGCCCGGATCGCTCACGATTTGCCCGCCTTTGGACATCACTTGCGTGACCTTGTCATGGCCGATGTAATGAACGGCCGCCGGGACGCCCCCAGCAAGTGAGACTGCGGCCGCAATTAATAAAACTACCGCCGTTAGCAAAATCGCGCGCGTTAACAGGTTCCTCATGACATTTCTCCCTTTCAGCACATTCTGGTCTAAAAACATGGAACGCAACCTGGCCGCTTCCATGAGCACCAACGTATAGCGCTACCTGAACACGACTGGATACGCCGCATTCCGATTTAGCGGGTTCCCGCATTTATGGGGTTTTCGGTATTGTTCATGTTGATGAGCGGATAGCCACCCATCGCCAAGCGAACCGACGGGCCCGAAGGCGCTTCGGCGGCCATCTGGTGCCAGCTCATCGGCGCGGCATACAGCACATCGCCCTCTACCGCGTGATACTCGCCCATGTTCTCAAACTTGCCGCTGATAGCGCCAACCTGCACAATCCACCATTCCGCCGGGCCCGGGTGCACATGTCCGAAGGTGACGTGCGCGTTGAAGGCGGGGGCATCCGGCTTGTCGGGGCCGCTGCCGATATTGAGCTTGCCGGTGCCGCATTTGTTGTCGGCGGGATTGACATAGCCCAGCAGCGGGGCTACGAAAAGGTGATCGTCAACCACCCTTGCTCCGGGCATTGCGCATTTGGCGATGCCATCGTCGAAGGTATTCCATTCCAGCTGGTTAGGCTTCGTGTAGGCGGCGGGCGTGTGATTGAACGACACTTTCACGACCTTGCCGTCCTGGCTGGGCGGAGGTGGCGGCCCGTCAGCGGGATAGACCGTCTTATAGTTGGTGGGATTGACTTCGACCCACAGTGCATTCTGGTCGCCCGCAACGTCGTACGAAAAGACGGTGCCCTTCATGATGTTCACGATGGATCCGCGCCGCGCGTTCGCAGGCGGCTGGCCTTCGACCGTGAAATGCACTTCGCCGGCCACCACCACGAAGACGGCGGGCGTGTCGGGATGCATGCGGGCATCGAACTTGGTGCCCGGCGCCGCGGAGTTGTAAGTCGCGTCCTGTTCCGGATCCAGGATGATCTGTTCCCGCCAGTTGTTCTGCCCGGCATGCATTTGTTTAAGATCGGATAGCTTCCATAAAGGCCGCATCGGCGGCTTGTAGATCCCGCCCGTAGTCTTGTTCACCCACCAATATTGCGCCGGACCGCGCCGGCCGCGGCCGGCGGGGGCGTCGTCCTGGGCAAGAACAGACGTCGCGCAGAGGCCGACTACGAGGCTGACGGCTGCAAGTTTCATTGTGGGCATCTCCGTGGTTATACTACATCCCTGCACGCGTGGGAAGGCCGGCGAGCGAGAGAAGCGAGAGAAATGAGTGAAGGCACGACGCGGGTGTGCGGATCGTTATAATAACCAACGGCACCCGGGGAATTGAAATTTGAGAGGTTATACGCAATGAATCGACGGCTCTACAAAGTTATTCTGGCGGGAGCTTTGGCAGCGCTACCTTCTGCTGCGGCGATCCAGCAACCCGTAAAGGTCAGAAGCGGTCTGGTTACCGGCGTCGCATCGAGTGATGCTTCCATCGCGGTATTCAAGGGCATTCCGTACGCGGCGCCGCCGGTCGGCGACCTGCGTTGGCGCGCGCCCCGCCCGCCTGCCGCGTGGCAGGGGGTCCGCAAGGCAGATCAGTTTTCCGCCAGTTGCGTTCAAAACATCGTCACCGAGCGCAAGCCCTGGACCTTCGAGTTCATGGCCCACGGCGAGATCAGCGAGGACTGTCTATACCTGAATATCTGGACTCCCGCCAAGTCCGCCGCCGAGAAACGGCCGGTGTTTCTCTGGCTGTATGGTGGCGGCAACGTAGAGGGCAGCGCCTCAGTTCCGGTTTACGACGGCGAGAATTTGGCGAAGAAGGGCCTTGTGGTCGTCACCCTCAATTACCGCCTCGGCGTATTCGGCTTCTTCACCCATCCTGCGTTGACCAAGGAGTCGGACACTTCGGGGAATTACGGAATTCTCGACCAGTTGGCGGCATTGCAATGGGTGCGTGACAGCATCGCGGCCTTCGGCGGCGATCCAGCGCGGGTTACGATTGCCGGACAATCGGCCGGCGCCTCCGACGCCCACACTCTGGTTGCATCGCCCTCCGCAAAGGGACTCTTCGCCGGAGCCATCGAGGAAAGCGGATCGAATATCGCGGCCACCTTGCGCACCCTGGCTGAGCAGGAAAAAGACGGCGTCCGTTTTGCCGAGGCCAAGGGCGCGCATTCTCTGGCGGATCTCAGAGCGATTTCATGGAAGGAGCTTATGACGCCGGTCACAGTTGCCGGTAGCGATGCCCCGCTACGTTTCGCGCCCGTGGTTGACGGGCATCTGCTGCCGGCCTCGCCCAATGAGATCTTCGCTCAAGGAAGACAAAATGACGTGCCGGAACTGACTGGCCTCAACAAAGACGATTTGGGAGGCGGCGTGCCGCACCCCGATACGACGGTCGAGGCATTCGAGAAGAGTGTAAGTCAACGCTTTGGCGATATGTCCGGCGCTTTCCTGAAGCTTTATCCCGCGAGTTCCAAAGAGCAAGCCGGTCTATCGCAGAACGAAAGCGCGCGCGACCAGATGCGCACATCGATGTATCTGTGGGCGCTGAATCGGGCGAAAACCGCGAAAACCAAAGCCTATACTTACTACTGGGATCACACGTTGCCGGGACCGGATGCCGATAAGTATGGCGCCTTCCATACTTCGGAAGTCCCGTATGTGTTCAACTCGCTCGCGAAGTCCGACCGGCCCGTTACGGATGCCGATCGCAAGATTGCCGAGATGATGTCCTCTTACTGGGCCAATTTTGCCACCACCGGCGATCCCAATGGCAAGGGTCTGCCGCACTGGCCTTCGGTCAGCGAGAAACCCGGCATGACCATGGAACTTGGCGACAAAAACGCTCCGATCCATGTTGCGGGTGACAAAGCCAAAGAAGAGTTCTTCACGGAGTTCTTCTCGAAGCAACAGAAAGCACAGCGCCCGTAATGGCTTTCACTGGCTCCGCGCCTCCCCGCGCTTGACCTGCGCGCGCCGGCGGCCTTGCTCCAGGTTTGCAGCCGCCGTCTCTTTCGCTGCGTCACTCACCTTGATGTTGTTCACTACTTTTTTTGCGCCGGCAGTCTTCGCCATTCGCGTGGCCGCGCCCTTGTGCTGCACCACATTGGTCGAGCCGTCCCAATAGGCCACCCCGCCTTGCACGCGCACCGTAAAGCCATCCTTGCCGATTTTCGATTTCGCCAGTTTCGTCCGGATCAGGGCCTCGGTCTCCTTGTCTTGCAGGGCCGTTGCGCCTTGGCCCGGCACGGGCTTTGATGGAGGTCCCTTGGTCTGTGCTCCCAAAGTTCCGACGAAAAGAAAAACGGCCAGGATGCATGGACTCACGCATATCTAGTCCAGTATGCTGGCCGAAATTCTCAGTCAATTAGCGGGCTTCTCCCGCCCGTCGCTTACTCAGAAATTCAACCGCAGCGAAAACTGAATCTGGCGTTGCGCTCCCAGGCCCACATCCTTGCTTACGGTCGAATTAGCGACTCCGAACGCGCCCCCGGCGGAGGCGGAACTATACGCTTGGCCGGGCTGGATCTGATTGTTGCCGGTCCCCAATGCATTATTCAAGACCGCCGGTGGATTGGCGAAGTTGGTACGATTGAAGATGTTGTAGATCTCCGCACGAAACTCGATATTGCGGATTTCATCAATCCGGAACTGTTTGTGAAGCGTGAAGTCGATCTGCTGCATGCCAGGACCATGGAGGGGGAATCGGCCCATATTAGCGAAGGTCCCCGGCTGCGGGATGCTAAAGGCCGCCGGATTGAGGACAAATTTGTCGTCGGAGAGGTGCAGGAAAGGATCTACGCCGGCTACCATATCGGGGCGGCGGTTGTTGCGGAAAGCACCGCCGTAGGGATTGTTGATCACTGGCTTGGTCACAGGAACGCCACCAACCAGAATTGGCGCGCCAACGTAAGTGTTATTGCGCGGGTCGAAGTAGGCTAGGTCGGGCCGGCTGATCGTGACGTCGATCGGAAGGCCGGTGCGCGCGTTCATGATCCCACCAACTTCCCAGCCGCCTAAGGCGAAGTTCGCAGCCTTGTTCTTGGGGTTGTACGGCAGCGCGTATAGCACTGACAGGTTGGCGCTATGGCGCACATCAAAGGCGTTGTTTCCGCGGTCTTGCCGGAAATTGAATGGGTTCTGCGTGGTTTGGGCTTCGTTTGAACCACCGGTATCGCCGATGCTGTGACCATATGTCCACTGGAAACCTGCCGTGAGACCCTTCGCAAAACGGCGGTTGAGGGAAGTCTGGAGCGATTCATAATGATCCGTGCCGCCGCTGGTCTTGAAGTCGACCTGCGCAAACTGTGGGCCGAATTGGAGCACCGGGCTGCCAACACCCGTCGTAGGGTTCATTGTCACTCCCACGATTCCGTTAGTCCATGAGCGGAGGAAAAGATTACGGCCCTGGCTGCCGACATAGGCCACCGTCAAGATAGCACTGCCGGGCAACTGCTGCTGAATCGAAGCGGTATATGAAAGAATTTTTTCGGGAAGAGTGTAATTCGGGCCGTAGCCACGGGGTTGGTAGCCGGGGTGATTAGTGGCCGTAAAGCCCGCCAGCGCCTGTGAGGGAATGATCGGCCACACTATGTTGTTTGTGAGCGTGACGGAGGCGCGGTCGGAATCGATTGGTTGGAGTTGGTCCTCGGTCTGCCCGGGCCCGTAGTAATAGCCGGCGCCGATCCGAAATACGGTCTTGCTGTTGAAGCGTTCGGGCGACCAGGCAAAGCCTAGCCGCGGCCCGAAGTTGGTCTTTGAACTTTGGTACCAGGGGGTGCCGCTGGGCATGATCTGTCCGGTGGCGGCGTTAAACAACACGCCCAAACCGCGGTCCTCTGTCAGCGGATGATAATACTCGTAACGGAGACCGTAACTCATGGTGAGATTCGGCCGGATCTTCCACTCATCCTGTGCATAACCGATCAAATAGTATTGCTTGAGAAAACGGTTACCGGTCACGCCGTTGGCGAACGGGGAGGGTCCGCTGGTATCGCCCAGCACCTGAATCTGGGACGGCTTGTTGTTGAGCAAGCCATCCAAGTTCGAAAAGGTGTAGGTGGTGCCGCCCAGGCGGTCCGTGTAAAGACGCACCGGTCGCAGTTCAAAGCCCAATTTCATTGAGTGCGACCCGTGCGTCACGCTCAGGTTATCGATATACGAAAGAGTGTAATTGGTATAGGGCTGTCCGCGTCCGTTCTGTGAACTGTTGCTGCGGACCAGGTTGCCCAGACTGGAGGCGCCCGCGGATGCACCCTGGCCTCCGATTCCCGGAATCGCGACGGTTCCCGTGAAGCTGACCGCAAAGGCGCTGGTATCCACGCCGGGGATCGACGGAGCGTAACCCGAAACTCGCGTCTTTGCGCCGTTGAATCCGACCTTGATTTCGTTGATGACGCTTGGCGTCAGGATCTGCTGCAGGCCCAGGACAGTATTTTGCGGTACTGCGGTCACCAGCGAATAAGCGCCACTGACATCGAAGGGCGCCTGCAGATAACCCTGGTCGCGGTTATACCGCAAGTAGGCAGTGAGTTTATCGCTGATGTGGTAATCCACGCGAAGGCTGCCGAAATCTTCGTCAATCGAGTTGGACCCGCTTAGTTGCGCGACGTCCAGGTCGGGGTTGCTGGTGGCGATTCCCGTGGGATACCCGGCCAATAGCGGCCTGATGGAAGCCACTGCGCGGGCGCGTGCTTGAGCGCTCGGCACCGTGCCAAACAGGTTGAAGCCGGCTCTTTGTCTCAGGGCTTCATAGGCCGCAAAAAAGAATAGCTTGTCCTTCACGATCGGCCCTCCAACCGAGCCACCAAACTGGTTTAAGCGCAACGGCGTTTTAGTGGCTTTGTCGAAAAAGTTGCGGGCATCCATGGCGTCATTTCGCAGATACTCAAACAACCCGCCGTGGAAACTGTTCCCGCCCGACTTGGTCACCACACTGATCTGGCCGGCGCTGCCGGTGCCGAATTCAGCGGGGTAATTGCTGGATTCAACCCGAAACTCGGCCACCGTCTCCAGGCTGGATTGCAGGCGGAAGCCCGTCGAAGACTCGCCGCTCAGGTTGCCTGGCGAGGCATCGACGATGGAGCTGCCTTCAATGCCGTCAAAACGAATCTCGTTTTCCTGATTGGCGCGGCCGCTGAAGCGGATATTGTCGAAAGATCCGCCACCGGCGGTTTGTGCGCCGGGAGTCAGCAAATACAGTTGGGAGAGTTGCCTGCCATTGAGCGGAAGCGTCCCCACCTCGCGGGCGTTGACGTTGGCTCCGATGGAGGCCGACGAAGTTTCGACTTCCGTCAAATCGCCCGCGACAACACTGACCTCCGTGGTCACGCTGCCGGGCTGCAGCGACAGATTGAGGTTCCGCTCCTGTCCCGCGCTGAGCATGTAATCGTGCACTTCGGCGGCCGCGAAATTCGTCGCCGTCGCGGTCACCGTGTAGCTTGATGGGACCAGGTTCGTGATCGCGTAATAGCCCTTCGCGTCCGCGTTGACCTCGCGTTTGGCGCCGGTTTTCGTGTCGGTCGCCGTGACGGTTGCCTTCGGAAGCAGGGCGCCGGAAGAGTCGGTTACCATTCCTACGATACGCGACTGGCCGGATTGTGCCAGAGCATAGATAGAAAGTGAGAGGAAGAGCAGTAGGTGTTTCATCGCTCATCACGATAACAATCGAGCCATTACGGACCGATGACGATTGTGTCAATGTTGGGCGAAAACTCCGTCCTGCAAGGGAAAACTTGCTAGGCTGTTAGTGCCGGACCGGTCCATGAGCAGCTCTTTGTTTCGACGGCTTGTCGCCGCCGCCTTCGCGCTGGTCGTACTGACACTGCTGGCCGTTAACTACGCCCTGACCACTCACGCGTTGCGCGTCGGCGCTCCGGTGGACTCCGACGTTCGCACTCTGGTGCTTGCGATCTGCCTCGGTGCGGCTGTGGTGGCCCTGTTCGCGGGCCTGCTGGTCTCGCGAGCGCTCACGTCCCGCGTGCGGCGGCTGAAGCGCGCCGCCGAAGGGTTGCTGGGGCCGGAAGCGCAACCCGCCGGGCTGTCGGATCCGAACGACGATCTGGGATCGCTCGAACGATCGTTGACCGGTGTGGGCCATGAGTTGCGCGGCCTGGTGAGTAATCTGCGCTTTGAATCCGCGCGCCGGGAGGCGATTCTATCCGGCATGGCAGAAGGAGTGTTGGCCGTTGATCCCGATTTGAAAGTGACTTTCTGCAATCAGGCGCTGCTGGCCGCGATCGGATTTCGCGGCAGCCGCTATGAAGGCTTTGGTCTGCTGCAACTGGTCCGTGACCCCACGCTTTACGAAATGATTCGATCCGTGCGCACCACCGGAGAACGCGGCACGCTTCGCTTCCATCTGTCCGCCGACATTCCGCGCACCTTGGAGGCGCAAGCCACGCCCCTGGCCATGCCCTCCGGCCGCGGCGTAATCGCCATTTTCCACGACATCACCGATCTGGAACGTCTGGAGCAAGTGCGCAAAGACTTCGTTGCCAACGTTTCGCATGAGCTGCGGACGCCCCTCGCCGGCATTATCGGTTATGCCGACACGCTTCTCGATGGCGCCCTCGACGACACCGCGAACCGCCGGAAGTTTGTCGAGATCATCCGCGCGAATGCGGTGCGCCTGGGCAGCATCGCGGCGGACCTGCTGGTGCTCTCCGAACTCGAATCGGGAGCCGATCAGGAAAGCGAAATGGTCTCGGTGCGCGCCGCCCTCGAATCCGGACTGCTCACCGTCCACTCCGAGGCGCGCGAGCGCCAAGTGCGCCTGGTGCGCGAAGAGATGCAGGATGTATGCGTCGCCGGCAGCCGCTTGCGTTTGGAGCAGGCGTTCCTGAATCTGCTGGCCAACGCCATCAAGTTCAACCGCGCGGAAGGCGAAGTTCGGGTGCGGGTCACCCAAAACGACGAGGGCCGGGTGGCTGTCGTGATCTCCGACACCGGCGTCGGCATCCCCTCCCAGGATTTGCCGCGCATCTTTGAGCGCTTTTACCGCGTCGACAAAGCTCGCTCGCGTCAGGTAGGAGGCACCGGCCTGGGGCTCTCGATCGTAAAACATGTGATTGAGAGGATGAATGGAACGGTCACTGTCGACAGTCAGGTTGGAAAGGGGACTACGTTCCAGGTGCTTCTCCCTGCCGCCTCGAAAGTAGGGCGCGTCCACGGGTAGTTTGGCGGAAACACTCCCCGCTGCCGCGTTCGTAACGCAATCGTAACGCAATGTTCATGACACTATGATGCGCCGCTTGCTAAAGTGATTACTTGTGACGCCTTCCTCCCAGTCCTTTCACGTCGCGGCAGTCCATGGCGCTTCGGGCGCCAAAATCCTCAAGCTGTTTGGCCCTCTGACCATCCAGACACTCTTCGATTTCCAGCAGATGGTGCGCGAAGAAACCGCCAAACCGATCATTGTGGACCTTTCGCACGTCGCATACATGGATTCAGCCGGGCTGGGCTGCGTCGTAAGCGCCTATACTTCGTGTCAGAGAAATCAGCGGGCGTTTGGGATCACGGGAATCAGCGAGCGGATCAAGACGTTGTTCGCCGTGACTCACGTCGATGGCTTGCTTCCCTGCTTCGATTCACTCGAAGCGGCTGAGGCGGCGATTAAGGCTTAGACTTCGTAACGTGATTGTAACCGTTCTTTAATTACGAAATCATTCTCGCCACATAACCTTTAGTCAAACGAGTCTGATTTTTGTAAGCTGTGCGATCCGTTGGAGACCGGCGCGCTGAGATTGAACGGGGCGATTCCATTTCAATCAGGAGCAAACGGATGAGACGAATGAACCAGCGCGCGGGAAGACTCCTGTTTTCCTGTCTTTTATGCGCGATTTTGCCGCTTTCGGCGGCCGACAACCCGATCAATGCAGTGGCGGAGCCTGCTGCGGCAACCACGGCAGTAGCAGCCCCGCCCGTATCGGAAATCGAGCAGTTAAAACAGCTGCTGGCGGATCAACAGCGGCAGATCAATGAACTCCGCCTGGCCTTGGGGAAGTTGCAGAAGAATGAGAGCGGCAGCAATGTCTCCGCCTCTGCCGGTTCCTCCGTCATACCTCCCGTGGATCCCACCCCGGTGGGCACCTTCCGCAATTTAGGCCAGGTAGCCAGCGCCACTGCGATCTTGCCGCATCCGCCTGCCGCGCTCGCACTTCCAGCGGCAGCTTTGCCCCCAAATGCCCCCGCCGCCGCCAGTTCGTCAACCAAGAATCCCTGCGAGGCGGATCCGGATAGAACCATTCCTACGTTCCTTCGAATTGGCAACGTCTGCATCGTCCCCATCGGATTCATGGATCTTACACCTTTCTGGCGCGACAAGAACGCTGCCTCGAGCATGGGCTCCAACTTCGGCAGCATTCCTTTTAACAATGTGCCCAACGGTAACCTCTCCGAACTGCATTTCAGCCAGCAGAACTCGCGCCTCGGTTTCCGGGTCGATGGCGACTGGAAGGGCACCCATTTCATCGGATACAACGAGTTCGATTTCAACGGCACCAGCGGAGCGACAAACCTTGCGACTTCGAACGGCGCTATTGTTCCGCGGCTTCGCTTGTATTGGGTGAACGCGCACAAAGGCAAGGTCGAGTTCCTGGCGGGCCAGAGTTGGACCATGCTTACCCCCAACCGGAACGGCATTTCCGCTTTGCCGGGCGACCTGTTCTACACCCAGGTCATCGACATCAATTACATCGCAGGCCTCACATGGACGCGCCAGCCCGGCCTGCGTGTTCTGGTCCACCCCAACAAGCATGTGACTTTCGGCTTCGCTGTGGAACAAGCCGATCAGTACATCGGCGGTTCCGCGGGCGGGTCTCCCATTACGCTGCCCACCAGTCTTTCGTCGCTGATCTCAACCCAACTCGATGGCGCTCAGAACATCACTTTGGCCGGTTATCTGGGCCAACCCGCCCACACGCCGGACTTCATCGCAAAGGTCGCCTTGGATTTTTCGCGCGTACACTTCGAAGTCGCCGGCCTCGAATCCAACTTCAAGACAGTCGGTCTCGCCGCCCCCTTCCCCTCGCACACTAAAGCTGGCGGCGGAGTAGAAGTCGGTTTCAATGTCGCGCTCACCAAGAACTTCCGTTTGATGTCGACCAACTTCCTGAGCAATGGCGGCGGCCGTTATCTGTTTGGACAGGCGCCGGACCTGGTTGTTCGCGCCGACGGCTCGCTTAGCACCGTGAGGGCCGATAGCACGGTTGACGGTTTCGAAGCGAAAGTTAAGAACACCCTCCTCTATGCCTATTACGGCGGGATTTACATCGGCCGTAATGTCGCCATCGACACTAACGGTAAGCCGGTCGGGTATGGTTACACCGGGTCCGGCAACAACCAGAACCGCGCGATCAATGAGCTTACGTTTGGGTTCAACCAAACCATGTGGGCAAGCCCCCGCTATGGCGCCATCAACGTGATGGGCCAGTATGAATATCTGATGCGTAGTCCCTGGTACGTGGCCGCGGGGGCTCCGAAATCGGCCCACGATAACACTATTTACTTCAATATCCGGTACACCTTGCCGGGAGGCATGCCTACCTTCTGACCGCTCTAACTCTATGATTATTCGGACCACTGTGCCTCTGTACAGTGAATGGCCCCAAACGTGTAATCGTTTTGTAATAAACAATTGATTAAATAGGAGTGAAGAATGACCAAGCGAATTGTGATTCAGGCGGCCCTGTTCGCTGCCCTCGCCACCGGGGTGGCCTCTGCCCAGAAGATTCTAATTAACGCGGCTGGCGCCACGTTCCCTTATCCCATGTATTCAAAGTGGTTTGACGAGTACCATAAGAAGTTCCCCAATCTTCAGTTCAACTATCAGTCCATCGGTTCCGGCGGTGGTATCAACCAGGCCACTCAGGGGACGGTGGATTTCGGGGCCAGCGACGGCCCCATGAATGACAAACAGCTTCAGGAGTTCCGTAACAAACGGGGTTTTGGAATCCTGCACTTCCCGACCGTGATGGGCGCCGACGTCCCGGTCTATAACGTCGCCGGAGTCAACACGGACCTCAACTTCACGCCGGAAGCTCTGGCGGGAATCTTCCTGGGAAAGATCACCAAATGGAACGACCCGGAACTGATGAAAGCCAACCCCGGGGCCAAATTGCCGGCCACGGATATCATCGTGGTCCACCGTTCCGACGGCAGCGGTACGACTTATATCTGGACCGACTATCTGTCCAAGGTCAGCAAGGAGTGGGAAACGAAAGTCGGCCGTGGAACCTCTGTTAATTGGCCGGTCGGACTGGGCGGCAAAGGCAATGAGGGCGTATCGGGCCAGGTCCAGCAGACGCCCAACTCCATTGGCTATGTGGAGTTGATTTACGCCGTGCAGAACAAAATGAAGACCGGCAAAGTGAAGAACCTAGGTGGAAACTTCGTCCAGGCAAGTTTGGCGGGGGTGACCGCGGCCGCCGCGAGTTCCAAAGAGATGCCGGATGATTTTCGCGTTTCCATCACCAACGCCCCCGGCAAGGACGCCTATCCGATTTCGAGCTTCACGTGGCTGCTGATCCCGGAAAAGATCGCCGACGCGAACAAGAAAAAGGCCATCAAGGATTTCCTGGTTTGGATGCTGTCTGATGGTCAGAAAATGACCGAGGCTCTGGCCTACGCCCCGCTTCCCAAGACCGTCATCGCGAAAGAGCAGAAAGCCATCGCCAAGATTCAATAGCCGCCCCCGTATGGCCGCCACTTCCACCACTGTCGCCAGCGCCGGTCCATCGCGACCGGCGCCTTCATTTGTGCAGCGCCTCCGCAGCGGAGACCAGATCGCTCATCTGATCACGTTTGGCGCCGCAGTAGTGGTTCTTCTAATCACGGCGTGGCTGGTGTTCGAACTGTATACGAATTCAGTATTGTCGCGCAACAAATTCGGATGGAAGTTCCTGTTCACCTCGACCTGGGACCCGGTGGCTGGCGAGTTCGGGGCGCTGCCGTTCATCTACGGGACCACGGTCACTGCCGCGTTGTCGCTGCTGCTGGCCATTCCGCTGGGAGTCGGCGCGGCGATCTTCCTGGCGGAACTTGCGCCGCCGCGCATTTCGGACGCACTCACTTTTCTGATTGAGCTGCTGGCTGCCGTGCCCAGCGTGATCATCGGGCTGCTGGGTGTCTTCGTTTTGATCCCCATTCTGCGTACGGTCGAGCCCTCGATACGGGCGGTTCTGGGCTGGACGCCCCTGTTCCAGGGACCTTTTTACGGCGTCAGTGTGTTTTCCGCCGGAGTGGTGCTGGCGATCATGATTGTGCCGTTCATAATTTCCATCTCGCGTGAAATCATCCTGTCGGTGCCGGGCGATCAGCGCGAGGCGGCGCTGGCGCTGGGCGCTACCCGCTGGGAAACCACCTGGGATGTAGTGGTGCCCTACGCGAGGAAAGGCATCATGGGCTCGATCTTTCTGGCGCTGGCGCGCGCGCTCGGCGAGACCATGGCGGTCACTATGGTGATCGGTAACGATCCCAAGATTAAAGCATCTCTTTTTGCGCCCGGATACTCGATCGCGGCCGTGATCGCCAACGAGTTCACGGAAGCCACGGGTGACCTTTATACCGGTGCGCTCATCGAGTTGGGCCTGGTCTTGTTCGGGCTGACCATCTTGATCAACGCCGTCGCGCGACTGTTGGTGGTGAGCACTACCAGCCAAGGATCGGCCCGATGACGCTGCATCTGATACGCCGCAAGACGGTGAACTGGGTGATGCTCAGCCTGACCGGACTATGCACTCTGATCGCGTCCGGCATTCTCTTTTTTATTCTGGGTTATCTCGCGATCCACGGCGCCGCCAGCCTGAATTGGAACTTCTTTACCAAGCTGCCGACGCCGGTGGGCGAAACCGGGGGCGGAATGGCGAACGCCATTGTGGGCAGCGCGAAACTTCTGCTGCTGGCTTCCCTGTTCGGCGTGCCCATTGGATTCTTGGGCGGCGTCTATCTGGCCGAGTTTGGCGGCAGCGCATTTTCGTTTTTCGTTCGCTACACCACCGACCTGCTGAACGGCGTGCCCTCGATCGTCATTGGCATCTTCGCATACACTGTGATTGTGCTCCCGCAGAAGCATTTTTCCACGCTGGCGGGCGGCTTGGCATTGGGAGTCATGATGATTCCCATCGCCGTGCGCAGCACTGAGGAATTCTTGCGCGCGGTTCCCACGTCTCTGCGTGAAGGCGCCATGGCGCTCGGAGCATCCAAAGCGAAGACCATACTCACGGTAGTGATCCCGGCCGCCAAGCACGGAATCTTGACCGGAATCATGCTGGATCTGGCGCGCGTGGCGGGGGAAACCGCGCCGCTGCTTTTCACCAGCTTCAGCAACCGGTTTTGGAGTCCCGGCTGGGAGCAACCCACCGCCGCATTGCCGGTGATGATCTTTACGTATGCGATTGCGCCCTACGAAGACTGGCACCAGCAGGCTTGGTCCGCCGGATTCGTTCTGCTGGCTCTGGTGCTTACCGTGAACATCATCGCGCGTATTATTCTTTCCAAGAAAGGACCCGTGCCAAGGTGACCCCCATGCACGCCCCTAACCCGCAACCCTCTCCCGATATGACCAGGGGAACTCGCACTCTCCAGATGCCGATGGCAGATGACAGCCGGCCGGCCGCAGACGCCGCGTCCAAGCTCAGCACCGATCATCTGAGTTTTTATTACGGTGACTTCCAGGCGCTGGATGGCATCACCATGAAGATTTACGGCAACCAGGTAACGGCTTTCATCGGCCCATCCGGCTGCGGCAAATCGACCTTCTTGCGAACCTTGAATCGGATGAATGAAACCGTCAAGAAGACGCGTGTCGAAGGCGAAATCTGCCTCGACGGCGAAAACATTTCCCGGCTCGAAGTTTCCGAGGTGCGCCGCCGCGTGGGGATGGTTTTTCAGAAGTCCAATCCGTTCCCTAAGTCGATCTTTGACAATGTGGCTTATGGGCTGCGCATCAATGGCTTGGCTACCCGCGCGACGCTGCGCGAAAAGGTGGAGCACAGCCTGCGCCGCGCCGCGCTGTGGGATGAAGTCAAAGACAAGCTGAACCAATCCGCTTACGGACTCTCCGGCGGCCAGCAGCAGCGCCTGTGCATTGCCCGGGCGCTGGCGGTCGACCCGGAAGTGCTCCTGCTTGACGAACCCTGCTCGGCCCTGGATCCGATCGCCACCGCCAAGATTGAGGACCTGATCTTCCAGCTCAAGAGCAGTTGCACGATTGTGATCGTCACCCACAATATGCAGCAGGCCGCGCGCGTGGCGGATTATACCGGCTTCTTCCTGCTGGGCCGTTTGATCGAATTCGACAGCACCACGGTCATCTTCAAAAATCCGGCGAGAAAAGAGACCGAAGATTACGTAACCGGCCGTTTCGGGTAAGCATCGGAGTCTATAGTGCGGCACTTCGTCGAAGAATTAGAACAACTCAAAACCAAGCTGCTCGAGATGAGCGCGATCGTGGAGTCCTCCATCCAGCGCAGCATCAGCGCCGTCACGCAGAAGGACCGCACCGCCGCCGAAGAAGTTTTTCGCACGGAAACGCGCATCAACGCCATCGAGATCGAGATTGACGAGTTCGCCATTAACCTGCTGGCCTTGCATCAGCCGATGGCGGCCGACTTGCGCCTGATCGTCGCCGCGCTCAAGATCAACACCGACCTCGAACGCATGGGCGACCTGGCGGTCAGCATTGCCGAGCGCGCGCTATCGCTGATGGAAGGCCCCATCATCACGCCCATGATCGATATCCCGCACATCGCCGGCCTGGTGCAGTCCATGGTACGGAAGGCGCTGGACGCTTTTGTTCATCGCGACGCGGACCTCGCCCGCAGCGTGCTGGCATCGGATGACGCCGTCGATAGCTTGCGCACCGCCTGCTATCACGAGCTCACCAGCTTCATGGAGAAGGACCCCACCAACATTCAGCAGGCCCTCAACCTCATGGTGGTGATCCGCAACCTGGAGCGCATCGCCGACCACTCCACCAACATCGCCGAAGACGTGCTGTTCCTGGTGAAGGGAATCGATGTCCGTCATCAATCCGAAGTTCGCCCGTCGGCCGTGGGCTGATAGCAAAACGCATTGGCGAGTTTTTTGCGCAAGTGAATAACTTCCGAGCTGACCAGCCGTGCGCAATTGAGTCGCCTGCCGCGGCCCATCTGATTATTCGGTGCGTATCCGGGCTACTATAGGCTGCCACGCGGGAGTGCCGTCTTCCCATTGGTTGTCGGTGAGTTGTTGAATGCTCGTGCCGTCGTACCGCATGACAAACAGTTCCCCGTACGGCTGCGGCGCATCCGTGTACAGGACCTCATCCTTGAATCCCATCCTTGAGCTGGCAAACGCGATGTACTCTCCGTCTGGCGACCATGCCATGTGCGCATCGTTACCATGCGTGAATGTGAGCCGCTTGAGGGAGCTTCCATCCGGCTTGATGGTATAGATCTCGTACGCGCCATCGATCAGTCGCGAGAACATAATCAAATCGCCGCGCGGCGACCACAGCGGGAAATTATCATACTCAGTGGTCAACGTCGCGACAGTCTTCGTCTGGAGATCCATAATGCGCAAACCGTAGCGGTCCGCTTCGAAGGTCCGGAAGACAAAGCGCTTGCCATCGGGGGCGAACGAAGGGAACGCGTTGTTGCCGCTCCCGCTGGTCAGTTCCTCAAAGCCGGTTCCGTCCGGGTTGATGATAGCGACTTGCGCTCCGCCCTCCACGCGGTCCGCGGGCTTCACAAACACTTCGTGGAAGCTATTGAAGAACGCGCCAAACGCGCCGATGCTGAAGATGATCTTGTCGCCTCGGGGCGACCATTCTGCCGCGAGCACATTGCGGTTCTTCTCCTCATGGACGACTCTAGCTTGTCCCGTTGCGGTCTCCGTCACAAACAGGCTTGCGCCAAACGGATTGGGCGAGGGGCGACTATTGGTGACGAATCGGTCGCCGGAGGGACTGAAGGCCGGCAGGTACGTGCCGGTGAGGCTCAACTCATAGTTCGGGTTGCGGCTAAATGTTTTGCGGAGTGCGGGCATGGTCACCGTAAGACGCTTGTGAAAGACGACCCGCTTGCCGTCGGGGGACCAGGAGGCGGTCCGTATGTCGCCCCGCGGCCCCCGCTTGCCACTGGTGTAATAGATGCCGCCGCCAGGATCGGTCTTATCCTTGCGGACGTAGCCCACTTCGTTTCCGGGAAGCGGGGACGGGTTCATTTTCACGCCGGGGCTAGCGGCCAGATCGGTGGAAACGCCGGTGGTGGCGTCGATCGACACCAGCCGCGTGTCGTTTCCGGGATCGGGGTTCGCCAGGCGATTCGCCAACGTCTGTTCCGCCGTCATGCAATAGGCCAGCAGGTGTCGGCTGTCTCTCATCCATTTCGGGCTGCCGCAGAAGTTTCCGCCGCTCTCTGTGATTTTCTTCAGCCCGGAGCCGTCGGGGCGAATGATGTAAATGTCCGCTAGCTGAAGACGCTCCCACCGTCCGTGACTAAACGGCATCGCATTGCCGCGGACGGACGAGAACGCGATCCATTTTCCGTCCGGAGACCATGAGGGCCGAAAGTCGCCGACGGATCCTGAGGTCAAGGCTTTCGCGCTCCGCGTGGACAGATCCATGGTCCAAAGAACCGATCGTCCGCCGCGACGAGTGCTCACGAATACCAACTGTTTGGCGTCCGGAGAAAAGGCCGCCTGATCATCGTATGCCGGGTCCGTTGTCAGCCGCTCGAGCCCGCTGCCATCCGGTTTCACGCGATAGAGATCCGCCGACCCGGCCCGATCGGACGTGAAAACAATCGATGACCCGTCGGGAGCCCAAACCGGATCGTAGTCGGTATCCGGCGACGAGAGCAGGGGGCGTTCATCGCTGCCATCGGAAGCTGCAATGAACAGTCCGACCTGGCCTGCGTTGCCGAACGTGCGGGAGACCGCGATTTTCCGAGGCGCGGGCGTCTCGGCGGCGAGAGTTGTGAGCAGAGCGGCGGCGATCAGCAGGCGGTGCATAGCCAAGATTCTAACTTGTTCTTCAGAGATCGGTGGGTCAGCCCTGGCCTGGATTCCGGATGGATGTCGGCAACCCGGAAGGTAGACGCTTGCCAACCTTCGGCGGGGAAAACAGCGGCTACGGAAAAGTTCGCGCTCGCCGCGTCGGGCCAGGCTGGGCACTGGACCATAACGCTGACGAATCAGTGGAGTCAACCGGGCCTTCGGCCCTCAGTTGCGCGTCAGTGCGCCAAGATCGTAGTCGTAATCGCGGGCGGGGGTGGTGGCAGGGGCGGCGCTATGAATAACGAAAAAGCCCCCGACAAGCGAGTGCTGGTTCCAACCATCACTGGGACGCTTGGGTTGCCTATGGCAGGATCCAGAATCAGCCTGGTGGGAACCACGAAGCTGACATAGGCCAGATCCGGCGGCGGGGCGGGGGCGTTGGGATCGGCGGGCACGCGCGTTACGGCAGTCACCGGAAAAATTGCGCCCCCGATATTCATCCACACCGCGCCCGCGCCGGGCAAAACCCCGCTGGGCGACGAAAGCCCGTAGACCATCACGGTCACAGTCGCGCCGAGCGGAGCCGGATTCGAGGCGCTGACCAGAACCGGGCCGCCATCCGCGACCGGCGTATCCACAGCCCACAGAATCAGCGGAGGCGCGGGGTCCAGTTGCAGGATCACAGCCGGAATCGCGGGCACCGTTGAATTCGGGGGCGCGGTC
>DATJEI010000066.1:0-11078 GCA_035496735.1 Bryobacteraceae bacterium | reverse complement strand
GCAGATATGTACAATGCGTTCTTTGGTTTTACCGAGAGCCCTTTTAATTTAAGTCCCGATCCTGCGTTCTTTTTTCGCAGTGAGCAGCATGAAGAGGCGCTCGCCAACCTGGTTTACGGCGTGCAAGCCCGCAAGGGTTTCATTGTGCTCGCCGGCGAGGTGGGCACCGGCAAGACCACCATGCTCGAATGCCTGCGCGATTATCTGGAATCCCAATATATCGAGTTCGCCTTCCTGTTTAATTCGCGCGTCAACTGCGAGCAGTTTTTTGAGATGATCGCCTACGATCTGAACCTGCCGTGCGCGCGCACCTCCAAGACCGAAGTGCTGTTCGCCTTGAACCAGCTTCTGGTGGAGCAGGCGCAGCAGGGGCGGACCGTGGTCCTGATCGTCGATGAAGCGCATAATCTCGAATGGGACGTGCTGGAGGAAATCCGCCTGCTGGGGAATCTCGAAAATCGCAACGGGAAACTGCTGCAGATCATTCTGGCCGGGCAGCCGGAGCTGGACCGCAAACTGGACGCGCCGAATCTTCGCCAGTTGAAACAGCGCATCGTGCTGCGCTGCAATCTGCGCGCGTTTACGCTGCGGGATGCGGTGGAATATATTCAATCGCGTTTGGAAAAAGCCGGAATGCCCAACCAGACGGTGTTCTCCGAGGAGCTAATGGCGGAGATACATCTGCGCGCACAGGGCACGCCGCGCCTCATTAATGCGATCTGCGACAACCTGCTGCTCACAGCGTTTGCCGAGGAGCAAAAGGTCTGCACCAAGAAGATGCTCGACGAGATCTCGCATGACTTGCGCCTGGAGTGGCCCGGTAGCCGGCGCACCCGCGCCCGCATGCCGGACGAATCGTTCGAGCGCACTTACTAGGGCGCAGTCGCCCCTCCCAAAGCGGGGATGCGAGTAGAATAAAGGGTAGTGAGCCTCGAAAAGACGACGGATTCCGTCACCCCCCTACCTCAGGATGAACTGGAAGCAGCTGGACCCGCAGCTCCGGTGTCTGCAGCTGACGCGGAAGTCGACCACGAGCACGGCGCGCAAAACGAACTCCCCGCCGGACCGCCGATAGAGCCGCCTCGCGGCGCCATAGGAGAGTGGGCCATCACCATCCTGCTGCTGCTGTTTCTGACCACCACTCTGGTGCAGGCGTATGTGATTCCTACCGGCTCCATGGAAGATACGCTGCTGATCGGCGACCATTTGTTGGTCGACAAGATGGCTTTCGCGCCCTCTGGCGCGATCAGTAAGCATCTGCTGCCCTATAGCGATGTCAAGCGCGGCGATATTATCGTCTTTCGCTATCCGGTCGACATCACCATGACCTTCGTGAAGCGCGCCATGGGCATTCCAGGCGACCGCATCCGCATCGTCAACAAGCAGGTGTACCGCAACGGCGTTAAGCTCGACGAGCCATATAAGGTTCACAAGTCCGACCAAATCGATCCCTACCGCGATAATTTTCCTAGCGAGCCCAATTCCATGGTCTATCCCGGCGCTATGGATATGCTGCAGAACCACGTGGTGAACGGCGAAGTAGTGGTACCCCCCGGCACCGTTTTCGCCATGGGAGACAATCGCGATTCCTCGCTCGACAGCCGCTACTGGGGCTTCGTGCCGCGCGAGAACATCATCGGCAAGCCGCTGATCATCTATTGGTCCTACGATGCGCCCACTGACCAATTGCAGGATCCTGCCATCGGTCTCGAGCACCTCAAGGACCTGAGTCTGAATTTTTTCAGCAAGACCCGCTGGCGTCGTACCTTCATGCTGGTTCACGGGTATTACAAGAACTAAGAGCGCATGAAAAAGTTTGCAGATTCGGCGCGCGATTTCATCCACGAGTGGTCTCTGAACATCCTGATTCTGCTGTTTGGCACCACTACGCTGGTACAGGCGTTTATCGTGCCCACGGGCTCGATGGAGTCCACCGTCTTGATTGGCGATCATCTATTAGTGGATAAGCTATCCTACGCCCCGGCGGACCCCATTACCAGGCATCTGCTGCCTTATACTGAGCCCAAACGCGGCGACGTGATTGTGTTCCGCTATCCCATGGACATCCGCCAAAACTTCGTCAAGCGGGTGATTGGCGTGCCCGGTGACCACATACACATCGTCGACAAGGTCGTGTATGTAAACGGCAAGGCGCTCACGGAGCCGTACACCCAGCACATCGATCCTCGCTTCGAGCCCTATCGCGACAATTTTCCGTCTCAGCCCTACGGCCCGGTGGCCGACCGAGCCCAGGAGATGCTCGCGAACCACGTTCAGAACGGGGAGCTGGTGGTGCCGCCCGAGAGCTACTTCGCCATGGGCGACAATCGCGAAAATTCGCTCGACAGCCGCTATTGGGGATTCGTGCCGCGCGAGAACATCATCGGCAAGCCGCTGGTGATCTTCTGGTCCTTTGACGCGCCCACCGAAGAATGGGCCGGCGATAGCGGCAACCACTATATGGATGTGGTGCGGAACTTTTTTACCAAGACGCGATGGAACCGCACGCTAAAGCTGGTGCGCGGAATTCCGATCGAGTAGCATGTCGCATTACTATGGACTGATTCTGGCGGGCGGCCGCGGCACCCGGTTTTGGCCGCGCAGCCGGCGCAGTCGCTCCAAGCAAGTCCTGAAGTTCTTCGGGGACCGCAGCCTGATCCAGCAGACAGTCGACCGCTTGCGCCCGGTGCTTCCTGCCGAGCGCATCTGGATTCTCACCAGCCCTCAGCTACGCGCCGAGATCGTGCGTCAGTTGCCCGAGGTTCCCAAGCGCCAGATTCTGGCCGAGCCGGCGCAGCGCAATACGGCTCCTGCCATCGGTCTCGCGGCGCATATTCTGCAGTCGATCGATCCTGACGCTCTGATGGGAGTTTTCCCAGCAGATCATGTCATCGCCAAGCCCCGCGAATACGTCCGCCTGTTGCGTCCCGCATTTCAGTCCGCCGCCGAAGGCAATATCGTGGTGCTAGGTATTCAGCCGCGCTGGCCTGAGTCGGGTTACGGGTATATCGAATTTCCGGAAGGGGTCGCGGCCGGCGGGCGCCGTGCCGTTCGCGTCGTGAGCTTCCGCGAGAAACCTAACGCCGCGACCGCGGAACAATTTCTGGCGGCTGGGAATTTCTATTGGAACGCAGGCATGTTTTTTTGGAAGACTTCGGTTTTGCTGGACGCTCTGCGGCGCTTCCTCCCCAAGACGGAACACCTGCTGGCTGGCTTGCCGCCTTTCGGCAGCCCCAAATTTTCCGCCGCTCTCGCCACCGCCTTCCCGCAGTGCGACAACATCTCGATCGACTACGCTGTGATGGAACGGGCTCCCAACGTGACCGGTATTCCGGCGGGAGATTTTGGCTGGAACGACGTCGGCAGTTGGAACGCCGTCTATGAACTGCAAAAGCGCGACGCTCAAGGCAACGCGCTGCTTTCAGATTCCATCCTGGAGGCGAGCAGCGGTAACTACGTCGAGGCCCCAGGCAAGCTGGTGGCGCTGCTGGGCGTGAAGGACCTGATTGTGGTCGATACTCCCGACGCTCTACTGATCTCCGATCGCAGGCGGGCACAGGAAGTCGGGGAGCTGGTTCGCCGCTTGGAAAAATCCGGCCGCGACGATTTACTCTGAACGGCCCTGAGCCAATTAGGCCGCCGGAGGCTTCGCGTTCTTGAACACGCGCTTCAGCACCGAAATCGCGCGGTCCACTTCCTGCTCCGTGATGATATAGGGTGGCAGCATCCGCAGTGTGTAGTCATGCGTGCAATTCAGCAGCACGCCCTGGCCGATGCAGTCGAGCACCATCTGCTTGCATGGGAACTCCAGCTCCACGCCGATCATCAGCCCCACGCCGCGCACTTCCTTGATGAAGGAAAAGCGCCGTGAAAGTTCCGTGAGCCGCATCCGGAAATAGCTGCCGACTTCCGAGATGTGCGGCAGCAGTCCGTCAAGAATATCGAAGAACTCCAGACCCACGCGGCACACCAGCGGACCCCCGCCGAAGGTGGTTCCGTGCTTGCCTTTGCCGAGTCCCGCGGCGGCCCGCTCATTCGCGGCCACCACGCCCAGCGCCAGTCCGCAGGCCACCGGCTTCGCCGCCGTCATCACGTCGGGCATCACCGGCGGATCTAACAATTGATAAGCGAAGTAAGTGCCGGTGCGACCCACGCCGCACTGGATCTCGTCGAAGATCAGGACCGCGTTATAGCGGTCCGCCAACTCACGCGCTTTGCGGATATACGCTTCGGTCAAGGGATAGATGCCGCCCTCACCCTGAACCAGTTCCAGAATGATCCCGGCGGTGCGTTCGTTCACCACCTGTTCCAATGCAGTTACGTCGTTGCGTGGGACAAAATGCACGCCCGGCATCAGCGGCTCAAAATCGCGGCGGTAACTTTCCTGGCCGGTGACAGCCAGCGCGCCGATGGTGCGCCCGTGGAAAGAGTTGTCCAGCGACACGATCTCGAATTTGTCGGGGGAGATGGCATGGCCGTGGGCTTTCGCCATCTTGAGCGCGGCCTCATTGGCCTCCGCGCCCGAGTTGCAGAAGAAAATACGCGCCAAGCCGCTGGCGCGGGAAAGGCGCTCGGCGAGCGGTCCCGCGTACTCGTGGTAATACAGATTGGAACTGTGAATCAGGCGCCCGGCTTGTTCGCGAATCACTTTGGTGAGGCGCGGATGCGCGTGTCCCAGTGCGTTGACGCCAATGCCTGCCAGCAAATCGAGATAGCGCTTGCCGGAAGTATCGTAAAGGTAGCAGCCTTTACCGCGCTGCAGCACCACCGGGTAACGGGCGTAATTTTGGAGCAGATACTCGGTTTCTAGATCGACAATCGAGGGCGATATTACGGCTTCCATCCACCTAGTATAGCGAAAGTGCGCGAAAAACCCCTATGCTACGATCAGTTCTGTGCTGGAATTCGATTCCTCGATCGCGGCTCTGATCGACCACACTTTGTTGAAGCCGGAAGCCACCGCCGCCGACATTCGCAAGGTATGCGCGGAGGCGCGCCACTACCGCTTCGCGAGCGTCTGCGTGAATCCTTACTGGGTTCGTTTGGTTGCAGGCGAGTTGGCGGGTTCGCCGGTGAAAGTATGCTCTGTTGTCGGATTTCCGCTGGGCGCCAGCGCCACTGGGATCAAAGTCGCCGAAGCCGCCGCGGCCATTGGTGACGGAGCGCAGGAGATCGACATGGTGCTGAATATCGGGGAACTGCGCGGTGGCAATCACGACGCCGTGCGCGCCGATATCAAAGCCGTGGTCGAAACCGCGCATGCCGGAGGCGCCATCGTTAAGGCGATTCTCGAAACCGCGCTTCTCAACGAGGAACAAAAGGTAGCGGCGGCCATGCTAGCGAAAGAAGCGGGCGCTGATTTCGTGAAAACTTCCACGGGCTTTGGTCCCGGCGGCGCCACTGCAGCGGACGTGGCCCTGCTGCGGCGAACCGTGGGTCCGGCGATGGGCGTGAAGGCTTCGGGAGGTGTGCGCACCCTCGAAGATTTACAAACCATGGCGGCGGCCGGCGCCAGCCGCGTGGGCGCGAGCGCCAGCGTGAAGATCGTCGAGGCCACGGCCTAAACCTTTCTACGCATGGCGACTCCACGCAAGACTGGCGAAGCGTTCCGGGAACGCGCCGAGCTGCTCGACTTCCTGCTGGAGGTGTCGCGCATCACGGCCGAGACGCTGGACCTCGAACAGCTCCTGGCGAACGTGGCGAGGATAATCCAGGAAGTCGTTCACTACGATTTGTTCGCAATCCTGCTCTACAGCGAACGGAATCAGGGCCTGCGCATCCGCTACGCCATCGGCCACCGCGAAGAGATTGTGCGCAGCATGATCATCGCGCTGGGCGAAGGTGTGGTGGGAGCCGCGGCTCTCAGCCGCGAACCGGTGCTGGTCGAAGATGTGCGTAACGATCCGCGCTATTTAGTGGCGCTGGATGCCGTGCAGAGCGAACTTGCGGTGCCGATGATGGTGCGCGGCAAACTGGTGGGCGTGATCGATGTGCAGTCGACGCGTTTACGGGCGTTCAGCGATCAGGACCGGCGGATTTTGCGTCTGATCGCTTCGCGCGTCGCGGGATCGATTGAAAACGCCAATCTCTACCGGCGCGTGCATCAGCAGAACCGCACCTTCCGCGCGCTGGCACAGCTCTCGCAGGAGTTCAGCTCGATTCTGGATCTGGATGAGCTGCTGGGCAAGATCGCGGCTTCGGTGCGAAGCTTGATCAACTACGACGCCTTCAGCATCCTGCTGGTGGACGCCGAGAAGAAACTGCTGCGCCACCGTTTCAGCGTTCGTTACGATCAGCGCGTGGATCTCGACAATATTGCGCTGGGCACCGGAATCACCGGAGCGGCGGCCGAATCGCGGCAAACCGTGCGCGTGATGAATACCACGCAAGATCCGCGCTATATCGCGTCACAGCCCGATATTTATTCCGAAATGGCCGTCCCGTTGATCGTGCAGGACCGCGTGGTCGGCGTCCTGAACCTGGAGAGCGAGCGCATCGGCAACTTCACGGAGGAGCATCAGCGCACGCTGGCGCTGCTGGCGCCGCAGATTGCCAGTTCGGTCGAAAACGCACGGCTCTACGAAGAGCTTGCCGGCCGCGAGCAGCGCATGGACCAGGACCTGAAGGCTGCGCGCAAGCTGCAAAAAGTCCTGCTGCCGCGCGAGGCCGACATTCGCGGCCTGGATATCGCCATTCGCTCGCGCGCCGCGCGTGAAATTTCGGGAGACGTCTACGAATTCTTTGAGCAAAGCGACGACTATGCGGTGATCGCTTTCGGAGACGTCAGCGGGAAGGGCGCGGCCGCCGCACTCTACGGAGCGCTGATCAGCGGACTGCTGCGGATTCTCACGCCGCGCCGCAGAAGTCCAGCGATGCTGATGCAGTCGCTAAACGAAGCGCTGCTGGAACGCAAAGTGGATGCGGTATACGCGACACTTATGGTCCTGCTATGGGAGCCGCGGACGCATCGCATGACGATTTCCAACGCCGGCGCCGAGCCCCTGCTGATTTCGCGCGGCGGACAGATTATTACGGCCAAGGCCGAGGGCGTGCCGATCGGACTGCTGGAACATCAGACTTATGAAGAAGTGGTGTTTCAGGCGGAATCGGGCGATACGCTGCTGCTGTTTTCCGATGGCGTCGAAGACCAGTTGAACGCCGCCGAAGAACACTTCGGGCGGCTGCGGGTCCAGCGGCTATTGACCAAGTACGACAAAAAGACGCCGGGCGCGATCGTGGACCAGATATTCAAGCAGTTGGACGATTTTCGCGACGGTGTGGCGCTGACCGACGACCAGACCGTAGTTGCGATGCAGGTGATCGGATAAGGAATGAATCAGTTTCATTACGGCGAGCATGCGCTGTATTGCGAGGCAGTCGCGCTGGCGGAGATCGCTGCGCGCGTGGGCACCCCGTGCTATGTGTATTCGGCCGCGGCTATCCTCGCGAACTTCCGCGCTTATGACCAGACCTTCGGCGCGATGCCTCACACGATTTGTTATGCGGTGAAGGCGAATGGAAACCTTGCGGTGCTGCGGCTGCTGGCTGAGGCCGGGGCGGGGTTCGACATTGTATCCGGCGGTGAGCTGTTTCGCGTGCTGCAGGCCGGCGGAGATCCGTCCAAAGTAGTCTTTTCCGGAGTCGGCAAGACTGCGGCCGAGATCGACGAGGCACTGGCGGCGGCCATTTTCAATTTCAACTGCGAGTCCGAGCCCGAGCTCGCGCTCATAGACGCTTTGGCACACCGGCGCGGCGTGAAGGCCCGCGTGGCTTTGCGCGTCAATCCGGACGTCGAGACCGACACGCACCACTATATTTCCACCGGCAAGCTCGCGCACAAATTCGGCGTTGATATCGCGGAAGCCGAGGGGATTTACCAGCGCGCTCGGAAGCACGAGAACCTGCTGTTGGAAGGAGTGAGCTGCCACATCGGATCGCTGCTGCTGGACCCGGGACCGCTGATGGAAGCGGTGGCTCGCGTGCTGGCTCTGATCGAACGGCTGCGTACCAAAGGCTTTGACATCCGTCATGCGGATCTGGGAGGCGGGCTGGGTGTCGCCTACAAACCGGATGAGGTCACGCCATCCATCGAGACTTTCGTCACCGGCTTGAAGGAGCAACTGGAGGGCCGCAACCTGCACGCGGTCCTGGAGCCGGGAAGATCGATCGTGGCGGCTGCCGGTGTTCTGCTAACCAAGACTTTGTACCGCAAGAAGACGGGCGACAAGGAATTCATTATCGTGGACGCAGCGATGAACGATCTGATCCGGCCCGCGCTCTACGGTGCCTATCACGATATCCTGCCGCTGCGCCAGAATAACAATCGCCGAATCTGCGCGGACGTAGTGGGGCCAGTGTGCGAGACTGGTGACTTCCTGGCGCGTGACCGCGATATGCCCGATGCGATGCCTGGCGACGTGCTGGCGATTTCGACCGCAGGCGCCTACGGGTTTGCGCAGGCCTCCACATATAACGCACGCCGGCGGCCTGCCGAAGTGATGGTCGAAGGCGATCAGTGGCGAGTGGTGCGCAAGCGGGAATCCTACGAAGACCTGATCCGCGGCGAGTCGATTTAAGGTTGCCTCAATGGGCGACAGCCATGAACTCGATGGCGGCCGTGGCGTCGGTCGACGGCAGGCCTTCGATCTGCAGCGCGGTGCTTGCCGGCGGATGCGCGCGGTCGAGAAACTCCCACTGGAGGCTGTCGATCTTAGCGGCGTTGGGTAGAGTCAGGGAATAGTTGCCGGTCCAGAAAACATCTTTGAAGGCGGCTCCCAGCGGCGCCATGGTCTTGGCGAGGCGCTGATAGGCCAGGCGATAATCTGAGTCCTGATCGCGGAACACAAGCTGCGTCGACGTCAGCACTATTTTCGGGGAGTTGACCAACGCCACACCGTCTCCGGCGGACGGCGATGCCGGAGCCGCGGACAGCCGCGCCGCGGCTTCGCAAAGCACTTGCCGCTCCAGGCCCAGCCTTTGCATCTGCACGAAATTCGCGGCAGCCGATGGAAATGCCATGGCCACCGCCGAATGCGCCGTCCCTACGTCCTCGAGCGAACTCATAAAACAGGTGACGCGCAGGACATCGGCTGCCTTCACGCCTGCGCTACTCAGCGCACTATCCAGCCGCGCCACGGCAGCTGCGGTGTTGGCGCTTGCGACAGCCGGAACAAACGCGACTCCGCTTGGATTCACAACCTTCTTTTCAGACGACACTGCTTCAATCACCACTTGCGCCCCGGGCAGGGGCAGGGCGCCCACCTGGATGGTGCTCACGGCGGGAAGCGGCTGCTTCTTGTCGGTGAGGTCTTCGGCCACGATATCCTTGACGCGACGCAGGTCGCCCGATCCCGCTACGAACGCGCGCAGCTTTAAGATGGGAACGCCGCGGTTTTGACGCGTCAAAGCTTTCAGCGCGTCATGCATTTGTTGCGACAATAGGCCCTTATCCGATAGCGGCGAGACTTGAAACGAAAGCCGGCCGGGCTCGGCGATGACGGCCTCGGGAGGCTCCGGGAGAACTTCCAGCGTCTGCGGGCGGGGTTCCTCATCCGGTTTTTTCTTCTTGTGCTTCTGGGCGAACAGGCTCGCGGCGAGCGCCCCACAGAGCAGCAGGATCAGAAATGGACGCATGGCCGATGGCAACCAGTCAGATTTTAGCACTGCAGCCGTCCTATGGAATCGCCGGAACTTGTCATCCGCTGCGGCGCGAGTCGGGTTGGGGAGTGACACGGCGCCGGGGTGGCGCGAATACGATGCCCGTAGGACGGCCCTCCGCGTCGCCCTTCACGATCGGAGCCAGCGCGTCGCGCCGTTTATTCGTCCGGAGATAGTCGGAAATCGCGTGGGCGTAGAAGCGCAGAGCTTTTTGCGTGCGCGGCAGTTCGCGCGTAAATAGAGGATCTACCGATTCCAGATATTGCCACACCGGCTCCGGATCCACACCGGGGATCTCAATCGAGGCAGGATACAACGGAGTCTCGTCAATAACATCCAGTTCAAGCGCGACTTGGTGCGGATCTTCGAGCGATTCGTAGTTGTAATTCACGCTGCGAATCAAACCGGATTCGAGCATGCGTTCAATCGCCTTGCGGACCGCAGCCTCGTCGATTTGATCGCCCTCACGCAGGCCAGTGAGTATCTGGATGGAGCGCGCCGGGAAACGCGTCCCCTTGACGTTCAGCTTTTCGATGGTGACAATTTGCTGCGAAGGCGGAGTTGACTGTTCCACTGCCGCGGACTGGCCGAAGGCGGCCGACCCCCATAGGGTCCCTGCTATGAGAGCGACGGTCAATGGGCGCATGGGGCGTTCACGGCTGCAATACGTAAATACTGGAGCGGGAGACGAGAATCGAACTCGCAACCAACAGCTTGGAAGGCTGTGACTCTACCATTGAGTTACTCCCGCGCCTGTTCCTATTTTACACGGCGGCGGTGGATATCCATATGACACGCACATCCATGCGGTCGCACTCGCTAACCCACGTCGCTAACCCCCCTTGCTTGCGCCCCTCAAGATGGATATGATTCTCAGCCCAGGAGGTCATATGACCAAAACCAACATGGCCCGTGTAGTCCTTGGCGGTATCCTCGCAGGTCTCGTTCTGAATATTTTGGGATTTCTCGTGGACGGCGTTCTGCTGGCTCCCCAATGGAATGCCGCCATGAGTGCGCTCGGCAGAAGCGGCGAGATTTCCGTTAACCAGATTGTGGGTTTCAACATTCTGGGTTTCTGTTACGGAATCGCCGTGGTGTGGTTGTACGCAGCCATTCGGCCGCGCTATGGCGCCGGTCCGAAAACTGCCGTCACCGCGGGGCTGGCCCTGTGGGTTGGTGGAGTCCTGCTGCCTAACGTCGGATTCATGAGCGTAAACGGTTTGTTCCCCACCAATCTCACGATCATGACCACGCTCGGCGGAATCGTCGAATGTGTGGCCGCGGCACTGGCCGGGGCAGCCGTATACAAAGAGAGCGCGGAGTCGGCCCAATCGATGGCGGCACGCGCCTAGCACCATCGGCTCAGGATCGCTTGGAACGGCACGCACGCGACCAGTGTGTGGCAACGGGAATCGGGTCGC
>DATJEI010000065.1:0-8316 GCA_035496735.1 Bryobacteraceae bacterium | reverse complement strand
GTCGTATAAGACGTCTAGCTGCTTGGTGTAGCTTCTTGGTTGCTCTTCAGTCTGGTGCTTGATACACTGCTGCGATCAGGAGAGTCCATGGCCAAATACATGTACCAAGCCAGTTATACGCTGGAAGGTGTGCGCGGGTTGCTAAAAGAAACCGCTTCGGGTCGCCGCAAGGCCATCGAATCCGCGATCGGGGCACTAGGCGGAAAAGTAGAGTCGTTTTACTACTGTTTCGGGGAAGACGATGTTGTCCTCATTATGGATCTGCCCAATAACGTTTCCGCGGCCGGCTTGGGGATGACGGTGGCGGCCAGCGGGATGGTGCAGGGGAGAATCACGCCGCTGCTCACGGTTGAGGAAGCCGACAAAGCTCTCGGCGTTAAGATCGGCTACCGGCCTCCGGGGCAACCGTAGGGCGATCCTCTACCTGCCCCCCGTTGGATCCGAGAGCGCGGTGCGGGCGCCTGTTCTTCGCCTGCCGCGCGAACTCGGCTCGCTAGTCTTTACGGCTCCGCGGGCATTGGGATCACCGCGTCCACCATCCAGCAGCCGGTACAAAGCCCCCGAGTCTGTTCGCTGGTCTGGCGCGATACAACAAAGCGAAACCGGACCACGCGGCCGCCTTCGACGTGAAAACGAACCGTTTGTTGGGCGTGGTCTTCCGCGACGGCCAGCAGGCCATAGCTATCCGCATGACCCGAAAGAAGGGGAGCGAAGCTAGGCAGCTTCACCAATTGCAGGAAGGTTCCGTACGGGCCGGTGTTCGCGCGATTGGCCGGGGAGGCGAACTGATAGGCCGTGAAAATTCCGGCATTGGGAGAGGGCGAGTTGCGGTTCTGCAAGGCCTCAACCACTGTCCGGATCACTTCACCGGGAGCGAGGCCGGGGTTCGGCCGAGGCTGTGCGCCCAGCGATGCCGGCAACAGCCACCAGAAAATACTCAGAGATGCCGCGCCCATTGCGGCGCTCACACGTTGAGTACTCGCAAAGTCGTATAGAGGTTCCACACTACGATCGCCGCATACCAATAGTTGATCCAGAGGATCAATCTTCTCCGGCGCAGCAACAGACAGGTGGTAGCGAGGCCGGCAGCCACAATCTTCGATAGCACCAGGCCGGTGAAAGGCCCCCAGTGAACCATCAGGCGCACGAAGGGGCTGGCTTCGCTGTTGCCCAGGCTGAAGCCGATCAGCGTAGTCAGAATGTCCAGGACTTGCAGGTATAGGAACACTTCAATGAGATGCCGGCCGGCATGATTCAGGGCGGATGTGGTCACATTACTATTCTGCCGGAAACGCCGGGGAGTCCGGAGCGGGGGAGCGGGGCCAGTTAACTCAGATGCCAGCCGCCGCGCCGGGGTATTGCGTCACCTTCTCGCGGCTCAGGATGTGGTCCAGATGATGCTGCATGTGCAGGACGTAATCCTCGATCAGGAAGCGCAAGGTGACGGGGCGGGCGGAACCGATGCGGCAGGGCACCGTGAGGCGTTCTTCGGGAATCCGTTTCACCAAATGCAATAGCAATTCGTTGTGTTGTCGCCAGCTATCGAGCAGCGGCAACCAGGGCATTTCGTGATAGCCGTGGGCTCGCACCCAGCCGTCCTGCTCGTAGGTGGGTCCGCTAAATTCGGTTTGGAGTGAGGCTGCCGCGAAGCGCACATGATTGTTGACGGCGGAGTCGATGAGGTGGCCCAACTCTTCCTTACGCGACCAGGAATCGGCACCCGCCGGGCGCATGGCCCCCTGTTCCTCGGTCAGGACCCGCAGATTGACGTATTCATAGGCGAGCACTTGCGCCAGCGATTTCGCCAGACTTTCAGGCATGTCCCATTTTGCCATGGACCGGGTGGCCCACCGTTCTTTCAAGCGCGCACCAACCGTGCGACGCGGGAGTAGCGCGCTGGACCCCTAAAAGGGACAGGCGACATTTCGCAGCTTGACCGGCAAACTGCACGCGCTCACCCGGCCGTGAAAATATCGTCTGTCGCCTTTTTACTTAACCTATAAGAATGAAACTTCGCGATTTAGCGGTGGCCTTGGGCTGCGAGATCTTCGCGCGTGGCGGCGCCGGTGCCGGCGATGACGGCGGCCTTGAAATTACGGGCGTGGCTGGAATGGAACAGGCGGCGAAGGATCAGCTCACCTTCCTCGCCAATCCCAAGTACACGCACAAGGTAAAGCAAACGCGTGCCGGGGCCATTCTTGTCACCGAGCCGATGGATGGGATTTCGCCTGCGCAATTGATTTCCGCCAATCCCTATCTCGACTTCGCGCGCGCACTAGAACTGTTCTATCGTGCGCCGCGGCCGCCGGCGGGGATTCACGCGACTGCGTCCATTGCCCCATCGGCGCGCATCGGCGAAAACGCTTCCATCGGACCCTACGCCGTGGTCGGCGCGAACGCCACGCTGGGCCGCAACGCGGTGCTGCAGCCGCACGTTGTGATTTACGACGGCGCCATCATCGGCGATGATTTTTACGCCCATTCGCATGCGGTAGTGCGCGAGTTCTGCCGCATCGGCAATCGCGTCACGCTGCAGAATGGCGTAGTGGTTGGTGGCGACGGCTTCGGTTTCGCCAAGCGCTCCGATGGCACGCATTATAAGATCGTGCAAAGCGGCATCACGGTGATCGAAGACGACGTCGAGATCCAGACATTGACATCGGTCGATCGCGCGACGGTGGGAGAAACCCGCGTGAAACGCGGCGCGAAGATCGACAGCCTGGTACAGGTGGGGCACGCTTGCGTGGTCGGCGAGGACAACATCATTTGCGCGCAGACCGGACTCGCAGGATCCAGCGTGCTCGAGAAGAACGTCTTGCTGGCAGGACAAGTGGGCATTTCGGGGCACTTGACGATACACGACAATGCAGTGGTCTACGCGCAGAGCGGTGTGGGCGGGGATGTGGCGGCGCGATCGGTCATCAGCGGCTCGCCGGCGTTTGACGCCCGCGAATGGTTGCGCGCCATTACCGCGTTTCAGAAGTTGCCGGAGATCCTGAAGGCGGTGCGACAATTAGAGCGTCGCATCCGCTCTACGGAAGAGCCTGCGAAAAACTAACATGCCCAGACACCTAGATTACGAAGGGCACTTGCCCCTGGCGTACCGTAACCCCGAATTCGTGGACGGACCGGAAGGCCGTTCGATGCGTATCCTCAGCGAGTACCTGTATCCGCTGGCGCACTTCCGCAAAGCGCGGGTTCACGATACGGTGGTCTTTTTCGGGTCCGCCAGGCTCATGGAAATGGGCCCCTTGGGGCGCTACTACCATGAAGCGCGGGAGCTGGCGCGCCGTTTAACAGCCTGGTCCGATGGACTGCCTGATTCCTCCCGCCGCTTTGTGGTGTGCAGCGGCGGCGGCCCTGGCATTATGGAGGCGGCCAACCGCGGCGCCTGCGACGCCGGAGGCAAAACCGTAGGCCTAAATATAGGCCTCCCCTTTGAACAGCGCCCTAATCCGTTCGTCACGCCGGAACTCAACTTTGAATTTCACTACTTCTTCATGCGCAAGTTCTGGTTCGCCTATCTTGCCAAGGCCCTGGTGGTCTTTCCGGGCGGCTTTGGAACCCTCGACGAATTGACGGAAATCCTCACCCTGGTGCAAACCCAGAAGCTGATGAAGCGGATGGTGGTGATCCTCTACGGGACCACCTTCTGGAGAGAAGTAATCAATTTCGACGCTCTGGTGCGCCATGGAATGATCTCGGCCGATGATTTGAACTTGTTCGAGTTTGCGGATGACGTCGATACCGCGTTTCAGAAACTGGAAGCCGGACTGACGAGGTACTATCTACAGGACGAACAGGACCTGCCAGGCATCGCCAAATCGCAGGTTTAGGGGCCGATGCTCTCCCGCCTGCCGCTGCTGCCGAAAAGTGTTTACTTCCGGTCCGGCATCCTATCGTTGTCGATGTAACAAATGGCGCCGCTGGGGCCTCATTTTGAATGGTGGCGAAGCTTGTCCCGCCTGAGTTTGGGATGGCGATGACCAGACAAAAGCCAGCCTAGGGTAGGATAACATCGTGGGACCGGAAAACCAGAATCCACTGAATGAGCTGCGTCTACTCGAGCAGCAGGTCGACCAGATAACGGAGCTGGCGGGACTCAAGCCAATCTTCTTTCGAGTGGATGAATTGGCGAAAGAGTATCCAGGCGATTTCGAAGTCCAGCTTGCCGCCAGTGAAGTCAAACAGCGGGTGGTGACGCGGGGCACTGTCCTGAAGCAGCTGGGGCAGACCATGCAGGGTGCGGTTCCTGTCATGGCGGACTTGGCTCCGCCGTCACCCCCGCCGCCCCTGCCCTCGTCCACCCCTCCCGCGTTGCCGGTTCCGCCTGCTCCCGACATTCTGGCGAGTCCCTCACCCCCAGGCACGACGTCTTCAGGCTTCCAGGCGCCTCCGTTGTTAGGGGACAGACCCGTTTCGCCGCTGAAAGTTCCCGCGGCGCCTCCGCCGGGAGCGGGCAAGGCCTGGAAGAGTGCGCTGCTGCTTGGCGCGATCGCCGGCATACTGATCTTCATCGCGGTTCTGGCACTTCTGGTAAGCCGGGCCCGCAAGGCCAGAGCGGCCGCGGCGGTCGCAGTTCAGGTTGTTACCACGCCTCCCGGCGCAGCGATTCGCGTGAATGGCGAAACCAAGTGCAACTCCAATTGTTCCGTGCCGCTGCCCCCCGGCGAGTATCAGGTGACGGCATTTCTGGACGGATACCAACCTTCGGCCAGCACCGTCAAAGTTAGGCCGTCGCAGACTGCATCCGTCGACATGAAGCTGGAACCGCAGCCGCAGACGCTGCGCATTCTGACGGATCTGCCGCAGGGGCAAGTGGTGTTGGACAACCAGCCGCCCGCGGAGCTGCAAGACGGACAGTTCGTCATTAATAATGTGCAGCCCGGAAAACACACGGTGAAAGTTTTATCCAAGGGCGCGGAGGCTTCGTTCCCGGTGGAGATCGCCGTCGCTCAGCGACCTGCGGTGGCCGGCCCCGTCACCGTGCGAAACCTGGTTGCCGTACTGGTATCGAGCATGGGCAGCAACGCGCGAGTGGTGACCAATAGCCCCGCGAAGATGGCGCTCAATGGCCAGCCGCAAACGGACGCGACTCCGGCAGGCGTGGACTTGTCGGGGTTCCGGCCGGGCGTAAATCAAATCGCCGTGGGTGAGGGCAAGGATCAACACGTCCTGGCGGAAAGCTTCGGTCCTGCGCCGATGTTGACTGCGTTCCTGAAGTCCGATCTCAATATCGGGACGCTCATTGTATCTACCGCCGAAGACAACGTGCGCGTGTTGCTCAATGGCAAAGAGTATCCGCGGAAGACACAGCGGGGTCAATTGAGGATCTCCACGCTGGGCACCGTGAACGTGCGCGTCGCGAAGGAAGGATTCGAGGTGACGCCGCCGCAAACCGCCGAAGTCAAAAAGGGATCGGAGGTTCGCCTCGAATTCAAGATGCAGCCGGTGCCGCAGGTCGCGACGCTGCAAATCCGTGAGGCCACGCCCGGTGCCGAAGTTCTGCTGGATCAGAAGTCCCTTGGCGTGGTCGGCGACGATGGCGCCTTCGCCGCGAACAGCGTGCCCCCGGGCGACCACACCATCGAATTACGCAAGGATCAGTTTCTGCCTAAGCGGATGCAGCGCCAGTTCGTGGCGGGGCGCACGGTGGCGGTGCTCGGCGGCGAGGGGATGCTGGCGGCGGCTGTCGGAACTGTGAAATTGAGCCGCGCACCGGCCGACGCGCAAGTGGTCTACCGGCGCGCCGACGAAACCCAGAGCCATGAGCTGCGTGGGAATCAGGCGGACTTGCCCACGGGCAACTACGTGTTTACCGCGCGCGCCCCGGGTTACACGGATAAGACTGAGCGCCTGCAAGTCGCCGCGGGCGAGACCGCTTCCCTGCAGCTTGCTCTGGCCAAAGTCGTGGCAGCCCCTCCGCCCCCGCCCAAGACCTTCGGCATGGCCGATTTCGAGGACGCCAGTGCCTGGAGCAAGCAGGGCGGCCTGTGGGTTCACAAAGGCGAAGGCGTCATTCCTTTCAAACTGCCCACCAACGGAACTTTTACCTTCACGGTCCGCCTGCTACGCGGCGGGAGTCTATTCCGCGGCGGCCGTATCCGCTGGGCGGTTCAGTATGTAGACGCCAAGAACTATGATCTTTTTGAACTGGACCGCAAAGTTCTCTCCTCTAAGGTGATTGAAGACGGCAAAACTTACGACCGGGGAAAGTTCGAGCACGGCCTGAATGATAAAGACATGTCGTACACCGTTCAGGTGGATGTATCGCCCGGACAATTGGTGCATCGGATCCGGAACGGGGGCAACTGGGTGGTACTCGATACCTGGAAGGAGCCCGGCCGTAAATTCAATGAGGGAAAATTTGTATTCCTCACCCAGGGCGGCGACCAGATCGGCCTCTCCGACTTCCAGTTCGTACCGCGCTAACGGCCGGCGCGGCCGATTCCCCATGTACAATCCTCCTTACTTCCAGGAACAGCGGCCTGAGGTACTTCATCAATTGATGCGCGAGCATTCCCTGGCTGCGCTGGTCACGCTGGGGCCGGGAGGGCTGATCGCGAATCACGTTCCGTTGATCCTGTATCCCGACGCTGGACCGCTGGGGACTCTGCGCGGGCACCTCTCACGAATGAATTCGCAATGGCGCGATTCACTTCCGGAAGTTCCCGCGCTGGCTATCTTTCAAGGGCCGTCCGCCTACATCACGCCCTCCTGGTATCCCAGCAAGGACGCCGGCGGAAAAGTGGTGCCAACGTACAACTACATGGTGGTCCACGCGCACGGGCCTCTCCAGACTTACGACGACCCGCGCCTGCTGGAGCGCAATGTCCGCGCCTTAACGGAATTGCACGAGGCGCGGTTTACCGAGCCCTGGAGCGTCGACGACGCGCCCGCGGATTACGTTCAGGGTTTGCTAAGGGGCATCATCGGCATCGAAATTACCATCGCGCGGCTGGAAGGGAAATGGAAGCTAAGCCAGAATCGGACCGTGGAGGACCGGCAAGGCGCGATTGACGGTCTGCGGCAGGAGGGCGATCCTCTCAGCGTTGCGATGGCGGATTGGATGGCGTCCCGCAAGCCTTAGCCGCCACAGCCCGGCCGGGCGCGTCGAGTCGGGGGCGGTATCATGTTTTCATGCCGAACGGGTCGATGATTGGCGGAACCGCGGGGCTGCTCGCCGCCGGAGGGCTGCTGGCGTATGCCGCGCGCGGCCGATCCTCCACCGTTTTCGGACCTTCCGTGTATCACGGGAACCGGGCTCGACCTGCCATCGCGCTGACTTTCGATGACGGGCCGAGCGAGTCCACTCCAGCGCTTCTGCAAATCTTGGCTCATCATAATGTTACGGCCACTTTCTTCATGTGTGGCAAGAACGTGGAGCGCCTGCCGGGGGTCGCCCGAAGTGTGGCTGCCGCCGGCCACGAAATTGGTAACCATACCGATTCCCATCCGCGCCTGGATTTTTGTTCAGCCGATTTCATCTACCGCGAACTGGCGGTGGCGCAAGAGAAGATTCTGCTCCATACCGGCGCGACGCCGCGGCTGTTTCGCGCGCCTTATGGGGTACGATGGTTTGGATTGAAGAGCGCACAACAGCGGCTGGGGTTACTCGGCGTGATGTGGGGCACCATTGGCCGCGATTGGAAGTGGCCGGCGCCGCGCGTTGCCAAGCTGTTCCTCGACCGCGCTCGCAATGGTCATATCTTTTGCCTGCACGATGGACGGACTACCGAGCCGGCCCCCGACATCGCCACAACGCTCGCTGCCGTCGAGGCGATAATTCCCGCATTGAAGGAGCGCGGACTGCGGTTTGAAACCGTCAGTCAGATTTTATGCCCGATGAGTTAGCCACCCGCACGATCCGGGTGATTGCCAAAACCCAGCACCTGCCGCCGGAATCCATCACTATCGAGCAGAGTTTCGCGGAGCTGAAATTCGATTCGCTCGACGGCATGAATATCCTGTTCGCCATCGAGAACGAGTTCGACATCTCTATTCCCGACGACCAGGCGGCGCACATCAAATCTGTCCGCCAAATGGTGGAGGGAATCGAAAAGCTGGTCGCCGCCAAACAAGCCGCAGTTCAGGGATGACGCGCCGGGTCGCGGTAACGGGAATCGGCGTGATTGCGGCGCCCGGATCGACGCGCGCGGCTTTTTGGGAATCGCTGCGGAACGGGCGCAGCGCCATCCGGCCAATGACACTGGTGCCGGAAGGGGCGCTGCGGTTTCCGAACGCAGCCGAAGTGCCGGACTTTCGCGCGTCCGATTACATGGACGATAAGGAAGCCGACCTTCTCGACCGCTTCGC
>DATJEI010000064.1:0-8642 GCA_035496735.1 Bryobacteraceae bacterium | reverse complement strand
ATCCTAGAAACCGGGAAATCTTGATCGGGTGCAGTCATGGCGCGCTCCTTGGATCAGCGTGTTCGGGAATTAGCATACCATTCCGATCAGAAAAGCTGGATCGGTCTTGGCGCCGCTAACGCCTGGATGACGGCGCATACGGAAGTCATCCACTTGCCGCTCACGACTCGTTATAGTGACGCTTCGCAGATAGGCAAGAATTGTCGGCTCCTGTCGAGCGTTCGCTGAAAGGGGCTGCCGGCTACTTCTTCTCGATAGCCGTCAAGCTGACGTCAGTGCCATCGCTCGACGAGCTCGCCGTAATCATCAGCGAACGGGTCTTGCCGCTGTCCTCCGCCATCACCATGCCGCCCTGCGGCGTGTTGGTGGCCATGTTGATGCTGAAGCCGCTGGATTTAAGCTGGTCCTGATAGTAAGACATTACTTTGGCCGCCGGGTCCTGGGTCTTGAACGCGAAGGTGCTCTGGCTGCCGTCCTTGGTTTGCGAGGAGAACGTTCCGGCGGGCGACGAGCCGGGGTAGACCGGCATCCACCCGGGCAGTTGGCCGCTTGCCGATGCGCCGAACTTCATGTTGCCGTCGGCTGACTGCACTTCGACCGAGCCTTTATCGCCGTCGGTGTTCACTCTGACCGTAGCTTCCTTGCCGTTTTCATCGGTGACCACCATGGTCTTCTTGTCGGGATCGAATTTGAGGGTGGTGGTGTTGCCGGTTTTCTTGTCGCGCACCGTGATGGTGCCGCTGCTGTCGTCGGTCGAAACGGTGTCGACGTCCGGGTTCATGGTCGCGGCCATTTTCGCCGCGGCGTAGGCCGGATTAGTGGTGAGCAGTCCGGAATCGAAGCCCGCTTGCTTGGCCTTGTGCATGATAAAGTAACCGGCCAGTCCGCACATGGCGGTGGCCCCGATTATCAGCGCTACGACCCCGCCCAGGATCCAGATCAGAATATTCGACTTCTTGCCTGGCGGCAGCGGAGGCTGGCTGGAGGCGAACGGGTCCGGCGGCGGAGGGTTAGAGGGCGGAAACGGCGGTGGAACGTTACTGGACATGGACGCGTATCCTTTCGTAGGTGAATCATACAACAATGGAAGGGTTGCCCACCAAGCGGCAGCGATCGTCAAACATGTCACCCAGCCCCCGGCCGCACCAGCGATCGCCCATCCGGCCGCCCGGACCGAAAAACGCCCGCCCGTGGCTGGGCGTGCTGCCTCTGTTCCGCAAGGACCCCGCGAACTACCTGCTCAAGATCGCACGCGAGTACGGCGACTTGGCTTATATGCGTCTGGGGCCCCAGCACGCTTTCGTGGTGAGTGATCCTGAAGCAATTCGCGACATTCTAATAACCCATCAGGCCAACTTCACTAAGAGCCGCATGCTGGAGCGAGCCAAGGTCCTGCTGGGCGACGGCCTGCTGACCAGTGAAAGCGAGTTTCACACCCGCCAGCGCAGGCTGGTGCAGCCGGCGTTCCATCGCGATCGACTCGTGCGCTATGCCGCCGACATGGTCGCTTGCGCCGAGCGCGCGCGAAACACGTGGGCACCCGGCGCCGAACTGGACATGCATCAGGAAATGACGCGCCTGACGCTGGCGATTGTAGGGCGCACGCTCTTCAGCGCCGACGTCTCGTCGGACGCTGAAGAAATCGGCGGCGCCATGACGCAGATTTTTGAGCTGTTCGACACCCTGCTGCTGCCCTTTTCCGATTGGATCCAGAAACTGCCCATCCCTCCCGTGCGGCGCTTCGAAAAAGCGCGCGACCGCCTGGACAGAATCGTTTACGGACTCATCGCCGAGCGGCGGCGCAGCGGGAAAGACGCGGGCGATCTGCTCTCGATGCTATTGCTCGCCCAGGACGAAAGCGATAATGCGCACATGACCGACAAGCAGGTGCGCGATGAAGCGCTGACGCTGCTGATTGCCGGGCATGAGACCACCGCGAACGCGCTGACGTGGACCTGGTACCTGCTGTCCCAAAATCCGGATGTGGAAGCGCGGATGCACGCCGAGATCGACCGTGCGCTGGGCGGTAAGTTGCCGGGTTTTGAGGATCTGGCCGACCTGCCCTATACCGGCGGCGTATTCGCCGAATCCTTGCGGCTGTATCCGCCGGCCTGGGCCATCGGGAGGCGCGCACGGCAGGATTATTCCATCGGCGGCTATGGGATTCCGGCGAAATCGATTCTGCTCATGAGCCCGTGGGTGGTGCACCGCGATCCCCGCTGGTGGCCGGAGCCGGAGCGCTTCGATCCGCATCGTTGGCATCCCGAGGAAGTGGCCAAGCGACCGAAGTTCGCCTATTTTCCCTTCGGCGGCGGCGCGCGCGTGTGCATCGGCGAGAGGTTCGCTTGGGCCGAAGGGGTGCTGGTGCTGGCCACCATCGCCCAGCGATGGAAGATGCGCTTGGTTCCCGGACATCCGGTGACGACGCGTGCGGTGATCACGCTCCGGCCGAAGCATGGGATGAAGATGACGCTCGAGCCGCGTGGGCTCGATTGAGTCTTACGCCTGGCGAATCAACTCAACGTCGATGGTGAGGTCGACTTCGTCGCCCACCAGGAAGCCGCCGGCTTCGAGGGCCACATTAAAGCTCATCCCAAAATCCTTGCGATGAACGCGAGTCTTGGCGGTGGCGCCGCGGCGCAGGTTGCCCCAAGGATCTTTGGTCTCCGGCGTAAGCTCCTCCACCTTCAGATCCACTTCCTTAGTGACGCCGTGGATGGTGAGGTCGCCTGCCACCGTGAAGCTGTCGCCGCCGGTGGCCGTCACTTTCTTGGATTTGAAAGTCATGACTGGAAACTTCTCCACGTCGAAGAAATCCGCGCTCCGAAGGTGCGCGTCGCGCTGCTCGTCGTGCGTTCTGACGCTGGCAACCTCGATACTGGCCTCTATGGTCGAGGCGGAGGGGTTCGCGGGGTCGAAGTTGACGGTTCCGCTGATCTTGTCAAACTCGCCCTTCACGTTGGCGATCATCATGTGACGAACCTTGAACTGCGCGGAGGTATGCGCGGGGTCGATCTGGTAAGTGCTCATCTATGCTTATCCCTTCGATTCCTGATGCCGTCGGATGCTTGCAAGCCGTCAGTGAGCTGCCGGCTCCGCGCCAGGCGGGTAGTGATGGGTCCGCAGCGGGACGTTCTTCAGAAGCAGGTTCAGCACTACCGCTCCAGCCATCACGCATGCGCTCGACACAAATATCAGATGCAAGCCGTGCACCAAAGATTCACGAACGTTTACCATCAGCGTCTGCATCAGATCCAACCCATTGGGAGAGCGGCTGAACAGCGCCTCTATTTGCGGCCGGATCTGGATCAGCAGCAGGGGATTGTTGAAAAACTTCAACCCCTCCGGTGGGACGCCCGGCGGCAGCTGGCGCCCAAACTCCGCATGATAATTCGTGAGCAGCACGCTGCCGAAAAGCGCTACTCCCACCGTACTGCCGATGGCGCGAAAGAATATCGTTGAGGCGGTTGCAGCGCCCATTTGCGCGCGAGGCGCCACGTTCTGCACTGCCACGGTATAAACGGGTTGCAGGAACCCCATACCCAAGCCGGTGAGAATCATGCCGAAGACCACATGGACCTGCGGCGTCAAAGCGTCCATGACGGCGAAGATAGTCATGCCGCACGTCACCAGCACCGAGCCGAGCACGCCAGGAACCTTGTAGCTTCGCAAACGGTAGGTCATCTGGCCGCCCAGGAAACTGCCCGTCACCGCGCCCAGCATCATGGGCGTCATCAGCGTGCCGGATTGCGTCGCCGAAACGCCCAGCACGCCCTGCATAAACAGCGGCAAGTAAATGATCATGCCGAACATGCCCATGCCGAGAACGAACATGCAGATCGAAGACACGCGGATCACCGGGTCGCGGAACAACGTCAGCGGGATCAGCGGCTCGACGGCTTTGCTCTCCGAATACAGGAACGCGATCAGCATAACGACAGCGAGCGCCAGCAGCATCTCGACGCGCCCCGATCCCCAGCCGTACTCCGTCACCCAGGTGAAGGCCAGCAATAGCGGCCCCATGCAGGCGAGCAGCGTGAACACGCCGGCCCAATCCAGAACGCGGCGCACAGCCTGCGGACGAATATCGGGGAACTCAAAATAGATCGCGGCGATGGCAATGATTCCCACTGGCAGATTGACGTAGAAAGTCGCTCTCCAGGAAACGTGATCCGTGAGCCAGCCGCCGGCCGTAGGGCCGAAGATGGCCGCGAGCCCCCACACACCCGAAAAAAAGCCCTGGTAGCGGCCGCGCTCAGCCGGCGAAAAAATGTCGCCGACGATGGTGAAGATCAACCCCATGATCGCGCCGGCGCCGATTCCCTGCAGCCCGCGAAACAGGATCAACTGATTCATCCCGTCGAGCCCCAGGAAGTTCAGATACCCGGATGCGCCGCACAGTGCGGAGGTGGCCGCGAATACCGCCGACCCCCACAGGAAAAACCATTTTCGACCCCACAAATCCGACAGCTTGGCAATGATCGGCACCACCAAGGTGGACGTCAGCAGGTACGCCGTCGCCACCCACGGGTAGCGGTTGAAGCCTGAAAGCGAGGCGATGATGCGCGGCTCGGCGGTGCCGACGATGGTTTGATCGAGCGCCGCCAGGAACATCGCTAGCACCAGTCCCGTCATGGTGCCGACTAGTTGCGGCCGGGTCAGGCGCACGATCCCAGAGGTGTGGAACTGCGGCTCCTCGGTGACCGTGCTCATTGATTGATTTTAGCGGAGCGCGGCGGCGTCGTTCAATGCGAGGCCCGGAATGCCATGCGTGAATGCGAAGTCGCCTGGAAATCCTTGCTATCTGTGTTCCTCTGTCTTCATCGTGGCCAATAAAGAAATAAAGAGAGGTTGGCCGGCGGATGACATGGCGGCGTTGGCTGCGATGCGCCCGATCCTGCAGACGAGGAATCGCTGAGGCCCGAATCTCACCCCCTATGGGGATCGAGCACCGCGATGTAGCCCAGATTGCGATACAACTGCCGGTAGTCCAGACCGCAGCCGACCACAAAGCGGTCCGGGATCTCGAAGCAGCGGAAATCGATGGGCACTTGCACAATGCGCCGCACTGAACGATCAAGCAATGTGCAAATTCCGAGTGACCGCGGGCCGCGGCCCGCCAGCGTTTGCAGAAGATAGCGCGTAGTGAAACCGGTATCGACGATGTCTTCGACCAGCAGCACGTCTTCGTCGTGGATCGGCTCGTCGAGGTCTTTGGCGATGCGCACCAGCCCCGGCGTGGGCCCGTTCGACGGCCCGCCGAAACTTGAAATGGCCAGGAAATCGATCTTCACGGGGATGGTGATGGCGCGCGCCAGCGCCGTCAGGAAGAACACTGAGCCCTTGAGCACGGCGATCAATTTGAGATCGCGCCCGCGATATTTTTCGCTGATGTCTGCGGCCACTTCGGCAATGCGCGCCGAGACCTGCTCCTCAGTAAACAGAATACGGTCGATATTTTCCGGAACATTTTCGTGAGCCGCCGTCATGAGTGCACCATCTTCAGCCCGTATTTGAACACCAGATCCTGAAAATCTTTCTGGTAAAACACCTGGATATTGATGTGCGGATAAATGGCGCGCAGCATCTTCACTTTGCGATTCTTCCTCGTCACCAGCGATTGCTTCATGGTCGTGACCTCAACGTAAAGGTCGACCTCGGGCAAATAGAAGTCGGGCGTGAAGGCTTCCGTGACGCGGCCGTCCTTGTCCCATTGCAGCGGGAAACTGCGCGGCTCATATTGCCACTGAATGCGGTAAAAATCCAGCAGATTAGCGAACATCTCTTCGCTGGGGTGGCCGAAGCTGGCTCGCGTAACCCGCGCGCGGCCCGCCGGAACAATGCCGCGCTTGGCCAATGCAAGGCGCGTTTCGAATTCGATTTCGTCGGCGGCGTTGGGCGAAAGCAAGCCTTGCTGGTCGAAACGCCGGGTTGCCGCGGCGGCCAGCACGTCCGCAGCCTGCGCGGCGTCCATGTTTGTCAGGCTCAGCGTGAGGTCAAAAGATTCGGGATCGGCCGAGGAGCGCCCGAATCGCGCTTTGCGGAGACGCTTCTGCTCGGCGTCGAGTTCGCGCAGCCGCGCAAGAGCTTGCGGTTTTTCCAGGCGCAGGTCGAGCATCAGTTTCCCAGCGCGATGGCCCTCGCCGGCGGTGATCCGCACGCGCAGCACCCACGGCGCGGGCCGAAACAAGTGCTCCGCGCCATCCAAAGCGATCAGCAAAGGATGCTCTCGGGCCAAACGCGCCAGTACCGCGGCGGCGGCCGAAGCCCACACCCGCGCGGGCAGCGGAGTGGCCCCGAATTCCTCAGTCATCCACTGAGCCAGACGCGTTTCCGTGACCAGCTCAAAATTCAGAAGCTGCGCGACAGCTTGCGCCACTTCTTCCCAGCGCGACGCGGGATCGCCCGAAATCGTCAGCAATGCCATCCGCTACACTGTCAGAATATCAGCCCCCATCCAACTGCAGTACATTTTCGCGCGGCAGGCCTTGCTTGCCGATCTGATTTGGCCTCCCGGCGGCGTGACAGCTTGACCGCCCATCGCCACTTATTGCCTATCCCCCGGCGCCCGGCCAGCGGACTGACCCCATATTGTGACCGACTTGGACCTTGGATCGCTGCGTGCCCATAGTACTTGCAGAGGTGCCGTAACGGCAGGCATAACGACAGCCATAACGGCAGGCATAACGACAGCCATAACGACGGCCGCAACGACAAGGAGAAAGAGAAATGAAAAAACTGTTAGCAGCGTTAATTTTGACCGCGGGAATTGGTTTTGGGCAATTCTCCGTGGGAATTCACATCGGCGAGCCGCCGCGCCCGCGCGTGATACGGGTGCGTCCCAATGCGCCAGGCCCCGGTTATACCTGGGTAGACGGATATTGGTACCCGCAGGGCAACCGCTATAGCTGGCATCAAGGCTATTGGACCCGTCCCCCCTACGAGGGTTCGCAATGGATGGCGCCGCGCTATGAAGGCGGGATGTACTATCAAGGCTATTGGAACGGCAACGACCGGCAAGTGGAACACAACCACCAGTGGGATCGTAATCGCCAGCGCCGCGATTACAACGAAAATCATGACAACGGCCGTCATGACGACCACTAGATCATAGCCGTCGCACTGGCTGATCCAGTACTTTATTCAGCATCTCCTGCACCGTGAGACTACTTCGCGGCGGACGCAGCGCCGGCACAAGCTCAGCTAATGGCTCGAGCACAAACCGGCGCTCGGCCATGCGCGGATGCGGTATCTCGAGCCCGGCAGCGTGGATCACGGTGTCGCCGAAGAGCAGTATATCCAGGTCGATCAGGCGCGGCCCTTTGGACACCGTGCGCTGACGGCCCATTTCCTGTTCCACTCGCAACAGTCGCGCCAGCAACTGGCGAGGGAATAGCGTGGTCTGCACCGCTACTACCTGATTCAGGAACCAGGGTTGATCGACGATCTCGCGCGGTGCGGTTTCATAGATGGAGGAAGCACGCGTCAGACGAACATGCGGCGATGCGATTTGCTCGCGCGCCTGCAGCAGGTTCGCGACGCGGTCCCCCAGGTTGGAGCCGAGCGCGATGTAGACGGTTTTCACGGCGTCATTTACTTAAAGCAGCTCTTAAAACAGCGCACCCTGCGAACCGCCCCGCCGCCGCGCGATGCCGAAGTATTCAAAGCCGCGCTCCGTCCCCACGCGGCCGCGCGGCGTGCGGTCGAGAAAACCCATTTGCATCAGGTAGGGCTCATAGACCTCTTCGATGGTGCCCTGCTCCTCGTCAATCGAGGCCGCGATGGTGCTCAAGCCCACCGGACCGCCGCCGTATTTCTCCAGCACGGTCAGCATGATCTTCTGATCGATCTCGTCCAGGCCGAAGCGATCGACTTCCAGCAGGTCCAGCGCTTTTTCGGCGACGGCGGCGTCCACCACCCCGTCGGCGCGCACTTGCGCGTAGTCCCGCACGCGGCGCAGCAGGCGGTTGGCGATGCGCGGCGTCCCGCGGCTGCGGCGCGCAATCTCTTCCGCGCCGGCCGCGTCCACTTCCACGTTCAGCAGCGCCGCCGAGCGCCGCACGATGCTCGCCAGTTCCTTCACTTCGTACGGATTCAAGCGCAGCACCAGGCCGAAGCGGCCGCGCAAAGGCGCGCTGATAATGCCCTGCCGGGTGGTGGCGCCGATGGCCGTGAAAGGCTTGATATCCATGGCCACCGTGCGCGCCCCCGGTCCGGTGCCAATCAGAATGTCCATGCGAAAATCTTCCAGCGCCGAGTAGATCATCTCCTCCACGTCCGGCTGCAGGCGGTGAATCTCGTCGATGAAGAACACTTCGCGCTCGGCGACGTTGCTCAGGATGCCCACCAGGTCCAGCTTTTTCTGCAGCACCGGGCCGGAGGTTTGCTGCATGCCCACGCCGAGCTCGGCGGCGATGATCCCGGCCAGCGTGGTCTTGCCCAGCCCGGGCGGGCCGTAGAGCAGCACGTGGTCCATGGCCTCGCCGCGCTTGCGGGCCGCTTCGATGGCGATCGAAAGCTGTTCCTTGAGCTTGCTCTGGCCCGCGAAATCGTCCAGCCGCAGCGGCCGCAGCGCAGTTTCAAACTGCCGCTCTTCCTCGCGCAAGGATGCCGAAACGATGCCCTTTTCCTGCATGAAGCTT
>DATJEI010000063.1:0-4023 GCA_035496735.1 Bryobacteraceae bacterium | reverse complement strand
GCTCAGCCGGCTGGTGAGCGTATCCATCAATCCTTGGGAGACGGCTTCGTTCGACGCATCATTTCCGACGTTCTCGAACGGCAGCACCGCCACATGTTGTTGGGGCCTTCCGAAAATTAGATTGCGTACCGAAGGAATCGCCGCCAGTACGCCGACCGCAACTATCACGGCCGCCGCCGATATCAACCACAGCTTCTTTCTTCCCGGCCGCGCCTCATGCCCCAGCATCTGCACCGATGCGCGTTCGATGCTCGCTCTGAGAGAAGCCGATGTTCGCGTTGCCCGCGTCGTCTGCGCGACGGGATCCAGGTGACTGCGGAATGTTTCCAGGTCGGCGAGTATCTCGCCGCAACTCGCGTAACGCGTGGCCGCATCTTTCGACAGCGCGTGATAAATGATTCCGCGCAACTCAATCGGCAATTCATCCGGCAATTGCGGAGCTTCGTTCAGGATGGCAACGATCGCCGCCGGCGCCGACTCGCGTTGAAACGGATTGCGCCCGGTCGCCATCTCGGCAATCACAATTCCAAGCGCCCAAATATCGGTGCGCTGATCGACCGGCTTGCCCATCGTCTGTTCTGGAGACATGTACCCGATCGTCCCCGAAGTGCTCATGGTCTGCGTGCTCATCGAATTCGTCGTAGCGCGCGCGAGCCCGAAGTCCACAATCTTAACCACATTCTGTTGCGTCACGATTACGTTCGACGGCTTGATGTCGCGGTGCACAATTGCCCGCGAATGCGCTTCCGCTAGGCCGCGCGCCATCTGAATGCCGATATCCACGGTGTGCTCAAGCGGCAGAGGGCCGGCCATGAGCTTGCGTGCGAGGGTTTCGCCTTCGTAGTAGGCCATCACAATGAACGTGCGGCCGTCGGCGGTCTCCTCAATTCCGTGGATTACGCCAATATTCGGATGATCGAGCGAAGACGCCGTCCGTGCCTCACGCAGGAACTGTGCTTTTTGCGATTCATTGCTGACCAGTTCGTCGGGAAGGAACTTCAGCGCCACCGTCCGCTGCAGTTTGAGGTCGAGCGCGCGATAGACCACGCCCATCCCGCCGGAACCGGCGAGGGCGAGTATCTGATAATCGCCGACACGGTCCCCTGCGGCCAGAGTAGTCACGACATTAGGCATTGGTCCCCGATCCCAACCATCGCCGTGGCGCGGGCTGATTGAATGAATCAGGCATTAGGCCGAACTTTGCCACGCCATGTTACGACAGCAAGTGGGCCCGTGCAATGGGAGATCGGGCAGGGCTGGCATTCGGTAGAGCAAGACTTTGAGACCGGTGGAATCTAAGGCCAACCAGCGCAGAGTCCCCACCCTCCAGTGGGAAGGGTGGGGCGTTTCTTACTCTTTGTCGTACACCGCAGTACTCGTGATCTTCTTACCTTTGGCGTCGGTCACGTGCGCGGTTACGGTTCGGCTCTTTCCATCGGCCGAGAGCACGACGTGCGCCGTGAGAACAACCTTGCCATCTTTTTTGGACGTGACATCGATCGTGCGGGCGTTTACTTGCTTGGCCGAGCGCATATCTTCGTTGGGATTTCCCGTCGACGGATAATCTTTGCCATCGAACTTTCCCGTCCATTCGCTGTGCATCGTTGTGCCATCTGCCGCTGTGCCGTCAATCGTGACTTTTATGTCATCGCCGGCAGCTTCATACGTCACAGTGTGGTTCTTCGGTGCTCCGGCGCCAATTTTTGATTTGGCCTCATTCAGCTTCCAGGTACCCATGAATGCGTCATTTGCCGCAAAACACATGACTGCTGCCAGACAAAACGCCAGCGTCAGCAAACTGGTTCTCAGGTTCATACTGCCTCCATTGCGAAAGAAATTATTTGGATTTTCCAGCCGCGCGGATGATAGTACCGTGCATCGCATTCCGCAAGAGGCGAATACAGGACATCGCGAGCACATGAAAGGAAACGACCTGTTGCGACGACGGCTGAGACACCGCAATCCTTTCAGTTCCGGGCAGCCATCACCTTCGGATCGATCCGCCTGACGTACTTTAGCTGGCCGGGAACCGCCGGCTGTCCACCAATTGCGGCAGGTTTTGGGCCGACATAAACCGCGCCCACAATTGCGCCCAGCCCTTTTGGCGGAGCGGGCTGCATTGCCGCCTCGAGTTTTTGTTCCTTATCTTCTGCCAGTTTGCTCAACAGCATGTTCGCGGTGAAGCGCTTGTAACCCGGAGCATTGATGGTCATTAAAGCGACCGTTTCCGGATCGAAACCTTTTAACGAAAATGCGTAGCGGCCCAGCGAGTCTGTGTTCTGGTTCTCGTGAATATCGCCGATTGCCAGTTCCACCAATGCGTTTTCGATAACTTTGCTTCCACCTGTGTCCGTGACTTGTCCATCAATGGGGATGTACTTTGGCGGAACTGGCGCGTGATGCTGGCTGCCATCGACGACTTGCGGTTGCGGTGCCGGCTTGTCCTGCCAGAAGCGATGTTGAATGTATTGTTCGCCCGCGAAAATCAGAAGTGCGGCCAGAACGCCTCCAATACCCTTGATGATAGAAGACATGTGATTATTCGCCGAAGATGGCGTCCTCCAATTGCCGCCCGGTCTAGACCTCCAATTAGGCAAGATCCAGAAAGGGGTTGTTATTAAGGTGGTGATTCTGACTTGCCATTCGTTTCATCCGGGCGTCTCGCGCACCGGAAGGCAAAAAGCCCGCCCCGGGCGGGTCCGAAAGGAGTCTGCCCAGAGGCGGGTCTTGGATTTGCGACCGATCTAAGAAACTCGATCTCACGAAAAGAAAACTCCGTTGCGTTCGTGGGCGAGCAACGAGAATTCATTGACCGAAGTTGAGGCTGGGTCCGAGACATACGTTGCCGTATCCGTCTGACCCGCCCATGCGATCTGCGCCACGTTCTGCACGAAGTCGCCGGCGAAGTCGTTTTGCACATCGCGAACTTTCGTGCGCCCCATGGGATGGCTCCAGCGAATGTCCCATGAAACTTCGGCGTCGACCTCTGGCCCATCCATCAAGGCGTTGACGACGTCGTGATAGTCCTCGACGTCAACGTTGCTCGCCTGGAAGGCTGCTGTGCCGGCTGCGAAATTAACCGAAATTGTGTTTTCGGAAACTGGGATCGTCCAGAACAGCCCGCTGTCGGCAATCCCAGGATTGAAATCGTGAATTTGCACGTCCTCCACGGGACTTGTGAATACGTCAAGTCATATGAACGCGAAGGCGCCATGGTGATTGCGTCCATCGGCGCCGACGAACTCGCCGCGCATAAAGCGCACGTCGGCCTCGAAGGGAAGGTGCTCAGGGGCTTGACCAATTACGGTATGGGTGCCCGTACCTCCTACTGCGGCCCAGCCCACGTGGCCGTTGAAGTTGGTGATGGTCGAAGGCTCAGCGCCCGGAGCGGGTAGAAAGAAATGGAACAGCGGCCCCGACGGGCCAAGCGCTTGCAGACCGCCGGGAATCGGAACCGGAGTAGCGGAGGTTGTGCCGTTGATCCCGTGAGTTTTGAGCGCGGCTGCCCGCGCCAATTCCGGCACCATGCCAGACGCAGCCAACACGCCCAGCGTAATCCCGGACTTTTCCAGAAAGCCTCTACGGCTCAACAGTCGTTTAGCGAAGTGGGGGTGACCTGGATACGCCACCGCGGCTAAGTTAGAACCTAGCTTGCGGAGACTCATGACGTTCTCCTGGGAGTGATCTTCATCGCCTTTTGCGAACAAGACGAGAACCGGGCCGGAGAACAGGCGATGCGGCAGCAATTATCCGCCGTTCCGGCGGAATGTCAACAGGGAAACTAATCCCAATGGCGGCCCGTCTGAGAGTGCCCCGTCCTTGTCGCGCGTTTTAGCTTGAGTGGGGCAGTTCAACTGCCGCACAAAGTCGTCCCGCTTCCCGTTCCCGCTTCCGCGCTGTCCATTCCGACTCGATCTCCACTCGTCCTGCTGCCCCAGTCGCGTAGTGGCGAAAGCTGCTCCATTCCCAATCTTCCGGACGCTCACACAATCCTGCCCTCACCGGATTGCGATGTGTGTAACG
>DATJEI010000062.1:0-22248 GCA_035496735.1 Bryobacteraceae bacterium | reverse complement strand
CTTGTCGTAGGAAGGCTGCGGCCCGCCGGGCGTGTAGGTGTCGACCGGCCAGAAGCGCGAGGAATCCGGCGTCAGCACTTCGTCGGCCAGCGTGATCACCCCGCCCACCATGCCGAATTCAAATTTCGTATCGGCGAGAATGATCCCGCGCGGCCGGGCATAGTCGACAGCCTGGCGATAGATCTCGAGAGTAAGATCTCGCAGGCGCGTGGAGAGGTCGGCTCCCACCAGCGAGGCCATGCGTTCGAACGAAATGTTTTCGTCATGGCCGGTCTGCGCCTTGGTGGCCGGCGTGAAGATCGGTTCGGGAAGCGCGTCGCTCTCGCGCAGTCCGGCGGGAAGCTGGATGCCGCATACGGCTCCCGTCTGTTGATACTCTTTCCAGCCGGAGCCCGATAGGTAGCCGCGCGCCACGCATTCCACATCGAACATATCCGCGCGCTTCACCCACATCGAGCGCCCTTCAAGCTCGGCGGGCAGCCCCGACATATCCGTGCTGAGCAGATGATTGGGCACCGTATCGCGCAGCAGGTCGAACCAGAAAAGGCTCATCTGCGTCAGCACGCGCCCCTTTTCGGGGATGCCGCTGGCCAGGATGTAATCGAACGCGGAAATGCGGTCGGTGGCGACGATCAGCAGCCGCTCAGGGTGTCGCGGGTCCTCATAAATGTCGCGGACTTTTCCGCGGCCGCGAAGCTTCAGGCCGGGAACGTTGGTTTCTAGTACCGGAGTGTGCAGAGTCATGTGGGATTGGGAAAGCACTTCCAATTATACTGTTGGAAGCGGATGCTTCTCTCCATTCTGATCCCTGTTTACAACGAGCGCACCGTTGTCGAGAGGAGCCTGTCCCTGGTCCTGAGCGCGCCGCTCCCCGAAAATATGGACCGCGAGCTCGTGATCGTCGATGACTGCTCGACCGACGGCACCTCCGACATCCTGGACCGCCTGGCGCGGAGTGAGCCGCGTATCCGCCTGTTTCGCCAGCCCGTCAATCAAGGCAAAGGCGCCGCCGTGCGCACCGCCATCCAAAAAGCGCAGGGCGATTTCTGCCTGGTGCAGGACGCCGACCTCGAATACGACCCCTCCGAATACATGCGCCTGCTGCGGCCTCTGGTGGACGGCAATGCCGACGCGGTGTTTGGTTCTCGCTATCTGGTAAGCGATCAAACCCGGCTGCTCCCCTACTGGCATACCGTGATGAATAAGGGTCTGACGCTGCTATCCAACATCTTCAGCAATCTGAATGTCTCCGATATGGAGACGTGCTACAAGGTTTTCCGCACGGATCTGCTGAAGAGCATTCCGATCCGCTCCAATCGCTTCGGCTTCGAGCCGGAGATCACCATGAAGTGCTCGAAGCGCAAGCTGCGCGTATATGAGGTGCCGATCAGCTATCACGGACGCACTTATGAGGAAGGCAAGAAAATCGGCTGGAAGGACGGAGTCAAGGCGCTCGGCGTCATTTTGTATTTCTGGGTGGTGGACGATTTGTATGAGCCCACCTACGGCCGCGGTCTGCTCAACAGCTTGACCGGTACTCCGCAATATATTAGCTGGGTGACGCGCATATTGCGCCCGCATCTGGGCGACCGTGTTCTGGAGATCGGCGCCGGCCTGGGAAATCTCACGGGCCGTCTGATGGCGCGCAAATTGCATTACGTGGCAGGGGAAGGTGACGCTCTTTATCTGCACGCGTTGCGCAATCGCTTTCTGCGCACGCCAAACGTGACGGTTTGCGAACTGCATCCGGAGGAGCCGGCGGATTACGCGCCCGGAGCTGGTCAATTCGACACGGCGTTGTGCGTAAATGTGCTGGAGTCGGCAAAAGATCCAATAGGGGTTTTGACATCGCTTGGGACGTGCCTGGCTCCGGGGGGATCGGTGCTGGTGCTGGTTCCGCAGGGAAAAGGATTGTACGGGTCGCTCGATCAAGGCATGGGCCAGCTGCGGAGGTTTTCCCGCGAGGAACTCGGCGAGATGCTGGGGCAGACCGGTTTCCATATTGAACAGATGTATCAACTGAATAAAATAGGCACGCTTTCGTGGTGGCTCTACGGGAAGGTGCTCGGACGCACAGCCATCAGCCGTCCGGCGCTCAAATTATTCGACAAGACCGTCTGGTTCTGGCGGCGCGTCGACGGGCTGCTGCCCTGGCCGGGACTGTCGCTGGTGGCAGTGGCGAAAAAAATATGAAAAGGCACATCGTTACGGGAGGGGCCGGGTTCATCGGCTCAACGCTGGTCCGCACGCTTCTGAATCAGACGGACGGTGAAGTGGAAGTGATCGACAGCCTGCTTACGGGATACGAACACAATCTCGAAGAGGTACGGGCCCGCATTCAGTTCCATCGCCTGGACATTCGGGACCGTGTGGCGCTCGAGCCGGTGATCCGCGGAGCGGATACGGTGTACCACTTGGCCGCGATTCCGTCGGTACCGCGCTCAATTGACGATCCTGTGCCGTCGCACGAAGTGAATATCGACGGCACCTTTAACGTATTTCGCGCGGCGGCTCTGGGCGGTGTGCGCCGGGTGGTGTATGCGGCCTCGTCGTCAGCTTATGGCGACAGCGAAACACTGCCGAAAGTCGAGAGCATGATTCCGCGGCCGAAATCGCCCTACGCGGTGCAGAAACTGGTAGGCGAGCAATACGCGTCCGTGTTCCATTCCTGTTTCGGACTGGAGACCGTTGCGCTGCGTTTCTTCAATGTCTACGGCCCCCGGCAGGACCCGAGCAGCGCTTACTCCGGCGTGCTTAGCCTGTTTATGAAACATCTCCTCGCCCGCACCACTCCGACCATATTCGGCGACGGCGAACAATCCCGCGACTTCACCTACGTCGAAGACGTGGCGGCCCTATGCCTGAAAGCATCCCTCGCGCCCGGCGTGGCGGGCAAGATGTACAACGCCGGCAACGGCGGCCGCTTCACGCTTAAGTTCATCTGGGAAACCCTGCAGAACATGGAAGGCGTGAAAGTACCGCCCCGCTTTGGACCGCCGCGCGAGGGCGACGTGCGGCACTCGATGGCGGACACTACCCTCGCCGTTAAGGACTTGGGACACGCCCCGCGTTTCACGATCGAAGAAGGTTTGAAGCGAACCCTCGAATGGTACCGGACGCAGACGATAAGAACCCAACCAGCGGCGTAAGGGGCACACGTCACCGCCTGCGGGGCCCGAGCAGAATTGACGCCGCCGCGTCGAAGAAACCTTCAGTGCCGCCTGCCCCGCCGCGCCCGCTCCCCGCTCAGGCGAGGCCATCGCCCAAATCGACTCCCACGAAAAAGCGCGTGCTGTTCGTGTGCATCGGCAACTCCTGCCGTAGCCAAATGGCGGAAGCCTTCGCGCGAGCCTACGGCGCCGACGTCATGGAAGTACAGAGCGCGGGCGTCAATCCGGCCACCTACATCGCGCCGCTCACGAAGCAGACGCTGGGCGAGCTCAATCTGCGTATCGACGACCATTTCCCAAAGGGTCTGGACTTAATGCGCCACCAGCATTTTGATCTGGTGATAAACATGAGCGGAGTCCCGGTGGGACTGCCCGGCGCACGCGTCATTGAATGGACCGTGCCCGACCCGATTGGGCAGACGGAATCCTACTATCGCACCGTCGCCTCGCAGATTGAGGGGCTGGTCATGCGCCTGATCATGGAACTGCGCACCGCGCCTTAAGCCGTCGCCAGACGACCCAAAATTTGACACCACGCGCGCACCGTTTGCATTCCCGGAGTTCTGTCCAGTCTCTTCGCGATCTTCGACTCAACTCAAACCGACCAAAGTCCGCCATGTTGGTCGCCTCTGGCAGCGCGCAGCTCACTCTCGCTCAAAGAGCTTCCGTAGTTCGTCCGCAGTGGGGGTGTTCTGGACCATGTCCTGCGCTTCGTGGGCAAACTTGCGCATCACGTCGAGCAACTCCCACTCCCGGCCGACCGCAACATAAGCTTCCACTCCGGCCAGCAGCATAGCCAAGCAGTCATCGCCTCTGCCAGCAACTTCTTCGATTAGTTGGCGGAGATTGTTAAGCGATTCAGAATGAGGTGGCTGGCAACCCATAACGACTCCATTGCAGGATATTAGTCAGATAGCATAAGATTTTCTTCGTTTCAAGTATTGACAAAATAGCACTGTTTTGGCAATATAAATTCCGGAAAGATTCTACGAGACGCCCAGGGATGAGCACCGGCGGCTTGCCCGTTCCGAGTTCACATCGCTTGGCTTATCGTTCCAAATCCAACGCTAAAATGAGGAACACTATCATGTTGAACACTATGTTTGTAAACGATGTTCAGCAGACGTTGGACCAGTTCCGGCGATCTGTTGATCAAATGTTCGATAATTTCTACGGTCATCAGACCACTCCAGCACCGGCCAGCCGCCGAGGGGAACGCAACTGGAGCTTCAGCCCTGCACTCGAACATGGCTGGACGGAAAATCACCTGAACTTGCGTGCGATCCTGCCCGGCGTAAGCGAGAGTGATGTGCGCGTTACGATTCAGAACGGCCAACTGGTTGTCGAAGGCGAGCGCCAAGCTCCCGTCGGGTTCGAGAATAGCGCATACACCCAGCTCCCCTACGGTAAGTTCTGGACCGCTGTCACTCTGCCCTCCGGGCTGGATCTGGAAACCGTGAACTGCCGCCTGCATTCCGGCGTGCTGGATATTCAGATTCCAATCGCGGAAGCGAGCAAGCCCAAGCAGATCCAGATCCAGACCGGCGAGAGCCGCAACGCCATCAGCGCTTAAGTCAAAAGCGAGCAGAACCCGGCCATGGCCGTGGCCCGAGCCTCGTCAAGCCGCGGGCCACGTCCTGCCCAGGGTCTGGACTGGGCACTGATTCGCGTTTTTCCGCCCGAGACCGACGCAGTTCTTTTCAATGAGGAGGCTATCCATGAACCGCTTACTCGCTGTCTGTATCTTATGCTATGGATCCGCAGTCGCCTTCACGGGCGACGCTCCCTTGTTCCCCGATGCCAACTTGGAAAACATCGTCCGGGCCCACGTGCTCGAAAAGCGTGACGGGAAGGCACCCCTTACGATCGATGACGTCAAGCATCTGTCGGGCATTACTTCAAGGGGGAATCCAATTAAGGATTTGAGCGGGCTTGACAAGTGCACTGCCTTGGCGGAGCTGAATATTAGCGGAGCAGAACTGAGCGAACTGTCGCCTCTCAGCAGCCTGCTGAACATTTCGTCGCTCACGCTCAGCAACAATCGGATTAAGGACATTTCTCCCCTCAGTGGCATGACTCAATTGCAGTATCTTGACCTCAGCGATAATCAGGTTTCGGATCTTATGCCGCTGGCGCACCTATCGTCGCTCAATACGCTTTCCCTATCCAACAACCGCGTGGCCGATCTCTCGCCGCTCACAAATGCCACACGCTTATGGTCGCTTTATCTCGCCGGCAATCAGATTACGGATCTGAGCCCCATCAGCCGCCTGAAGGGGCTTTCATCTCTCGATTTATCCCGAAACAGAATCAAAGATCTATCCCCCCTGGCCGGACTCACCAGCCTGAAATACCTGTCCCTGGAAGGAAATCCCCTGAGCGGCCTGGCCCCGCTGGTGAGCATGGCAAAGCGAGATGCGGAAGGCGAGAAACAGTTTGCGCCTTATTTGAGCGTCTACCTGTCACAGGGCCAGGGAAGTGCGGCGCAGGTTACGGAATTGAGGAAGTATGTTCATGATGTCCACATCGCGGAACCAAAAGCTGAAGTCACTGCGAAACGCAAGTAACTTCAGCAAGCGCCAGCCTCTGGATTTGTGGAGTATCAGCGTTGAATACTGAGCAACCCGTTAAACAAACGATCCTCGGTAACTTGCGGACGACAGAATGAGTTGGGAATACATGATCCGCGAGTTCAATGTAGAAACCAGCGATAAGATCGTGCTGTTGGAGGAATTCTTGAATGTCGCTGGACAAGATGGTTGGGAGTTGGTCAGCGTCGCTGCGACTCCCACCGCAAACTTCACGCACCTCGTTTACCTGAAGCGCAGCACTGTCTCGGCGGAACGTGTCGGAGTAGAATGATCCCAAGGGCATCGGGTCGCTGGCGGAGCACGAGTAAGCTTCCAGTTCATCGCCAGTTCGTCGCAAGATTTGACACTGGGCAACCCACGTTAGAAAATGGAAAGGCCCACCAACATATGCGGATATGGCGGAATTGGCAGACGCGCATGGTTCAGGTCCATGTTCTCGCAAGGGAGTGGAGGTTCAAGTCCTCTTATCCGCACCAGTAACACGGGGTATAGGCTCTACGAACTGGAGAATTCCCACGGTGATCTCCTGGCCGCTGATCTTGACCTTCAGCCAACCATCCTGTAAGCTCCAGCAATGAAAGTTTCTAGCCTTGTTGCGCTGGCCATGCTTTCGAGCGTCGCCTTTGCGCAAAATCCGCAAAGTGAAATCGATACGCATCTGACGGCCGCCCGCAACGCCGCGGGGTTTGATTTCACCGGCACGTTGGCGCGTTTGTGTGTCGCCCCTGCATTTACCACTGGCATTCGCGACGCCGCGCCTGGAAAACCGCCGGCCCGCGAAACCTGGTTCACCGAGCCGGCCAAGGTCTTCGACAATCTCTATTTCGTGGGCTCGAAAATCCATTCCTCCTGGGCGCTTACCACCAGCGACGGCATCATCTTGATCGACACGCTTTACACCTATAACTCCGAGGAAGAGATCGTCGGCGGCTTAAAGAAGCTGGGCCTCGATCCCGCCAAGGTGAAGTACGTCATCATCACACACGCGCACGGCGATCATGTTGGCGGAGCAAAGCTGATGCAGGATCGCTTCAAGTCGCACATCGTCATGGGCGGGCCGGACTGGGATTCGATTGAAAAATCGGTCAACGGTTACCCGGAAGGCAAACCCAAGCGCGATATCGTCGCCGATGACGGTCAAAAGCTCACGCTGGGCGACACTACGGTGACCATCCTGACGACACCAGGACACACGCCCGGTACACTTTCGATGATTTTCCCGGTGAAGGACCACGGACGAACGCTGATTGTGGCCTATGCGGGCGGCACAGCGTTTAACTTTCCCAGCACTGTGCCGAATTTCGACATCTATATTCAATCCCAGAAGAAAATGGCCGCAGCAGCCGCAGCCGCGAACGCGACTATTCTCATGAGCAATCACTCGGAGTTCGATTACGCCACCACCAAGATCAAATTGCTGGCCGCACGCAAACCCGGCGAGCCGCATCCTTATGAAATCGGCAAGGAAGCAGTCGCGCGCTACTTCACGGTCACCGGGGAATGCGCCCAGGCACAGCGGCTGAAGGTAATGCAGATGGCGGCGAAGCCGTAGACGCCTCAGTAAGGCCGTCTTCCCACCCAGTTGCCGGGCGGATCGTAATTGCAAACCCATACTTCGGTTCGCCCGCTGCGGGCGGCAGCGCATCCTACCCGCTTGGTGTCGCGCCAGACGATCTGCGTGTAGTGCCCGCACACACCGTGGCAGGCGTTGGAACGGTATTGATAGTTTCTGGATTCCGCGGCCCAATCGTTCACCACTTCGATAGGCGACGCCTGGGCGCCGGTAACCTCAAAAAGATTCTCGCCGTAGGGTGAGTTCCCGCGATGGAAGAATTGCCGGTGCGCCGCCAGATAATCAGCCCACTCCTGTGCGAAGCCGGCCAGGCGTTCGGACCAGACCAGGGGCGGCACGCCCACCGTTCGCCGAATGGAATTGTGAGCCCTCAGCATCGACTCCCCGAGCGTTTGGGCGTGGAGCGTTCCGGCGATCAAGATCATTAGTCCAGCTGCTCGCGGCATATTTGGCCGGCTACATACCCACCGCGTCCGCCACAGCTCGGCCCACATCGGAAGTGGACGCCTTCCCCCCCATGTCCGGAGTGCGCGGGCCTTCCGCCGTCACCTTTTCAATCGCGTGTACGATGGCATCGTGAGCGGCCGCATGGCCCAGGTGATCCAGCATCATGGCGCCGGACCAGATCTGGCCGATTGGATTCGCGATGCCCTTCCCCGCGATGTCGGGCGCGGAGCCGTGAACCGGCTCAAACAACGAAGGGAACTTGCGCTCGGGATTGATATTGGCTGAAGGCGCTATACCAATGGTTCCGGTGCAGGCCGGACCCAGGTCACTCAAGATATCGCCGAAAAGGTTCGACGCCACCACCACATCGAACCAGTCTGGATGGCGGACGAAATGAGCGGTCAGGATATCGATGTGGAATTTATCCACTTTGACGTCGGGGTAGTTCCGCGACATCTCCGTCACGCGCTCATCCCAATAAGGCATCGATATGAAAATGCCGTTGGATTTCGTCGCCGCCGTCACGTGCTTCTTGGGGCGGCGCCGCGCCAGTTCGAAAGCGTAGCGAAGAATGCGATCGACACCGATGCGGCTGAAGATGGCTTCCTGCATCACGATCTCGCGCTCCGTGCCGGCGAACATCTTGCCGCCCACGGAGGAATATTCACCCTCGGTATTCTCGCGCACTACATAGAAATCGATGTCGCCGGGGCGGCGATTCGCCAGCGGGCTGGCGACTCCCGGCATTAAACGCACCGGCCGCAGGTTCACGTACTGATCGAACTCCCTGCGAAACAGCAGCAGCGAGCCCCACAACGAAATGTGGTCCGGCACCGTCTCCGGCCAGCCCACCGCCCCGAAGAAAATCGCGTCGTGGCCTCCCACCTGCTCTTTCCAATCGTCCGGCATCATCTGGCCGTGACGCGCGTAATAATCGCAGCTTGCGAAGTCGAAGCCGTCATAGCGCAGATCGATCGCGAAGCGGCGCGCCGCCGCGTCGAGCACGCGGATTCCCTCGGGGACCACTTCGCTGCCGATGCCGTCGCCGGGGATGACGGCGATTCTATGGGTGGTCATGCACCGTTCGAGTGAAAGGGGTCGCCGCCGGCGGGCGGCGCGGGTTCGGCGCTCGCGATATCCAGGTTGACGACGATGGGTTCCTGGCCGCTGCGCACCACGACCGCCTCCACCGGCTCATCGGCGCGCGCGTTCATCTCCTGGTGCGGTACATACGGAGGCACGTAGATGAAGTCGCCAGGACCGGCTTCCTCCACATATTCCAGGTGATCGCCCCAGCGAAAGCGCGCCCGTCCGCGCACGATATAGAGGACCGTCTCCAGCTCGCCGTGATGATGCGCGCCTGTGCGGGCCGCCGGCGCAACTGTTACCGTGCCCGCCCACAGCTTGCTTGCTCCGGTGCGGGCGTGCGTGATGGCCGCCGCGCGCGACATGCCCGGCGTCTGCGGCGTGTTGCTGTCCAGTTCGCCCGCGCGTACGATGCGGATTCCGTGTTCTTTCCAGTCAGCCATGAGTCTCCGTTAACGAAAGAAATATTCTGCCGCGACCGCTTCTCGCCTTCTGGCGTCCTGGGCAATATGCTTCACACTTTTTTCCCAATGGCGTTTCTCAGCGGCTTGCCCAGCGCGAAGATCGCGGCGCCTGCGATCAATCCCAGACCGCCCAGCATCACAAAAAACATTTCCCGCGACATTTTTTCGTAGAAGGTGCCCAGGTAGCCCGTGAAATAGTTGCCGATGAAGTTTGAGAGAAACCACATGCCCATCAGCATGCTCACCAGGCTCGGCGGGGCTACCTGAGCCACCAGCGATTGGCCGATGGGCGAAAGATATAGCTCGCCGACGGTGAGGATCAGCGTGCTGCCCACCAGCCATAGGAAGCTGATGCGTTCGGTCGCGCCCAAGCCATGCGCAATATAGATCAGGGGCAGGAACGACAGACCCAGCAGCGTGCATCCCAGGGCCATTTTACTGATGCTGCCGGGCTCTTTGCCGCGCCGCGATTGCCAGCCCCAGAACGGAATCAGCAGCGGCGTGAGAGCAAAAATAAACATCGGGTTCACGGCCTGAAACCAGGTGGAGGGCATCTCGAAGCCCAGCACGTGCCAGTCCGCATTGCGGTCCGCAAAAATCTGCAGGGTATTGCCCTGCTGCTCGTAAACCGCCCAGAACAAGGCGTTGATGATCACCAGCACCATCAAAGCGAAGATCACTTTCCATTCGCGGGAGGTCAGCGGAACTTTTTCCGCGTGCGTTTTCTTGCCGCGCGTCAGATTATCCTCGGCCAGATATTTCTGGCCCCACAGATAAAAAATGAGCCCGCAGACCATGCCCACACCGGCCGCCGCGAACCCGTACCCCCAGCCGAACTTCTGTCCCAGCGTGCCGCACACCAGCGGCGCCAGGAATGCGCCCAGGTTCACGCCCATGTAGTAGATGCTGTAGGCGCGGTCCATGCGCGGATCGCCCGGCGGATAGAGGCCGCCCACCTGCGTCGCCAGGTTCGGCTTGAAACAGCCGTTCCCGACGATCAGGAAAATCAGACCTACCAGGAACATGGATTCGGCGGCGAGAAAGAATTGGCCGATGGCCATCAGGACCGCGCCGATCACCACCGTCTTGCGCTGCCCGAGCAGACGGTCCGCGATCATTCCGCCGAATATCGGCGTCAGATACACCAGCGCCGTGTAAATCCCGTAAATCTGCGAAGCCATCGGCTGAATGTTCTGCGGTCCGAATACCGCCTCGATGCCCCGTTCGAGCGGCCCGTACCCGAGCACCTGCAAGGTGCCGGCGCGCACGTTCTTAATCAGGTAATCCACCATGTAGAGCACCAGCAGCGCGCGCATGCCGTAATACGAGAAGCGCTCCCACATCTCCGTGAAGAACAATACAAACAGGCCCGCGGGATGCCCCAGCAGGGTCTTTTGCGATCGAATCGTATCGTAAGCCGACGGCGGTGAGATGTTGGTGCTCAAAGTTGTCCTTAGTTTGGTTTCTTTTTCTTGAACAGATCCATGATCCCGGTAGCCTGTTTGCCGATGTCGGTGTTGGTGAGCGGCGCAAGCCTTTGCGCGGCGATTCCGCTCGCCAAACCCTTGACGTCGGGCACGAATTTAGGTTGCGCTGACGTGCCTTGAATAAAAAAAGGAACCGAGGTATTGCCGGAGGGATTCACCATGTCCAACAACGCACCAGTGTGAAGCTTGACGCGCATCTTGAAATCCAGCGCATTGGCCGGACTAATGCTGCCCGCGCCCGTCAATTCACCGATGGCGGGAGCAATCACCGAGATGTTCTCGACCTTCATCCCGCCCGGATCCGAATGCACACGGGCGCTGATGTTATCGAAATCGGTATCGGGGCTGATTTTGATGCCGGTCAGTTTGGCGACGGTGTTCATGCGGCTGCCGAGGTCGAAGCCCGCGAGCCGGGTTTTCTGCAGCGCCAGCGTGCCGTCCGCCACCAGCTTGTCGCTGGGGCCGTCGACGGTGACGTTCGCCGAGGCGGTTCCGCCTTGTAGCGACGATCCCTGCGGCAGCACGATGTCGAGTGCCGGCAGCAACGCGGCCAGCTCCTGCACTTCCATGCCTGGCGCGGCCAGCTTCATGTGCAGGACCGTGGCGTTGCTGGCTTGACTGTAGGTTCCCGTGAGTTGCGCCTTGGCTTTTCCGATCTCGACTTCGCCGCGGGTGAGCGCGCCGGAGCGCTGCCGCAAGTTATGGTTGATCGCAAAATCGAAGCCAACAGTTTTCGCGGCCGGCTTGCCGTTCTTAGCCAGCTTGAGCTGCGCGGCCTGGATGGCGCCCTTCAGGCGCAGCTCGCGGCCGGTGGAGGCGGCGTTCCCGTCGATCGAAAGCAGGCCGCCGAACCCGGTGGATGGACGCACGAAGCCGGCCTTGGCAATGTCGAGTTTATTCAGCTTGAGGGTTACGTCGAAGGGGGTCTCGGAAGTGTCGGCGGTATCGATGGGACCGGCCTTACCGTCGAGTTTCACGTCGCCGCCGCCTTGAATATCCGCGGATAATGACACCGGGAAGGACACGTCCGGCGCGAAATCCTTCACCTCTATGTCCAACTTATCGAGCACCTTGGGCTGCTCCTCGCCCGCCATCTTTATCGATAAGCGCCCGCCCGTAATCTTTACCAGTTTGACGGTCAAATCTTGCACCGAACTGCCGGACGCGGCGGGCGCAGGGGCCGAAGTCTTCGCTCCTAAACTCGCGAAGTTCCAGATGCCTGCATCCGATTGAATCAGGTAAATTTCCGGGTTCTCGATCGCAATTCCCGTCACATTCAGCTTTTTCGAGAAGATCAGGGGCTGGAGTTCCACGCCCACCTTCAGTGACTTGGCCTGGATGAATGGGGTTTTGCTGAACGAAGGATCGTCGGCGATCGAGAGGTCGGCGGCGGCCACGCCGCCCGAGAAAATCGATAGTTTCAGATCGCCCAGCTTAACATCGCGCGCCAGCGCCTGGGTAAGGGCGGCTTCGAGGCGCGGCCGAAACTGATTGGCATCGATCAGAAAAGGAAGGGCCAGTGCGATCAACAAAAGGAGTGCCACGGCGATCCCCAGCCAGCGCAGGGCGTGTTTCATGTGGAAACCTCCAATGTTCAAAGTGTACACCGCGGCGCGGTCGCCACGGCGATCTTTTCAGGGCGCAATGAACCTCTTACAGGAAGAATTTACAACTGCGCCACGGGGGATGGCCCCATGCGTGCGAGGTTATTTGTCGGGTCAGCCAAGTCTTCGTGCCCAGAGAGGAATCAGCAGTGAGCCAGCCAACTGTCAAAGAAGAACATCAACCCTTTGTTTCCGACATACAGGAACTCCGGCGGCGGGCCCGCCGGCATATGGAAGAGGGCGCTGTTACTAGTGCGTACACGGCGGACCGCGAGACGGTCCTGCGGATTTTGAATGAGGTGCTGGCGACCGAAATCGTCTGCGTCCTGCGCTACAAACGCCACTATTACATGGCGACCGGCATCCATGCGCAGTCGGTGGCCGCGGAGTTCCTGGAACACGCCGAAGAAGAACAGGGACACGCCGATCTCGTAGCCGAGCGCATCACGCAATTGGGCGGCGAGCCAAACTTCAGCCCTGACGGGATGACCTCCCGCAGCCATTCCGAGTATTCCGAAGGCAAGACTTTACTGGATATGGTCCGCGAAGATCTGGTGGCGGAGCGGGTGGCGGTCGAGTCCTATAACGAAATCATCCGCTACCTCGGCGCCCACGATCCGACCACTCGCCGGATGCTGGAAAAGATCATGGCCAAAGAGGAAGAGCACGCCGACGATATGAAGAAAATTCTGGACAACCTCAGTGAGAATCTGCGGCCCGAGAAATCCGGCAAAGAGGCGCGAAAAGAGAGGGCCTAGACCGCTGAGGAGTACGGCATCGGCCGGATACGCCGGTGACCGTATTTGGTTAACGAGTCACATGAATTCAACACGAAACTCCGGGGCGACAGTGCTGGTGGTGGACGATCAGGAAATGTTGACGATCCTCATGTGTAAAACCCTCGAAAGCGACGGATTTCGTGTTCTCACCGCGAACAACGGCGAGGACGCGTTGACTCTTTGCCGTCGCGCCGAAACCCCGGTTGACCTTCTCGTCACGGATTACAGGATGCCGGGTATGACGGGACTTGAACTCGCGCGTGAATGCTGCAGTCTCAACGATGAACTGCGCGTTTTGTATATCTCAGGATCTTCGCCTGGGGACGACCTGCGGGACGATCTGGAAGCGGGGGGGCGCGCTTTCCTCGCCAAGCCCTTTCGGCAGGCCGACTTCCTGCGATGCGCGAAAGCGGTATTGGCCATGGAGCCGCGGGCCGCTCAGCCGCGGGAAATTCAGCAGTCTCGGATGGAGCGGCAGAGCGCGGAGGGATAGTTATGAGCTTATTAACAGGTTTTTTTAAAGAATCCGACACCCAGCTGGGGGTTTTCTATCCCAAGCACTATTTGATCGCGGTCTTTCGCGATTCGAGAGCCGCACAAAAGGCCGTGCAAGATCTGTGGACCGCCGGGTTTGCTCAGGATGAGGCGATCGCGGTGGCGGGCCAGGAGTTCGTGGATCTGGCCAAGGAGGAAACCGGCCCGGGGAACTTCGTGATGCAGGCGCTTTCCCGCTTCTTCGCCACCGAACAAAAGACCCACGATGCGGATCTCGAGCGGGCGCAACATGGCGCGGGATTTGTCGCGGTACATTGCCCGGCCGAAGAGAGCAAACAGCAAGCCTGGACTATGTTGCAGCCGCTCGGCCCGCTGGCTGCCAGATATTACAGCGCAGCCGGTATCGAGCATCTGGCGGGCGATTTTTCGACGAATTAGGACACATAAGGAGAAAGGAAAACACCATGAAAGAAAGCACAAAAGATCAAGTCCAAGGGAAGCTCCACGAAGCCAAAGGCAAGCTCAAGGAGAAAGCCGGCCAGATGACCGATGATCCGAATCTGGAAGCCGAAGGTACCGACGAAAAGATCGGCGGCAAGATCCAAAATAAGGTCGGCCAGATCAAGAAAGTATTCGAGAAGTAGCTGCCTCCCGGCAGTTTAGAAAGGAACCTCGAAATGCTGATACTACTTATCGTTTTGATCCTGCTGTTTGGCGGTGGGTTTGGATATTACGGCCATTCGCGCTGGGGCCCCGGCGGCGGCGCGGGCATCGGTTTAGGGACCATCTTATTGATCCTCCTGATCGCCTGGATGCTGGGAGTGCTTCACTAAAACGCGAAGGTTGCATCATGCCCCGAATTGTCGCTGCCAGCATGCTCGGCCTTATCGCTCTGGCGATATCGCCCCCCTGTTTTGGTCAGGCCAGCTCTGCTCAAAACAGGGATCACCGGCTGGAGGCTGCGGAGGCAGATGTCAACCTTCTCAAGCGTTTGGTCAAAGAACAGGATCGCCGTATTGCAGAGTTGGAGAAGACTGTTAAATCGCTGCAGTCATTATTGACTGTGAGGAACCAAAAGCCGACCGCACATGAATTAGACAAGACAATTTTCAAACCGGCGGCAGGATGGCAGAATCCACTCGCGTGGACCCAGATCCGGAAGGGTCTGTCGCGCGCGCAGGTGGAGGAAATTCTGGGGACGCCGACATCAGTCGAGTCTGTCATCGACTATCAGACCCTCTTTTATAGAGGCGAGGTTCCGGGCTCGGGCGCCGTGGCCGGCGTCATCAAGCTAACCGACGATCGTGTCTCCGAAATCAGCCCGCCGGCCTTTTGAGGCGAGGGCTCTCAACAGCCGTAGACGCACTCCGCAATGCCTCCAATTTAAGCTGCTGCCCGGTGAGCGGCACTAGGTTATTCTTACCTTTCGGCTACAAGAACGTGCGCCGCTCCCCTTGGTCTGCCAACTGTGGCACACTGGAAGCTTCCCGGAGGCGATATGGTAGGGCGGACGATTCAGCAATATCAATTGCTCGAGAAGCTGGGCGCGGGTGGCATGGGTGAGATCTATAAAGCCCTGGACACGCGCTTGAACCGCACGGTCGCCATCAAGGTATTGCCCAGCGCCAAGTCCGGGGACCCCGAGCGTCGGCGGCGCTTTCTGCAGGAAGCGCAAGCGGCATCGGGACTCAACCATCCCAGCATCATCACGATTCACGACGTCATCTCCGACGGCGACACCGAGTTCATGGTGATGGAGTATGTGCAGGGCAAGACCCTGAACGACCTGATTCCCAAGGGCGGCCTGCGCGTTCCTCTGCTGATCAAATACGCGCTGCAGATGGCCGATGCCCTGAGCGCCGCACACGCCGCGGGCATCGTGCATCGCGACCTGAAACCGGCAAATGCGATGGTGACGGAATCGGGCCTGGTCAAAGTTCTCGACTTCGGCTTGGCGAAGCTCACCGACCGCGCTTCGGTGCCGGATACCGGCGACGACCGTACCCGCACCATCGCCAACGCGCCGATGACGGTGGAAGGTTCCATCCTGGGCACCGTCAGCTACATGTCGCCGGAGCAGGCGCAAGGCAAGAAGGTGGACACGCGCTCCGATATTTTCTCGTTTGGCGCGGTGCTGTATGAGATGGCGACGGGCGTGCGCGCCTTCGAGGGCGAATCCAGCCTGTCGACGCTTTCGGCGATTTTGCGCGACGAAGCCCGGCCCATGTCGGAAGTGGCGCCCGATGTGCCGCCGCAGCTCGAAGACGTGATCCAGCGCTGCCTGCGGAAGATGCCGGACGACCGCTGGCAGAGCATGAAGGAGGTCCAGGCGGCGCTTTCCATGCTGAAGCGCGAGTCGGATTCGGGATCGCTCTACACCACTCGGCTGACGGCGCCCCTTCCGCCGCCTTCCGGTTCCATGAGTGGGGGCCCGGCGTCCAGGGCGCCGAAGACGCAAGGTTCGGCCGTAGCGGCTGCCGCCGCGCCCGCAGTGCAGTCCGCTGCAAATCCGAAGTTAATGATGGGAATCGGCGCCTTGGTGGTGATTCTGCTGGCGGGCGGAGGCGGCGCATGGTGGACCATGAAGAAGCGCGCCGCGGAAAAGGCCGCCGCTGAGTTAGCCGCGCAGACGCCTCCACCGGCGCCGGTGGCCGAGACCGCGCCCGCGCCACCGCCACCGCCGCCCGACACCACGCTCACCAATGACAGCGTCCTCGACATGGTGAACCAGAAGGTGCCGTCCGATCTGATCCTGAGCCAGATACGGTCCGCGGATAAGACCAATTTCGACTTGTCGACGCCGGAAGTCATTCGCTTATCGAAGGCCGGCGTTACGCCGCTGATCATTGAGCAGATGCGAAATCCGAAGCGGGTTCCCCTGGGACCGCCGCCGCGCACCAATACGCCGCAGAATGCCAAACAGGATAAGAAGCAGGCTCCAGCGCCCACGACAGCAGTCAATATACCCCCGGTTCCCGTTGTGGCTCCGACGCCGACTCCCGTGCCGATCGCCGCGAATCCGGCTGTGACTTTGCCGCCAACTCCTGCGCCCGCGCCAGTGGTGGCGGCTCCCCAGACTGTGAGCGTGCCGGTGCCCGACGCCGCGCCTTTCCGCATGACGCTGGCGGCGGATATTCCGGCGGACGCCGAAATGGGGCGTCCCATTCGTTTTACGGTTTCTGAAGATTTCAAATTGAACAACGTCACGGTCATCCCGAAGGGCTCGCCGGTGCAGGGCGAGATTTCGGACACACCTAAAAAGGGAAAGATATTTGGCATCGGCGGAACCAAGCTGAGCTTTAGACTCACGCAGGCACGGAGCGCAGCGGGGCACCCGATCAGCGTGCGCGCTCTCCCCTCGGCGAAGAGCGATGGTGTAATCCAGCGGCCCGTCGAAACCGGCCAGAAAACCGGATCGAAGGATATCGCCGCGGCGCAAGGTGCGCAATATATCGGCTACATCGATGGCGCGCAGACGGTTACGGTTCCTAAGTAGGAACGTCCGGGCCGCCAGCAGAACCCGTCTGCAACTCATAGCACTGGCGGGCGATTTCCCACTCTTCCTCGGCGTGAATCACCAGCACTCGCAGGTTGGGCAGAAACGTAAGCTGTTGCGCGACGCGATCGCGCAAGGGCGCGCAGTTCTCGCCGACACCGCCCGTGAACACCACAGCGTCCGCGCCTCCCAGCACGGCCAGCATGGAACCGATTTCGCGCACCAGACGGTGCAGGTAAATGTCGAACGCCAGTTGGGCACGAGAGTCGCCGCGGTCGATCGCAGCCAGAATCTCGCGCATGTCGGATGAGATGCCGGAGATGCCGAGCAATCCCGATTGCTTGTATAAGATGTCGTCGATCTGATCCGCCGTATAGTTGTGCTGACGCAGTAAGTAAACCAGCACTCCCGGATCGACCGATCCGCTGCGCGAGCCCATCATGAGCCCTTCCAAAGGCGTGAATCCCATGGTGGTGTCGATACTTTTTCCACCGCGCACGGCGGCGAGGGACGCTCCACTACCCAAATGACAAGTGATGATCCGCAGAGAATCGGAATCTCCGCCCAATATTTGCGCGGCGCGGCGGGCCGCATAGCCGTGGCTAATCCCGTGGAATCCGTAGCGGCGAATACCCGCTCCAAACCAGGCATAAGGGCCGGGATAAACGTACGCCTCCGGCGGAAGTGTGGCATGAAAGCCGGTGTCGAATACGGCGGCCTGCGTGACATCGGCGCCAAAGCGGCGTTGCAGAATATCCACCGCTTTCAGGGCGATGCGATTGTGCGCCGGCGCAATGGCGGTTTCCTCCGCGATAGCGGCACGAACTTCCGGCGTAAGTTTCGTCGCTCCGCGAAACCTTCCTCCGTGGACAATGCGATGACCGGCTAGTTCCACTGGCCCTGGTAGCGACTGCAGCACGGATGCGAACGTAGCCTCGATATCGGTCTTCTCATCCCAATCGACATGTTTGCTCCACAACGGCTGCGCAGGCGGGGTATCCAGGGCATCGCCACGGAGGTCGTGATACCAGCACTTCAGACTGCTGGACCCGGCGTTCACCACCAGGATCTTCATGCCGACGGCCACTGCCAGTCGCGAATTTCCGGCATATCGATGCCGTAGCGCGCCACGTAGAGTTTGTGTTCGATCAAATGATTGCGCAGCGCACGTTTGATGTGTTCCGCCTGGCTCGCCAGGCCCGGCACGCGAGCGACCACGTCACCAGCAAGATGAAAACGGTCGAGATCGTTCATTACCGTCATATCGAAGGGCGTCGTGGTAGTGCCTTCTTCTTTGTAGCCGCGGACGTGCAGGTTGTCGTGATTCGTACGGCGGTAGGTGAGCCGGTGGATCAGCCAGGGATAACCGTGAAACGCGAAAATGATCGGTTTGTCCTTAGTGAAGACCGCATCGAAGGCTTCGTCGGAAAAGCCATGAGGATGTTCGCTCGCAGGCTGCAGGGCCATCAGGTCAACCACGTTGACGACGCGAATTTTCAAATCCGGTAAATGCTTGCGGAGCAGATCGACGGCCGCCAGCGTTTCGAGCGTCGGGACATCGCCGCAGCACGCCATAACGACGTCGGGTTCGCCGCCCCGATCGTTACTGGCCCACTGCCAGACGCCCAGCCCTGCGGTACAGTGCGCGACGGCAGCATCCATATCCAGCCACTGCGGTGCGGGCTGCTTGCCGATCACCACGACATTCACGTAGCTGCGGCTGCGCAGGCAATGATCCGCCACCGACAATAGACAGTTGGCATCGGGCGGCAGATAGACACGCACGACATCGGCTTTCTTGTTCACCACGTGATCGATGAAACCGGGGTCCTGATGGCTGAATCCGTTGTGATCCTGCCGCCACACGTGCGAAGTGAGCAGATAGTTAAGCGACGCGATGGGCGCGCGCCAAGGGATGCCGCGCGTTACCTTAAGCCACTTCGCGTGCTGATTGAACATGGAATCGATGATATGAATGAACGCCTCGTAGCAGGAAAATACGCCGTGACGGCCGGTGAGTAGATAGCCTTCGAGCCAGCCTTGGCACAGGTGCTCACTCAGCACCTCCATCACGCGCCCGTCGGGCGCGATGTGATCGTCGTTGGGAAAAATGACGGCGCTGGAGGTCCGATTGGTGACATCGAACAGCGCATTCAGGCGGTTTGATGCGGTTTCATCCGGTCCGAACACGCGGAAGTTTTTCGCGCCGCAGCCTCCCTGCATGCTGCTGCGCATCACATCGCGCAGCATGCTCCCTAGCACGCGGGTGGCTTCAGCGACCGTCGCGCCGGGCTTTGCCACGCTCAGGGCGTAGTCGCGAAAGTCGGGAAGCGGCAGATCTTTGAGCAACAGCCCACCGTTAGCGTGCGGGTTCATCCCCATACGCCGCGAGCCCGCAGGCGTCGCTGCGATGACTTCGGGCACCGGCGCGCCGAGGTCGTCGAACAGCTCCTCGGGCCGGTAGCTCTTCATCCAGTCTTCCAGAATCTTGATATGCGCGGGCTTCTCAGCCAACTGATCGAGCGGCACCTGATGCGCGCGGAAGGTGCCTTCGATCTGGACGCCGTCGACCACCTTGGGGCCGGTCCAGCCTTTGGGAGAAATCATGACGATGACGGGCCAGGCCGGGCGCTGCCTGAATCCATTCTCGCGCGCGTCTTTCTGGATGGCTCGAATTTCGAGGATCACGCTTTCCAGCGTCGAGGCCATGGCCTGGTGCATCGGCTCCGGCTCATGGCCCTCGACGTAGTAAGGACGATAGCCGCAGCCGGCGAGGAATTGCGTCAACTCTTCACGCGGGATGCGTGCCAGCACTGTGGGACCGGCGATCTTATAGCCGTTCAGATGCAGGATCGGGATCACCGCGCCATCGCACACCGGATCCAGAAATTTATTGGAGTGCCAACTGGCGGCGAGGGCTCCGGTTTCGGCCTCGCCGTCGCCGATAACGCACAGCGCCAGCAAATCCGGATTGTCGAATACCGCGCCATAGGCGTGCAGCAGCGAGTACCCCAGTTCCCCGCCCTCGTTTATGGAGCCGGGCGTTTCCGGCGCGTCGTGACTGGGGATACCGCCGGGAAACGAAAATTGCGTGAACAGGCGCAGCATCCCTTCGGCGTCGCGCGTGACGTTGGGATAGCGCTCGGTGTAGCTGCCTTCGAGCCAGGTGTTCGCGACCATGCCCGGTCCGCCATGCCCCGGCCCGCAGATATAGATCATGTTCAGGTCGTATTTTTGGATCAGGCGGTTGGCATGCGTGTAAATAAAGTTGAGGCCCGGCGTGGTTCCCCAGTGCCCCAACAGGCGCGGCTTGATGTGATCGATGCGCAGCGGCTCGGTCAACAAAGGGTTCGCGTAAAGATAGATCTGTCCGACGGAGAGATAATTCGCGGCGCGCCAATGAGCGTCGAGCCGGCGAATTTCCTCGGGAGAAAGCGGGTTCGGCATTGCCTTCATCCTAGCGAACTGTCGTTAGCTACGGGTGGCGCTAGCTGCGTTCGCCGACCGCATTGTAGGCGCACCCGAATAGCGTGATGACACACAAGATGTAGCTCCAGATAAGCAAGGCCAGTCCAGCCCCGACGCCGCCGTAGAGTACGTTGTAGTTGGCGATATCGCGAAGGTACCATCCGGCGGCCAAAGTAGAGAGCAGCCACAGAACTGTGGCCAGAACCGCGCCGGGGAACACACGCCGGAAGACTTGCTTGCGATTGGGTCCAACGTAATAGACCAGCGCCATGATGACGACAATGGCGATCAAGGCGATTACAAAGCTGAAGATCTGGCCGCCAAGTGCCACCCAGCCCCGCAAATCGTCGCCCCGCGCCACTCCCAGCCAGGAAACGAACGAGCGGCGGGCGCGGTTGCCGAGCACAATGAGCGCCGAAGCTCCCAGCATGGGAATCGCGGCGACCAACACCAGCCACATCGCGACCGCCCGCTCTTTGACGAAGGAGCGGCCGCTGGGAATGCGGTAGACCGCACGGAAGCCCTCCATCAGACTCATCATCACGCCCGAGCTGGCCCACACGGAGAGAACCACGGCCCCCACTAGCAAGGTTGTGGGACGGCGGCCCTTTACGGTGAACAGCGCGCGTACGACGTCCTCGGTGCCGGGCGGGATCACGTCATACAGCAGACGTGCGGTGGTGCGCGCTACGGCATCGGCGTTGGCTTGCACCAGCACAGTCGCGACCGTGGTAATCACTGGAAAAAAGGCCAGCAGCGAAGAGTACGCCGCGCCCTTGGCGATGCCGAAGCAGCCATCTTCGTAAGTCGCCTGGAAAGCAGCGCGCAAGCGGCTCCAAAAACGCGTCACCATCCCCACATCGGCCACGTAGATGTTCGGAGATGAGGCCACCTGACAACATTATCCCTAAAGGGCGGCGCGGGCAAAGCAATCCGGCGTTGGCACGGTCCGTGCACTAACAAGAGCGGTTGAGTGAGTAATGAGACTCTCGAAACAATCGCTGATTGTTGAAAACGCGGGGTCAAGATGCGGACTACCGGTACTGGCGCTGCCCAGCGCCTGCGTTGCACCACCCAGTCCGGACAGTCCGTGTGGCGCTTTTCGCCCAAACCGGCGGCTTGGGCGCAATCCGGTTCTTGCGCAACACGCCACACCCCGAAAGGAAGTGGCCCATGTTTGAATACAGCTTCGTTCCCACTGGGAAGACTCGCCGTCCACTGGCGGTTGTCGGTGCGGCGTTCGGCGAGGCCATCCTGGTCACCAGCTTGGTGCTGGTTCCAATGTTTTTCGTACAAGAACTTCCCACACGCGGGTTGTTGAAGGCGCTGATGCTCGCGCCGGTTCCTACGGCGCCCCCGGCCCCTCCACCGCCAATGTTGGCCAGGGCGATTCCCCGCTCAGCGCCGGCCCCGCGAAAATTCAATGCCGATGCTCTCGTGAGCCCGGTGGTCGTGCCGAAAGTTGTGGCGATCATCAGTGAGGCCCCTGCTATCGAAATCGAAGCTATGCCGGGAGGCGTGCCCGGCGGAATCCCCGGGCCAGCATTACCCGGCGCTGGGATCGGCTTTTTCAGCAGTGCAATTTCTG
>DATJEI010000061.1:0-5592 GCA_035496735.1 Bryobacteraceae bacterium | reverse complement strand
GTACACGCGGTCGGATTTCGGCGGCAAGCTGCTGGTGCTGAATTTCTGGGCCTCGTGGTGCGCGCCGTGCGTCCAGGAAGTGCCGTCGCTCGAAGCGTTCCAGCACATGCTGGGTCCTCAAGGAGTGGTGGTGCTGGGGGTGAGTATCGATACCAGCCAGAAGCGTTATGAGCAGTTCCTGCGCCGCTTCCGCGTGGACTTTCCCACGGCGCGCGACCCGGAAGCCAACATATCCAGCAACTACGGCACATTTCAGATCCCGGAAACCTACCTGATCGATTCCACCGGCAAGGTGCGTGAGAAGATTATCAGCAACCAGAATTGGGTGGACCCGCAGTTTCTGGATCGCGTTAAAACCATGTTGAGGTGATCTCATGAAGGCGACTGCAACGGTCGTGGTTTTGTGTGCGCTAGCGGCAATGGCCGCTGACAAGAAGGCGTTTCCGGGGCAAGCGGGCAATGACAACATCGAACTGACGGGAACCCTGCTGCTCGATGCGGCGCAGATTCGCGAGGCGGTGGGCTCGGACCTGGGTCCGGGTGTCGTCGTGGCGCGGGTGAAGGCGAGCAACAAGACCGGCGATCCCATGCGCATCGGACCAGACGATTTTTCGCTGCTTTCGCGCAAGAACGGAGACCGCGGCGACGCGCTGGCGCCGGGGGAACTGGCGGGTGGGAGCGCGCTGATCGTGAAGCGGGACCAGGCGGCGCGGGGCTATGCGCACATCACCAATCAGCCTGGATTCACGGGCGTCGGCGGGATGAGCAAAGCCGATAAGCCGGTGGACGAGGCGCTGCTGGCGGTGCTCAAATCCAAAGAAATGCCGGATCAGGAGACCAAGCCGAATGCCTCGGTGGAAGGTTTGCTGTACTTCTCGATGGAGAGCGCGAAGCTGAAGATTAAGGATCTGGCGCTGACGTACAAGGGCCCCGGTGGGCGCTTAAGCATGGAATTCAAGTAGCTCGCGCTTCGGGTTATTTCGCGCTGCTGGTCTTTTGTATTCCAGCGGCGGCCTTCTCTTCGGCGCGCGCGCCCGCCAGAATGCCCTGCAATCCGTAGTTCCCTTCATGACAGGCGTACTCGTAGAGCGCCTCCTTCGAGCGCCGCAGAGGGATCATCGCGGTCCACGGTTTGGTCCACGCACCCGGATCATCAATGGTGACTTCCCACTGAATGGAATCAGGGCCGGTGCGCGTGTACCTCTCGACGACATGCAGCTTCTCGGTAGTGATCTGCATGAACAAGCCGGGCTTATAGTTGGTGGTGTCGACGACCAGCGTGTCGCCTTCCCAGTGGCCGCGCGAGTCACCCAGCCAGGTCCGGACGTTGGCCGGCAGGTGCGGACTTCCGTCGAGAGGAATCAGCCGGGTGTCGTGAATCGTCTCCATCTCGAGAGCCACTACTTTAGGTGACTGGAAGATCTGGAAATAGCTGTTGTAGCCCGCTCCCAATCGTGGAGACCCGAAGGTGATGCAGCGCTCAGAGAGAGAGCGGTCCTCGGGGCCGGCGGGCAGTTCTTTGATTCTCTTTTGAGCGGCCTCGCTTCTCTTTTGCGCTTCCGGTGTCATGGGTGGGAGGCGCCCGTCAGCGGGGTCGGTGATCAGCGCGGTTCGATTATCCCAATCTCTTTGCACCGTCCAGACGGAACTGTAATCGCCGGTTTCTCCATCGACGCTCTTGAACCCCTTTTTCGCTCCCTGGACATTCGCCAGCACGCTCAGGAAAAGAGTGTCGCCGAAGGCGGCGTCGGAGTTGCCGTCACTGAAGAGTTCATCCGCCTTCTTCTTCAGCGCCGCCACTTCCTGCTCCGTAAGGAACTTCCGTCCGGCGAGTTCCTTCGGCCGTTCGAGCGGAGTGGCGTTATTGTTGGCCCAAACGCCTTGCAGGTCGGGCTGGCCGTCGGCGGTGCGCGGCGTTTTCCAGACGGAACGCGCGCTCTTGACTTCGACCTTGGCGGGTTGGGTCTGGGCAGTGGCTGAACCCTGGATCAGCGCCAGAGCAAATGCTAACGCACCTACGAAAAAGAGATTTCGAAAATGCATGTTGGCCTCCATATGCGACCAAAGTATATACGCGTTTAGCGATGACGGCCAGGGGCAATAGTAGGACCGGCCCATGGCTGGTCGCGACAGGCCGTGGGCCTGTCCTACCGCTCGTCAGAAACGTCAGGTCGGCGTGGAGTTACATATACATTCCGCCGTTGACGTTGAGCACGGCGCCGGTGATGTAGCCGGCTTCCTCGCTGGCGAGAAACTTGACAGCGGCGGCTACGTCTTCGGGCTTGCCGAAACGCTTCAACGGAATGTGCGCGAGCATGTTCTGCTTTAGCTGGTCGGAGAGCGCGGCGGTCATGTCGGTATCGATAAACCCGGGCGCGATGGCGTTCACGGTAATGTTGCGGCTGGCGATCTCCTGCGCGAGCGATTTCGTGAGTCCGATCAAACCGGCTTTCGACGCGACATAATTCGCCTGTCCGGGATTGCCGGTTTCCCCCACAATCGACGAGATGTTGATGATGCGGCCCCAGCGCTCCTTCATCATGCCGTGCAGCACCTGCTGAATGGCCAGAAACGCGCCGGTGAGGTTGGTTGAGAGCACGGCGTCCCAATCGTCTTTCTTCATGCGCAGCGCCAGGCCGTCCTTGGTGACGGCGGCGTTATTCACCAGGATGTCGACCGGGCCGACTTTGGTGAAAGCTTCCTTGATGGACTCTTGTGAAGACATGTCCAACGTGACCCAGGTGGACCCAGGAATCGCGGCGGAGGCGGCTTCGAGCTTCGCGGCGTCGCGTGCGGCTAGAATCACGCGAGCTCCGGCGGATGCGAGTGCGTGGGCGCAGGCGAGTCCAATGCCGCGGCTCGCGCCGGTGACGAATGCCGTTCGGGTGGGCCCTGTTTGATCCATGGTTAAACTCTATATTATGGCCTATGCCGATTTGCGCGAATTTATTCGCGCGCTAGATAAGCACGGCGAGCTGAAACGGATTCCATTCGAGGTGGATCCCGAACTCGAGATCACCGAGTTCGCCGATCGCAGCGTCAAGAACGGCGGCCCGGCGCTGCTGTTCGAGAATCCCAAGGGCTCGAAAGTGCCGGTGCTGATCAATGCTTTCGCCAGCACCAAGCGGATGGAAATTGCTCTGGAGAGCACGGCCGACGATGTGGCGGGGCGCATCTCGGAATTTCTGCAAATGCGCATGCCGGAGGGGATCATCGGCAAATTGAAGATGCTGCCGATGCTGGCGGAAGTGGGCGCGTTCTTTCCCAAGATCGTGAACGACGGGCCGTGCAAGGAAGTGATTCGCAAAAAGGATTTTTCGCTGCATTATTTCCCGGTGCTGAAGTGCTGGCCGCATGACGCAGGGCGGTTCATTACGCTGCCCATGGTGTTTTCGAAGAATCCCGATACCGGCAAGCGTAACTGCGGTTGCTATCGCATGCAGGTGTTCGATGAACGCACCACGGGAATGCACTGGCAGACGCACAAGCAGGGCGCGGAACACTACCGCCGCGCGAGCGCCGCCGGAGGCGGTATCCACACCGCCGGAGGTGGCATCCACAAGATGGACGTCGCGGTGGCGATTGGCGCCGACCCGGCGACCATGTATTCGGCCATCCTGCCGCTGCCACCGGACATCGACGAAATGATGATCGCGGGATTTCTGCGTTCGAAGCCGGTGGAGATGGTGAAGTGCGAGACGGTCGACCTGGAAGTGCCGGCGAATGCGGAGATTGTGTTGGAAGGCTATGTGGATCTGGGCGAGCTGCGCCGCGAGGGTCCTTTCGGCGACCACACGGGATTCTATTCGCTCGACGACGACTACCCGGTGTTTCACGTGACCTGCGTGACGCATCGCAAGAATCCGATTTACGCGACCACCATCGTGGGGCCTCCGCCAATGGAGGATTTCTACATGGGCAAAGCCATCGAACGCATCTTCCTGCCGCTGATGCGCCTGCAATTGCCGGAGGTGCGCGATATCGCGATGCCCGCCGAAGGCATCTTTCATAACCTGATTCTGGTGGCGATTCGCAAGTCGTATCCGGGGCACGCGCGCAAAGTGATGCACGCGATCTGGGGGCTGGGGCAGGCGATGTTCTCGAAGGTGATCGTGGTGGTGGACGAAGATGTGGACGTGCAGAATTTCCGCGAAGTGGCGTGGAAGGCGCTGAACAATATCGACCCGGAGCGCGATATTCAATTCGTGATGGGGCCGATCGACTCACTGGATCACGCCAGCCGCCAGCCGAATTACGGATCGAAGATGGGCGTGGATGCCACGCGCAAGTGGACCGAGGAAGGCTTCGCGCGCCGCTGGCCGGCGGTGATGAAGATGCCGGAGGACGTGCGCAAACGCGTGGATGCGTTGTGGCGGAAGGCTGGATTGAAATAGGCTCGCAAATGAGAACCGATCCGCTTGCAGACGATGCGTGAACGCAGTTAGAACTTTCGGCTGGCTCGGTTGTCAAAGACCTGTGGGGGCCCCTACAAATCGTCATTAACCCATGAGACTCTTCACTGATCGCGCTGCGCGCTCAGCTACAAAGCCCGTACGACCCAGTAGGTAACGTACGCGAGAGGGATGGCGTTTGAGGTGCGCCATTTCTCCCCATTGATCCAGCGCTGGCGGCGTTGCCCAGGTATTTCTACCACCCTCGCGGCCGGGGCGCCCAATGGGTGGGCCCGACACTGGCTTGAACTTACGAGAGGATTGTGGGCTGGCGTGTGAGTTGAATCGCGAAGTGCTGGAACGGCGGGAGAAAGAGTCGGGCGCAGCGTCGTGACTGCGCAGACCGGGCGATGTTAGAATGGTCTTACATTCCCTTGTGGCGGCTGTAGCTCAGTTGGTAGTAGCGCCAGATTGTGGTTCTGGAAGTCGTGGGTTCAAGCCCCACCAGCCGCCCCAAAATCCTTATTAACTCGACACACGTCTGCGGCCAAGCGGAAGAAGGCGAAGTAGACGGCGTTGTTATCAGTTAGAGGCTAGTGAACAAGCTAGTGCCCGATGAGTTCGTTTCCGGCGCGATCCCATGAGCAAACCTGCACACCTATCGGACCCTCCCGATGCGCTGCCAGAAAGGTTCAAGGCCGGAGATCGTCCCCTGCACTTCGGGACAGTATCCGCCGCCCTTTGGGATTATACGTTCGTAGTAGTTGCCGTCATTCCCAACGTACCGATCTATGCGGCTTCCATCGGATTCATCTCGACCCCATTCCCACGTTACTGTGCATGACGGCACGTCACCGTGCTGTATGAATACAGGGTCCTGGTCTGCAGCCATTTAATTCGAAGTTTATCACGCCCAAAGTCTCTGATTCACTTCCTCTAACCCACTACCCAGCCATAATATATATGCAAAAAATGCACTTTATTTTCGTCATTCGTCCGTTGACAGACAATCAGCTAGCGAGTAACGTTATAGTCCCTGGTAGTAGTAATGGAACTGTGCGCGTGCTGCCACATCAGAGAAACCGCCTTATATGAGAATGGCGTTCCAATTTGTCTGGAGTGTGCAAACACACGTTCCGGCTGCAAACGACCAGCCACGGATCAGGAGATTCGTAGCACCTTGCTTCAAGACATCCTTGAG
>DATJEI010000060.1:0-6350 GCA_035496735.1 Bryobacteraceae bacterium | reverse complement strand
GTAATACGCGAAGCCATTGCGGCTGCACAATTCCACCGCTTCCCGCCCGTGTTCGAGCGCCGCGCGACTATCTCGCTGGAACACGCGGAGCATTGCCGCGTAGTTGAGTGCGATCGCCTGGCTGAAAGGGTGACGCACTTGTCTTGCCGAGGCTACGGCTTCGGCGGCGTAATGATCCGCGTCCTTCCCTTTTTCACGGTGCCAGGCAAGATGGGCCAAGTAGGAGCGGCAAAAAACCCGGATGTCCGGACCGGCAAACAGCGCCAGCACGGATTCGGCAGGGCCGGTGTGATTTCGGATGGCCGAATTCATCTGGTCCAGCGATGCTTCCAATTGGCCCAGGTGAAATAGGCTGCTTCCTAAAAGCGTGTTCCCTGCCAGCATCAGTCCTGGCGTCGGCTGCCGTTCCGCCGCTTTCAGAAAATCGAGACCAAATTGCCGTGCTGTTTCCAGATCTCCGCGCACAGTGTGGAACATCCAGGCGCCGCTTAGAATCACGAAAAGATTGCGATCGTCGAGCCGTCTCGAAAGATCCAAGGCTCGCTGGTACGTCTCGCCGACCTCGGGCGCCGAGTAACCTTCCGTGGTCACTAACACGGGACCGAGAGTGACTAGTAAATCCAGCTCCTGTTTCAGTCTCCGTTCAGACTCGGAAAATCCTCTGCACAGCGCCAGGGCGCGTCTGAGGAGATCCGCCGACTCCGTGTCGGCATAGCGTTGCCGTGCAAAAGCGGCCGCTCGCCCGTAGTGCTCAATCGCTTCATCGGCCATTCCGGCCAGTTCAAAATGCGAGGCGATTTGGCCATTCCAGCTTTCAATATCAGCCGCATGCACCTCAGCCAGCGCCCTGGCCACGCGCCGGTGTAAATAACGTTGCCGCACTAAGCTGAGTTCCGCACAGGCCACTTCGCGCAAACGGTCGTGCGTGAAATCGTACTCGGTCGCGCCCCGGCTCTCGATGATCCGCCGCAGCCACAGTTCCTCAAGCGCTTGCGAAACGCTGGCTTCGTCCCAATCAGTAGCCTTCTCTAGCAATTCAAAAGAGAAAGGCCTCCCCACAACGCTTGCAAGGCCCGCTAGTTCGTAAGATGGCGCTGTAAGTTGGGCCAAGCGCGAAGCGATTACGGCGTGGACCCTCGTGCTTTGCAAGCCGGCGCGCACGCTCTCTACCACAAACAGAGGATTTCCCCGCGTGGCGCGGAAGATTTCTCCCAAGTTCCCGCTTTCGAGCGTGCTCGGGGATTCGAGCCGCGCCAGTTCGGCCGTCTCCTCGGCATCCAGCGGCTCGAGCGGAATCTCCAGTATTCTGCCGTTTTGCCGAAGCCCTGCGGCAAAACGAGTGAACGGATGTTCGCGGCCGGTTTCTTCGGAGCGCACTGTCCCCAAGAGGAGGAGCCCGGCTGCGGCCGAAGAATTTAGCAGCGCGTTAAGCCATTCAAACGAGTCGGGATCGCACCACTGCATGTCATCGAGATAGAGCAAGAGGGGTTTCCTGCTCTTTCCGAAAGTCGCGTTCAGTGATTCGTAGAAATGAAGACGCTGCCAGCTTTCGGTGAGGGGACTGGGTTTTTCAGAGCCGATCGATTCCGGTGCCGGAAACCGCTCCCGAATTTCCGGTACCAAGCGCGCCAATTCCGTCAATCTCTGGGATCCCAAGTTCGTCCATCCGGCGCGAATGGCATCGGAACGTAGCCACTCCGCCACGGGGGCGTAAGGCACTTGTCCCTGTCCCGCGTAACAGCGGCTCCGCGCCGCCGCGTACCCCTGACGGACGCAGGATTCATACAACTCTTCCGCGAGCCGGGTCTTTCCAATCCCTGGTTCGCCGGATATCACCGCCACTCGTGGCCCGTCCTCTACCGCCAATTGCCAGACTGTCGCCAACTGCTGCCATTCGACAGCACGGCCCACGAGTGCCCGTGCTTTCCGCAATTGCGCCTTTGGCTGCGCGGTAGCCGGCTCAGACGATTCAGATGCCAGCTCGCGAGACGGTTCCTTCAGGATTCGTTCAAACAGCTTTAATGTCACTGGATCCGGGTCCACACCCATTTCGCGACGCAGCACGCGCATGCACTGGTGATAAGCTCGGAGCGCGCTTGCCCGGTCGTGGTTGGCTGCATGCAACTGGATCAGTAATCGATGGTTGCCTTCGTTCAGCGCATCTAATGCGATAAGGCGCTCAGCGCACAGAATTGCCCCCGCATAGTCCTTCTGTTCTTCCAAGAGCGTGGCGAGACGATGCAATACGTCGGAGATCCGCCTCCGGTAATCTTCGCGCAGAGGGATGAGCCAGTCGTCGTAGAGAGCTGGCAACAGATCATCCGTATACAGTTGCGCTGCCGATGTGAGGGATTGGATCTCCCGCTCGCGGTCTTTCTCCGTTTGCGCGGCGTTCGCTTCCACAATTGCCGCCTGGAATTCGGCGGTATCGACCGCGCAAGATCCATCCTGACGCCACTGAATCGCAAAGTGATCGGTAACCAGCGAAGTGCATTCGACCGGCAATGCCCGTTTCAAATGGTGGAGAAGCTGCCGCAGATTCGTCCGCGCCTGCGATTCGCTAGAGGCGGGCCACAGCATAAAGGCGACTCGCTCCCGCGGTAGCGGTGTATCGCCGTGAAGGATCAAAAACGCGACCAGGGAATGAAGACGGTTCGTGTTAACGGCGTTGACCGGGCATCCGGCGAGGCTGATCCGCAGGTTGCCGAACAAGCTGATGCGCATGGCTGCTGATTAAGTAGTTTACGACGGCCAAGGGGAGTAGTCGTTGAGGCCGGGGACTCCCAACCCTACTCGCCCCCAGCGCCGCTGTCGATTTGCCGTTTAGTCTTTAGGGTGATCCTCAGTTGCCAGAGATCAGCCCGAAGAAATCCCACCTCTTCCGATTTCGGGGATTCGACGAGCACTCGGAGGAAGATACTCGCCAAGCTGGGGTCGATACTAACAGATCATTGAACCATGGGTATCCCAAAGATAGGCGCGGGCTGGGAAAGAGTTCGTGCCATCATACAGACGGGGTGGCTTGGTGGCAGCGTGCTCGAACTGCGGGAACGATACCGAGCTTCACTACCACGGCGTTCCTGTCTGTGTCGATTGCAGCGCATCCGGCCTAGTCCCTGACCACATCCTCCCGGAACGGAAGACGGAGAAGAGCAGCGTTGACGAACCGGCTAGCGAAACTCCATCGTCAAACGAACCAGTGGCATAAAACGGCGAGAGACCGGTTTCGCATTCCGCACACGCGCATCGGTCTGTCACCCGCTCCGCGTCAGGTCTTCACGCTACTTTGTCATGGCGGAATGCGCCATTTCAACCTCGCCCGCCAATCTTCCGATTCGTTCGTTAGTACCGTTAGTACTTTGCGCGTATTCAAATATATCAGTTAGGGCTATTTGGTGATACAATCCCCTCGCGGGAGGGTCCATGAAACTCCACAGCGTTTTCTTTTCGGCAATGTTGCTCGCAGGGGCGCAATTGTCCGCCTCGACGATTCTTTACACGGCGAACTTGAGCGGAGCAAATGAGAATCCCCCCACGGGATCGCCTGGCACGGGATTCGCCGTGGTGACGATCGACACCGTGGCTCAAACTATGGAAGTCAACGTGACTTTCCAAGGTCTGACCTCGGGCGATACTGCAGCTCACATTCATTGCTGTGTAGCGCCCGGCGGCAATACGGGCGTGGCGACGACAACACCAACGTTTACAGGGTTTCCCGGCGGGGTAACGTCAGGTAGCTATGACCACGTTTTCGACATGACACTAGCCTCCAGCTACAATCCGGCTTTTGTCACTGCCAACGGGAGCTCGGTGCCGAACGCCGAAGCCACGCTGTTCGCTGGTATTGCTGCCGGGAATGCCTATCTAAACATCCACACGACGAATTTTGGAGGCGGCGAAATTCGTGGTTTTCTGAGTCCAGCAGTTCCGGAACCCGCGACTTCGGGCTCGGTTGGGCTGGCGCTGGCGGTACTCTTGGCATTTAGACGCCGGATACGTCTGTAACAATACCCGTGGGAGGCGCTTTTCCGACCCGTGATAACTGAGTGTCATCAGAACCCAAGCTGCCGATGCAAGGGTCTGCTGGGGTGATCAAGCAGGTGATGGCGGTATTTATTCTTTTCGGTCCGTGCAGGCGTGTTGGTAGCGCTGTTGTGCTTGTGGCGGTGCCAGTGCGTCATCCAGATCGCGGGATACGTCGGCGAAGATGTCTTCATCGGCGAGCCATCTTCGCTCCCCGTTTTCAATATCGAGAGCGCGTGTGAGTGCTGCGTTGAACTCGTACGCATGGTGCGGTAGACCAACTTTGCGGAGTCCTGCGGACATCGCGTCCGCGAACGATGCACGACTGAAAAGATACACTAAGGGCGTGGGAACGTCTTCGTTCGTGATTTGGTGAGAGGTCCTCGCGGAGATCTCTGCATCCGCTCATGCCGCGAGGCGACACGTCATCCGACGCGATTCATAAATCGAGCAAAGGTCTTGCTCGAGGAGTGGACACGGGATCGCAGGGAGATACTTTCGGACGATCCAAGTCGGATGCGCGAGTACCGGGAACACCATGAGGGATGGGGTCGCCGCAAAATTACCACGGCACGGTGTCGCACTTCATGCTCACGTCAAACCACGGCGCAGGGAGATATGATCGCAAACCTTGAAAACAACTATGAGTCTTCAGTTACCTACCGATAATGATGAAATATCGGGGCATGCGAGCAATTACCGATTGGTGTTCGCGTGGAATATCCTGAACGTGAGGTTTGTATGAGAGTCATCGCTCTGCTTGTGTTCCCCGTCACGTTTGCCGTCGTTCAGCCGCTCACCGCCCAGACCGCAGCAAGCTGTGCGCCGGCAGGAAACATCCAGTTCGTCTGTGGGCAGGAGGCGCCGGAAGATCTGCTTCATTTGCCGGGCAGCGACTGGGTGATCGCGTCCTCTTTGGCCGGCAACGGAGGCATCCGGTTGATCAGCGTTCGGGCCAAGACATCCACGCTCCTCTACCCGTCCTCCAGCGCAAAAGAGCAGTTGGACAGTAAGACTTATGATTCATGTCCCGGCGCGCCAGCGCCCGAAGACAAGGCAAAGTTCACTACGCACGGTCTGGCCATGCGGGCTAGGCGGAATTCGATCTATACGCTATACGCGGTCCACCATGGGAAAAGAGAATCCATCGAAGTGTTCCAGGTCGATGCCCGCGGCAAGACCCCGACTTTGACCTGGATCGGATGCGCAATCGTCCCGGACCCAATTGGACTGAACTCCGTCGTTCCGCTGCCGGGCGGCGGCTTTGTCACGACCAATTTTCTAGAGCGTGGAGCGAATGCGAGCGCTTCCCGAACCAGAATGATGGCCGGCGAAAATAATGGCGAACTTTGGGAATGGCACACCGGAAAAGGCTGGCGCAAAGTGCCGGGCAGTGAGGCCGCGGGGGCTAACGGCGTTGAGGTTTCCAAGGATGGGAAGTGGCTATATGTCGCCGCGTGGGGAAGCCAATCCTTCTTACGGCTCTCGCGCGGTCAAACTCCGGTAAAGCGGGATACGGTTCCATTAGGTTTTCGCGTAGACAATATCCGATTTGCTGGGGATGGCTCCATTTTGGCAGCGGGCCAGGGACAACAGACGACAAACGTGGTGAGGGTCGATCCGAAAACACTGAAGAAAACAGAGCTCATCAATCAACCAAACACCGAATCCTTCGCATCGGGCACCGTGGCAATCCCGATCGGCAATGACCTTTGGGTAGGCTCCTTCCGGGGCGACCGCATCGCCATATTTCCAGCTTCCAAATAGCTTTACTTCGATTCAATTATCCGGTGCAAATTTTCGATATATTGTTCGGTGTCAGGGTTACAAGGGGGACGGACAAATCATGATTGACGTAACTAAATGGAAAGTCCGCGGCCCCGTGGCGACTCTCACTACAGAACATTCCACTTGGGATATTGCAAGTGAGAAATGGCAGCCAGCCCGTGGCCTCGTCACCACGGCTTAATCGTTATTTGGCCTTCGTGGAATCCGGCGAGATTCTGAGCAGCTATCCTTACGCGAAGGAAAGGCCAGTGATATTTCGCGTGGTCACCCAACACGAACCCGATCCTAGCGGAGTTGAGTTCTTAGGACGCGCAGGGAAGGTCATCGAGAACGCGGGCTTTAGGTTCCAGTACACTCTCGGTAAGCAACCTGGGTGAAATACGGTGTGCTCGTGTGTGCGGCTCTTGATCAAGAAAGGGGGCAGTCCCGGATAAACCTGACTGATAAAACGAGTTTAGGAGCACCGTTTGATCAGATCAGAGGTGTTACTAGGACTACCCAACTATGAGATTAGCGATATTGACCTGAAGGGAGTGGAG
>DATJEI010000059.1:0-11637 GCA_035496735.1 Bryobacteraceae bacterium | reverse complement strand
CTCCACTCCCTTCAGGTCAATATCGCTAATCTCATAGTTGGGTAGTCCTAGTAACACCTCTGATCTGATCAAACGGTGCTCCTAAACTCGTTTTATCAGTCAGGTTTATCCGGGACTGCCCCCTTTCTTGATCAAGAGCCGGATACCGGGGACAAGAAGGGCAAACTCTGGGTATTTGATTTCAGGGAGAACAAACTGTTCAACCCGAATCCGCACGGCGTAGCGCTGGAAACGAACTTTAACAAGATCGACCTTCCCGGTTACGCTCCTGATCACCTGGAGAAAATGTTCGCCGACAAGATCGAGCAAAAGGCTGTATCGGTGTTGCGCTGGATCTGTGCTAATAATGACATTCCTTCCGACGAGGATTTCAGCTACGTCCTGAATCTTCTAACGCTTTTTGCTGTCCGCAATCCGGCGATGAGACGGTCGATGACGGCTTCGAAGAAACATGCCTACCGGGTGATCGGTGATCTTCTCGCCTCCGACCGGCGGCTGTACGAGCACCATGCGGAGAAGGCCCGCGAGCGTGGATTCATCGCCGGAGCAGACGTTCCCTTTGAGCTGATGCAGGAAACGCTTCGCGCCGACTTTGAGCTTCAGATCAGCCCGCAGGAGCATTTGGCGACGGAGCTTGCAGTATTCAAGAGCATTCTGGAAGGGGTATCCGCCCGCTATTGGTCGCTACTGATAGCCGCTCCGGATGCGCCGGATTTCATCACCTGCGATCATCCCGCGAGCGTTGTCTACAAACAGTGCGTGTTCCCAATCGGCCCAAGGCATGCCTTGATGGGCGACCGGGAAAATCCCGCGCCGGCCCGGATCATATTACCAACCGCTGGCGTTGCGGAGGTGAATGCACGAATCGCTGATCTGGCTGACCGACAGATTTACGCGCGATTGTTGGAAGTCACGATACTGGTCGAAAGAGAAGTTGTCACTATTCCGTTAGCGCAGTTGGAGTTCGCGGGAAAGTCCCGCGCCATGCAGTCGTCACTCGCTACGTTCAAAGACCACGGTCGCGCCTCGACTGCTTAAGCAGTACTACTTCACTGACTCAATTAACTGAATCTCCTGCTTCAGCAGGGTGTTCACCATCTCGCCAAGCGGTATACCCTTCTGGGCCGCACGTTCTGTCAAATAGTTCTGAACGTCGGCGCTCAGATAGATGGGTAACCGAAGTTCGTCGTTGGGCCGGAAAAACTTGCCACGTTCGCCCGTGCTGAAGTCATACTCAGGTTTCATACCTTTTCCGCCAGCGTGATGATCAGAGGGCTTGGCCCTTGGCGACTTGCCCTCGGAGTAGGAACGTTTTGGGGTATGATCCGCTGCCGCAGACTTTGAAAGAGCCGAAATCCTTGTACCAGTCGCCCTCGGGCATCTCCGGCCGGGTCTCGACCCAGAGGCGAAGTTGATTTAGATCCGAGACGCTGATCTCGCGGTCACGCATCCGCTCGATCAGATGTTGCCGCACCCGCGCGGGCAGGTTGTCCCAACGCTCGAGTTGCGGCATCAGCCGCCGAAAACCATTCGGCCAAGTTCATCGCCCAGGCGGCTGGCCGCGTCCGGATCCTGCTCGTTGCGGAAACGCTCAGCCAGAGCGAAAAACTGCTGCTGTTTTCGCTTCTCAGCGTCTATGCCGTTCTCGATCAGCTCCAACAACATGCGATTCTTGCTCAGCTTTCGGCTCTTGGCCAGGCTACCCACTTGCTTCGCTAGCCTGGGAGGCAGACTGACGCTCTGGCGAACCGCCTTCTCAACCATCTTCATAACATCATTATGCACCAAAATGGTGTGCGGGCTCTCAACTCCGATCGTAGGCCGATTTCAACCCAGCGATGTCAATCTTCTTCATCTGAAACATCGCTTTCATCACTCGCCGGGAGCGCGCCGGGTCCTTATCGGTCAACATTTCGACCAGCGCCTTAGGCACGATCTGCCACGACACCCCGTATTTATCCACCAGCCAGCCGCATTGGATTTCCTGGCCGCCGGCCGTGAGCTTTTCCCAATAGTAGTCCACCTCCTCCTGCTCTTCGCAGTTCACGACGAACGAGATTGCCGGCGTGAATTGGTAGTGAGGCCCGCCGTTCAGCGCGACGAACTTTTGTCCGTCGAGCTCGAACGCGATCGTCATTACGCTGCCTTTAGGGCCAGGTCCCGCGTCGCCATAGCGGGTTACAGTCTCGATTTTCGAGTTCTTGAAAACGGAAGTGTAAAACGTTGCGGCTTCTTCCGCTTGGTGATCGAACCACAGGAAGGGCGTGATTTTCCGAGTGGGCATATTCATATCACTCCAATATAGGAGTTGACGGGCGGAACTCAAGCAACCGCGCCACGGCCCCCTCCGCTCAGCACCCCCATTGACGTGATATGCTGTTCTGTCTTTAATGCCGCCGCGAATTGCATTCCCGCGTATCTGCATAGCGCTGGGATTCCCCGACGCCGAGGCGCTCCTGGCGCACGCGCGCAGCGAATACGACGCGGGTGAGCGCTTCTTCGAGTTCCGTCTGGATTACCTGCCGAAACCCGAGCAAGGCGTGGCCGCCATCCGCAAATTTTTGGCGCGCCACGCCGATTGCGTCATTCTGGCCACCTGCCGCCGCCACCAGAATGCGGGCCGCTTCAACGGCAGCATCGAGGAGCAGTTGCGGGTGCTCGAAGCAGCCATCGCCGCCGGGGCGAAGGCCGTCGACCTGGAGATCGAAAGTGCCGAGGGTTGCCGCCCGCGCCTGGAAGGCCTGCGCTCGCGGGCTTATCTGCTGCTCTCCTACCATAATTATGGAGGCACTCCGCCCACCGATGCCGTGATGCGCCGCATGCAGCGCATTGCCGCCGACGGGTATAAGATCGTCACCACTGCCAAGAAGCCTTCCGACAATTACAAGGTGCTGGAGCTTGCGCGCGCCTATCCAAAAGTGGACACCGTGCTGCTCGCGATGGGCGAGACTGGCTTTCCCACGCGCGTTTTGTCGCCGGGGTTCGGCGGAATCTACACCTACGCCGCGCCCAATACGGCAGCGGGAACCGCAACCGGCCAGGTGACAGCCAGCCAGTTGCGCAATCTTTATCGCGTGGAGAAGATCTCGCGCAACGCGAAAATCTTTGGCGTGATTGCCGACCCGGTGCGCCACTCGATCTCCCCTTCCGTGCACAACCGCGCGTTTCAGGCGCGGCGCGTGGATGCGGTATATCTGCCGTTCCTGGTGCATCCGGTACAGCTCAAGGATTTCTTCCACCTGGCGGCCAAGCTGCCGCTCTCCGGTTTCAGCGTGACACTTCCGCACAAACAGAAAATCATCCGCTATCTGGACGTGGTGGAACCGCTCGCGCGGCGTATCGGCGCGGTGAATACGGTGTGGCGCAAGTCCGGCAAATGGCGCGGCACCAATACCGACGCCGACGGCGTGACCCGCCCGCTGGCCAAGCGTTTACGGCTGGGCAAAGCCACGGCATTGATCGCCGGCAACGGCGGCGCGGCGCGCGGAGCAGTATATGCGCTGGCGGAGGCCGGCGCGAAGCTCGCCATCACCGGACGGAATCTGGACCGCGTGCGGGTCCTGGCGCGCGCAGTGGGAGCCGAACTGCTCACGCGCGAGCAAGCCGATGCGCGTATGTTCGATGTGCTGATCCATGCTACGCCCCTCGGCATGACGCCGCGTGCCGGCGAATGTTTCTTCAACGGCCGCATTCCGGCGAAACTGGTTTTCGACATGGTCTACAACCCGCTCGAGACCCTGCTGCTGCGCAAGGCCAAGAGCCAGGGAGCCGAATGCATCAGTGGCCTGGAGATGTTTATCGAACAGGCAGTGCGCCAGTTCGAGATCTTCACCGACGATAGCGCGCCGCGGGCCGTGATGGAGCGGGCCGCGCTTGAAGCGCTGTCGCAAATGCACGAACAAAATCACGCGAAGATGGCCAACTCAGCCGTGAGGTAATCGCAAATGCAATCGAAATCCATCCTGAGCGCGCTCGCAATCTTGGCGTGCGCGATAACGGTCTTGGCACAGCCCCAGCCTCCCCCCGCGCCGTGGCGAGGCGCCGGGGCTGCGCCCTGCATCAGCTCCGACGGCGGCATTTACAAGTGTGCACCCGCGCCACGCGTCATGGCAGTCCGCGCCGGCCGCTTGTTCGACAGCAAAACCGGCCAGATGCTGGCGCGCCAGGTGGTGCTGCTCTCCGGTGAGCGCATCACCGAAGTCGGCGCCGAGGGCCAAGCGAAGATCCCTGCGGGAGCCGAAGTGATCGACCTGCGCCAAGCCACCGTTCTGCCCGGCTTGATCGACGCGCATACGCACATGTTCAATGCGCGAAAGCCCGATGGCAAGACGGAAGCCGCTATCCTGCTGGCCGTCCAGAACGTGCAAAACGACTTGCGTGCCGGCTTCACCGCGGCGCGCGATATGAGCACGCACGGCAACGGTTACGGCGACATCGCCATCCGCGATGCCATCAACCGCGGCGTCATCGACGGCCCGCGCTATCAAGTTTCTACGCTCGGAATCGTGTGGGGAGATAAACCCGCCGACCCCTCGAAGCCCGACAACCCGCTCGCCAGCACCGTGGTTCGTTCTGTCGAAGACGCGCGCGCCGCCGTGCGCACGCAGATCCAACATGGCGCGGATTGGATCAAGCTCTACCCGGCAGGCGCGTACTCCTTCACGCCCGATGGCAAGGACCAATATGTCGTGACCTACCCGCTGCCGGTATTGCGCGCGCTGATTGACGAAACCCATCGTCTGGGCAAGAAAGCCGGCTGCCACGTCTACGGCGGCGAAGGCCAGAAGAACGCCATCGTAGCCGGATGCGACACCATCGAGCACGGCTTCGGACTCGATCAGGAGCAGGTGAATATGATGGCTGCCAAAGGCCTCTACTACGACCCCACCGGCATTCGCTACACCGAGCCGTATATCGACGACAACGACGCCAAGAGCACCGGCGGCAAGTACCGCATCATTCCGATTTTTGAGAAGGCGGCGACGATGGCGGCCGCGACCAAAGGCATCAAGGTGATGATGGGCAGCGGCGTCGATGGCTCCACCTTCGCGCACGGCACGCAGGCGCTCGAATTCGAATGGCTGGTGAAACACGCGGGCCTGACGCCGGCGCGCGCCATCCAGGCCGGGACCACCGTCAACGCAGAGGTGCTGGGATGGCAGGACCAGATCGGGTCGATCGACAAGGGCAAATTCGCCGACCTGATCGCGGTGTCCGGCGACCCGCTCGCCGACATCACCGACCTGCAACGCGTCAAGTTCGTGATGAAGGGCGGCAAGGTGATCAAGAATGAGATGACGCCAGGCGCACCGAAATAGGGGCTGGCCGAGCCGCGATCCATTGGTGCGATTATCTTGCTTCTTCTTGCCGCTAATGCCCTTTACGGCCTTTGCGTCTCTCGCGAAACAACTGGCTTGCAACGCCTGTTCCTTCGAAATAGCGCCATAATAGCGATATGAAATCTCCTCGCTTGACTCGGCGTTCGCTAGCCGCGTACCTGGCAGCGCCCGCGCTGATCGGCGTGAAAACCAGGGCTCAGACGCCTGCGCAAGCTCCCGTCGCCGCTCCCGCTCCGGTGAGCAATAGGGTTCAAGAAGCCTCGCGCGCATTGGCCGCCGTCAAGCTGCCGCGCAACATCGAGCCGGCGACGCGCTTTGAGGCCTAGCGTCATGGCGAAGACTCTCTCGGGCGATGTTTTCTTTGCCAGCATCGGCGAGCTCTCGGCTGGTCTTCGCGCCAAGGAATATTCGGCGGTTGAACTGACGCGTGCGTTCTGTGACCGCCTGGAGAAGATCGGCGCAGCTCACAATGCCCTGGCGCTTTCCCTGCGCCGCAGCGCACTCAAAAAAGCCAAGGATGTCGACGGCGATCTGAAGCGCGAGCGCACGCGCGGCCCGCTGCAAGGCGTTCCGTACGGCGCGAAGGATCTGCTGGCTGTGAAGGGGCAGCCTACCGAATGGGGCTCGCGCGGGTTCGCGGGACAGAAATTCGACGAAGACGCGTTCGTGATCAAAAAACTCAATGCCGCGGGTGCGATTCTCATCGGCAAACTCGCGATGGTCGAACTGGCTGGCGGCGTGAGCTACCGGACCGCAGCCGCCTCATCCACTGGCCCGGCGCAAAATCCATGGGACCGAACGCGCTGGGCCGGCGGATCATCGAGTGGCGCGGGCATTGCCACCGCGGCAGGGCTCGTCACGTTCGCGCTGGGTTCGGAAACGTCCGGTTCCATCATCACGCCCAGCGCCTTCTGCGGCGTGACCGGACTGCGTCCGACGTATGGACTGGTCAGCCGCCGCGGCGCCATGTCGCTCGCGTGGACGCTGGATAAGATCGGGCCGATGTGCCGCTCCGCCGAAGATTGCGGCCTGGTGCTGCACGTCATCGCGGGAGGCGATGCGGAGGACCCGGGTTCGGCCCGCAAGGGCTTCGCCTACGTGCCGCAGTTCGACCGCAAGATTACCGATTTCACCATTGGCTTCGCGCCCATTGATTTCGAGCGCGCCGCGCCGGAAGCGCAAGCCGCGCTGCAGGCGGCGCTGGGCGTGATGAAGAGCCTGGGCGCGAAGTTCAAGGAAGTGGAGATCCCCGACTTCCCCTACGGTGCGCTGGTCGAGACCGTGATCGGCGCGGAAGCAGCCTCCATCTTCGAAGACTTCATTCGCGGCCCGAAGATCGAGCAGATGGCGGACCCGTCGCAGGCGGCGACGCTGAAGGCGGCTCTCGATATTTCGGCTATCGATTATCTGAAGGCCATGCGCATCCGCTCGCTGGTGCGCGCCGCCTTTCGCGAAATGTTCTACGACGTGGACATGTTGCTCGCGCCATCCCGGCCAACTGCCGCACCGCGGATTGCCGACGGTACGGGCGGAGCCGGCGGGACTCCGGTAGCAGGCGGACGCGGCCTCACCGGCATCATCCCGGCCGGCAATTTAGCGGGACTGCCGGCAATTTCCTTGCCTTGCGGATTCGCCGGCGGATTGCCGGTGGGAATCTCGCTGATTGGGCGGCCCTGGTTCGAAAATCACCTGATCGGCGTGGGCCGCGCGTTTCAGGCGCAGACCGATTGGCACAAACGCAAGCCGCCAGTGGGGGACGCCTAGCCCAGTGCGGCAACTCTCCAAGCGCACTCAATACAGCCTCCGCGCCCTATACGCACTCACTCGCAAATTCGGCCGAGGACCAGTCTTGATCACCACGCTCGCAGCGTCAGAAACTATTCCCAAAAAATTCCTCGAGCAGATTTTGGTTTCCCTCAAAAGCGCCGGATTCGTCGCCAGCAAGAAAGGGAAAGGCGGCGGCTACGCGCTTGCGCAACCACCCGAAAATATCACCATTGGCTCTGTCATCCGCGCCATCGAAGGACCCCTCGCCCCTCTCCCTTGCGCCAGCGAAACCCGCTTTCGAAAATGCGATGAATGCGTCGACATCCAGACCTGCGGCACCCGTATCATCATGCGCCAAGTGCGAGATGCCGTGGCGGCGATTCTGGATGAAACCACCCTGGCTATGGTCTGCGATCAAGTGGACGCCGCGAAAACCAAAAAAACTAAAGCTTAAACCATACTTGACTATTCCTATCAATATAGTATAGTATTGGTTATGCAAAAGTATACTATTTTAGTATTCTTTATAGTATTAACTCTAAGTGCTTGGGCACAAAGCGGAAATAGCGCCATCTCGGGAAATCTGAAAGACGCTACCGGCATGGGGGTTCCCCATGCCCAAGTCGTCGTGAAGAACCTGGAATCCGGCGTTCAGGTTGAAACGGTAACCAGCGACTTGGGACTATATCGCGCGGGGGCACTCCTTCCCGGCAGCTATCAAATAGAAGTGGACGCCGGCGGATTCGACCACCTTAGCCGAGGGCCGATCACGCTTCAGGTCAGCCAAACCCTCGCCATCGATCTGACCCTGCAAGTCGGACAACAGAACCAGACTGTGAATGTAGTGGAAGCCGCGCCCCTGGTGGAATCTCAGTCCTCGAATGTCTCACAGACAGTGGACCGCCAGATGCTCAACGGCCTCCCGCTGCCCAACCGCGCGGCGTCATCGCTGGCGGCCCTGGCGCCCGGCGTGATCATGATTGATCCCGGCACCGGAACCGCCGAGAACTATCCGGTGTTCAGCGTAGCTGGGGGCCGCGCGCGCAATCAGAATTTCATCCTGGATGGAGGCAACGTATCGAACGCCGTGGGGCTGACCCGGCCGCAGCAGCTCACCAGCTTGCCGGTAGATGCCATGCAGGAATTCCGCGTGATCACTAACAACTACTCGGCCGAGTACGGGCATTCGACCGGCGGCATCGTGAGCATGTCCACTCGCGCCGGAACCAGCCAGTATCACGGAAGCCTATTCGAGTCCCTGCAAAACACCGGACTTAACGCGCGCAATTTTTTCGCCGCGAACCGGGCTCCGGTGCGTCTGAATCAATTCGGCGGAACCTTGGGCGGTCCCATCCGCAAAGACAAGACCTTCTTCTTCGTCACCTGGGAGCAAACACGCCAGTTGACCAGCACTACCCTCAAGGCCACGGTTCCCACTCTGCTGGAGCGCACCGGCGACTTTTCCGATCTGCGCAACAGCTCGGGGAAGATGGTTCAGATCTTCGATCCAGCCACGGGACCGGGGGCTACTCGCCAGGCTTTTACGGGCAATAGAATCCCCCCTAACCGCCGGGATGCGGTGGCCTTCGCAGCCCTCAATTATTTTCCGCTGCCCAACTCAGCCGGTACCATCACCAACGCGAACAATTTCGTAGGCAGCAGCTCCAACCAGCTCAATCGCGACATCATTGTTGGACGCCTGGATCATCAAATCCGGCCTGCGGACCTGACAACCGCGCGCTACTACATCAATGACAGCAATACCAATGGCAGCGGTACCTACGGGATTCCCGAGTCGGACCCCAACGGCGACCTTACCGACGTCCGCGTGCAAAGCTTCCTGATCGCGGAAACTCATGTTTTCAGCCCGACGCTGGCGAACGATGTACGCTTCACCTACCTGCGCCGCAAGTTCATCGATTCCCGCCCGGGAGCCGGCGCCAATCTGGCCGCCGCGATTGGACTGCAGGGCGTGAGCAGTGCTGCGTTTCCTGCATTCACCATCCCGGGCTACGGCATCGCCAATACCCAGACGATTGGCAACTCTAGCGCAGCGCTGGGAAATTCGACTGCGGTGGGCCGCTTTCAGACCCCCATCCTCGACCGCCAGATTTTGGGTTCAGTCTCATGGCAGCGCGGCAGGCATGCCATCAAGTTCGGCGGCGAATTCCGCGCGGGAGCCAACGATGAGATTCGCGACCGCAGCTCGGCCGGAAGTTTCAGCTTCAGCCCGCTGATCACCGGCTTCAATGGCAGTGGCGGAAACGGCTTGGCCAGCTTCCTCCTAGGTCAAGTCAATACCGCGGCCATCCAGGTTTCCGACAAGATTCGCAGCCGCGCCGCTTATCTGGGATTCTTTCTGCAGGACGACTGGCGCGTCACCGATCGCCTGACCGTCAACGCCGGGCTGCGCTGGGAAGCGGAGCTTCCTCGCGAGGAAGCCGATAACAAAATGAATTCCTTCGACCCGCTGGCGATCAATCCGGTATCGGGCACGCCTGGCGTGGTGACTTGGGCGGGCGTCGATGGCGTCCCGGTGCGCGCCTTCAAAACGGATCTCAACAACTTTGGACCGCGACTGGGCTTCGCCTACCGGATTCCGGGCCAGGCGGAAACCGTCATACGTGGCGGCGCAGGCGTGTTCTACGGACCCACCGTCAGCAATACCATCGGCGATGTCGCTTCCCTGGGATATTCAACCGCCGCATCCTACGCCACGGCGCAGACCGCGTCCTCCATCGTTTTCCAATTGCAGAATGGATTTCCCGCCTACACGCGTCCGGACTTGACACTCGGCTTCGGAGCGGTGGCCGTCGGTAAATCGCCCAACACGGCTGTTTCATACTTCAATCCCAATCAGGTTGCGCCAGTCTCCTACCAGTACAATCTAAGCTTTCAGCGCGAGGTTACCCGCGACCTGCTGCTCGAAGTCGGCTACCTCGGCAACGTCAGCCACCATCTGACGGCCAATGATCTGAGCCTGGATCAGGTCCCCACCCAGCTCATGGGCGCGGGCAACACGCAACTGCTCCGGCCGTTTCCCCAGTTCAGCAATGTGACCTGGATCAATCCGTCGATCGGCAACTCGACATATCATGGCGGCTTCATCCGCGCGGAAAAGCGCTTCGGAAACAACTTCTCTTTCCTGGCTCACTATACGTTTTCGAAATTCATCGACGATGTGGAAGCGGCCAACGAGTATGGCGCGACCGGCAGCTACATGGACGCCTACCACCGCAATCTCGACAAGGGCCTGAGCGGCAGCGATGTGCCGCACCGCGTGATCGCCACACTGCTGTATGAGACGCCTAAGTTGAAAGGCAACCGCCTGCTCAATGGCGGACTGGGCGGATGGAGAGTGGGGCTGCTCGAAACCTTCGAATCGGGACCGGCCTTCACTGTCATCACCGCGTCGAACACCACCAACGCTTTTCCAGCCGGCGCGCTGCGGCCTAACGTTTCGGGCGACCCCTCACTGCCCTCGGATCAGCGGACCATCGCGCACTGGTTCGACACTTCCGTATTCTCGCAGCCCGCAAACTTCACCTTCGGCAATTCGCCAAGATCCGGACTGCGCGGCGCGCCCATCCTGAACACGGACGCCACCTTGGAGAAGAATTTCTCCCCGACCGAGCGCCTGAAGTTCGATATTCGCGGCGAGTTCTACAACCTGTTTAACCACGCCGTCTTCAACGTCCCCGGCGACACCTTCGGCGCAGCGGATTTCGGCGTAGTCTCAAGCGCCCGCCCAGGCCGTACGGTGCAATTGGCGGCGCGGCTGAGCTTCTAAGCAGGTGCGTCGCTAGATATGCCAGTCGGGCGTCGCCACGCGGTCGCGAGTGATTTTCGACACGTTCTGGCTGCCGCAGTTGCCCATTACCAGCTTGAACTCACCCTGCATGATTTCGAGCACGCGATCCACGCCCGCTTGTCCGAAAGCGCCCAAGCCCCACAGGAACGGGCGGCCGATGCCAACTGCGGTGGCGCCGAGGGCGAGCGCCTTGTAAACGTCGGTCCCGCGGCGAAAACCGCCATCGACGAATACCGGGATGCGGCCCCCGACTTCGGCCACAACTTCGGGCAACGCTTCGATGGTGGCGCGCAGAGTTTCAGTGGAGCGTCCGCCATGGTTCGAAACCCAAACGCCATCGAATCCGTGCTCCAGCGCGAGCCGCGCGTCTTCGCGCCCGTCGATCCCCTTGATCAGCAGTTTCACCGAGACGAGTTTACGCAGACGGTCTACGAAGTCCCAGTCCATCGCGGGATTCGTCCCGCTGACGCCGGTCATGTCGATGCCTTCATACATGGGCCGTTTGCGCGTGCCGGGAGGTTCGCCGGGGCCGTGGCATACGGCGCACTGGCTAAGATCCTTGGGCCGCATGCGCTTATAGGTCTCGCTGTTTCGCCCGGTCGTGTTATCGACGGTAAGCGCGATCACCGGGCAGCCCGCGGCTTCGACGCGATGAACAATTTTTTCGGTGACGGCCCACGAAGAAGGCGCGTACAGTTGATACCAGACCGGCCGGCCGTG
>DATJEI010000058.1:0-4060 GCA_035496735.1 Bryobacteraceae bacterium | reverse complement strand
GAGAATGCCACCGCGATCGCGAAAACCCTGAATGAAATCGGGAAACGGACCATTGGCGAGACAGGCGTCAAGTTTGCGTTTCATCCTCACTGCTGGACGCTGGTGGAGCGGCAGCCGGAGCTCGACAAAATGATGGAACTGACTGATCCCCGGTATGTGTTCCTGATTCTTGATACGGGGCATGCGAGTTTGGGCGGAATCGATCCGGTGAAGGCGTTGCGGGACTATTATCCGCGTCTTGCGGCGATTCATTTGAAGGATTGCGAAGCTAAATATAGCGCCGGCCATGGATGGAAAGGCCCGGCGCCGAGCGAAGAGGAGCACAATCGGGTGAACCTTTATAAGCGCCTGGGCAGCGGCGGCGTGGATTTTCCGGCCTTCTTCCGGGTCTTGCGCGAGAAGCAGTACGCCGGCTGGGTTACGCTCGACTTCGACGCTCCCCGGCCGGGAGAAGGAACCGTGGAGCAAGACATGGACTCCCACAGAAAATATCTGCTCGAAACGCTGCACGTCACGCTCAAGAGCTAAGAAACTGGCATTGAGTTTGACTGCATTGAAATTGCCGGCCGAATCGCACTGGTAGACTACACCGGGGGACCGCATGAGAATCCGTTTCTGCTTTCCACTGGCGCTTGCCGTATTGTGCGGCGCACAGACTCTGCCCGCTCCGGGATTTCATCATCTGCATCTCAACTCGGTGGACCCGGAGGCGGCCATCGAATTCTATACTCGCCAGTTTCCCAGCACGGCGAGAGCGTCGTACGCGGGGGTGCCGGCGCTCAAGTCGGGCCCGGTTTGGGTGCTGTTCACTAAGGTGAAAACGCCGCCGCCCACGCAGCCGCAGACCGCGATCTGGCACTTCGGCTGGCATGTTGTCGACGCCCACAAGAACATGGCACTGTACCAGCAGCGCGGCGTAAAGCTGTTTCCGCTCTATACCACGGATGAAGGCGGCTCGGTGTTTGTCAGCAGCGACACCTGGCCGGGCGCCGGCGGGTCACTGGGCCGCACTAAGTCGGAAATCGCCGATGCAATTGCCAAAGGCATACAGCCCACGCATGGCGCAGGCTTCGCATACCTCGAAGCGCCGGATGGCGCCATTATTGAATACCAGGGCGACATGCCGGCCGAGCGCTTTAATCACGTACACATGTTTCAAAAAGATCCATACTGCGCGGAACTGTGGTACCACCAGCACCTAAACGCCCCTCTCTCCGCAGCATCCAAGCGAGCTGGCTATACCGAGGCGACTTGCCGCGTGGCAATGCCGGAGCGTTCCTGGCCGTCGCTCACGCGCGAAGGCATGTTCCGCATGCCCGGCGGAGTTATGTTCAGTGACGTTTCGCTCAGTTTCCACATTCAGCAGGAGGACCGGCCGCTCGCGCCCACGCGCGGCCAGCTTTACGATCACATCGGGTTGAGGGTTGCAGATCTGGACGCATGGATGGCCAAGCTGCGCGGTGAGCACGTCAAATTCCTGACCAAGATTTATAAGTTGGGCGATGCGCGGGCCGTGATGATTGAAGGTCCCAGCCGCGAGGCACTGGAGCTAGTCGAGGTCGAATAAGACGCGCCTACGCGCCTGCGCCGCAGCCTGTTTCGCGACCTCCTGCGGGAGTTTGGAAAAGCATTTTTCTCCTTTATCTTTCGGCGAAACCTGCCCATTTGGCAGTGACAGCAAGGGCTCCTTACTGGTTGACACTGCCGGCTTTTTTCTGATAGACTGCTTCCGCTGCGAGTCAGGTTGATACTCGACTTGCATATTGAGATATTCGGCGGTCAAGGCGATTCTTGGGGGACACGATCTCCGCGAGCGAACCCACCGCACGTTAAGGAGAATAGAATGAAACGCTTGTTTTACACGGTGGCCTTGTCGGCTGCGTTAGGAGCGGTGGCGGCCCAAGCTCAAAATACACCACCGGCCTCCGCCGATCCCTACGCCAACAATGCGGCCGCGGGACAGATGAAGTTCCCCCTGGCGGCGCCCGCAGGTAAGGACAGCGATGCCATGCACAAAGCGCCCCCCGGGGCCGTCAATACTGGGCTGCCGGATGAAAAAACGTGGAAGTACGGACCGGACTTCAGCGCACCGGCAGGCTCGCAGATCTGGAATCCCGTAATGGCGAAGATGAAGGCGGGCGGCAAAGTAACGGGCGGGACGGTTTTCAGTGCTAATGATGGAACCACGTATTGCGCAATGGCGAATGCCGGCTACGATTTCATCTGGACCGAGATGCAGCACTCGACGCATGACTGGGATCAGGTTGCCAAGATGTGGGGCCATTGCCCGCACGCCAAGGCGGTCCCCGGCGCACGCGTAGCTTTCGCCAATGAGCGTGAAATTCAGCACGCCGTTGACGCCGGCGCCCTGGTGGTTGTAGTGCCGACAGTCCGCTCGGAGCAAGAAGCCATTGAAGCGCGGGACTGGACCTTCTTCCCTCCACTCGGGAAGCGCAGCCTCGGTGGCGGCACGGGTTTTGATCCGCAAATGTGGGGGAACGTCCCCGGTGGATATCGCCAGACTGCCAATGACAACATTGTGCTGATTCTGATGATCGAGACAGTAGATGGTGTGAAAGATGCGTATAAGATCGCCAAAGTACCGGGCGTCACCGCAGTCTTCGCGGCCAGCGGCGATTTGGGCAACTTCTCCGGCTACAAGCAGGGAACCCCGGATTACGAGCGCTTGATCAACGTGGTTCACGACGCCGCCATTTCGGCGGGTAAGCGGTTGTGCGGGCCGTTCGCATGGCGCGATCGTCCGGACTTCACTTGCTTCCAGGCCGGCAGCGAGCTAGCCGCGATCGCGAAGGGCGTGGGCGATGAACTGGGACCGTTGAAGAATACCCAGGGCAAAGTTGAAGTTGGACCCTACGCGGAAAAGAAGTAGGATTTGGCGGGCGGCAGCGCCTGTGAGACTTTGAACATTGTAGTGGAATCCGGGAGGGCGCAATCTGGCTCTCCCGGATTTGTTTGTAGTGATGAAATTCACGAAGCCTGAAGCGATTCAATTGAGATAGACTGGTAGCGCTCAAAATCGAGTTCCACGTTCTTCCGGGACCACGTTTGATTCGTTGTATAAAGAATGGAGAAAATTGATGTCGAGATTCTGCGGTAGCGCGCTCACGGGCGTCCTCAGTGTGGGTCTGTTGTGGGGGAGTATTCCTGCGAGCGCACAGACCGGCGCGAAAAACGGGGAATGGCGAACCTATGGAGGCGACCTCGGGAACACGCGCTACTCGCCCCTCGATCAGATCAACGCATCCAACTTCGACAAACTGCAAGTCGCCTGGCGCTTTAGCACCGCCAATCTGGGTCCGCGGCCGGAGTATAACCTGGAGGCCACGCCGCTCATGGTTGGCGGAGTGGTCTATTCGGTAGCCGGATCGCGGCGCGATGTCGTAGCGCTCGATGCAACCAATGGCGAATTGCTGTGGATGCACGGTGAGAACGAGGGACTGCGTGGCGAGGATGCCCCCAGAAGACTTTCGGGCCGCGGCCTGTCGTACTGGACGGATGGCCGCGAACAGCGCATCCTCTATGTGACGCCGGGTTACCGCCTGATCGCGCTGGATGCCAAGACCGGCAACCGGATACCATCGTTCGGCACTGGGGGCGAAGTGGATCTGAAACTCCAGGACGACCAGGAAATCGATCTCGTCACCGGCGAAGTGGGGCTGCATTCGGCTCCCATCGTGGCCGGGAACACGATCATCGTCGGCGCCGCTCACTTGGCGGGCGGCAATCCGAAAACCAAGAGCAATGTTAAAGGGTATGTGCGCGGTTTCGATGTGAAGACGGGTAAGCGCCTTTGGATTTTCCACACCATCCCGAAGCCCGGTGAATTTGGCTACGACACTTGGGAAAAAGATTCCGCCGACTATACCGGGAATACCGGTTCGTGGGGCCAGATGAGCGTCGATGAGGATCTGGGATTGGCATATATACCGGTGGAATTGCCGACTGGCGACTATTACGGCGGCCATCGCCCGGGGAACGGCTTGTTTGGCGAAAGCATTGTTGCGGTGGATCTCAAGACCGGTGTGCGGAAATGGCATTA
>DATJEI010000057.1:0-7218 GCA_035496735.1 Bryobacteraceae bacterium | reverse complement strand
TTCGCGTCAGGCGATCAGGACGCAAAAAGGCCGGAGTAATTCGGCCCTTTTGTTTTAGCGGTTGCCGCTAGTCCCTGCGCGGAAACACCGGCATTGAACGTCCCTGCGATGAACTATTAACGGTAGCGATTTCGCATCCGCATCGTACCTAAGTATCTTAGTTCAAGCCGGTAATGTTGCCGTCTGCGTCCACATCGATGTCGGAGCCACGAAAGGTTCTTCCCAAACCCGGCATCAGCAGCATACTTCCGGACACAATCACAAGAAACCCAGCACCAGCGGAAAGCAGGACGTCGGTCACATGCAGGGTCCAGCCAGTGGGGACACCCAACTTTTCCGGGTCGTCGGAGAGGGAATATTGGGTTTTCGCAAGGCAGATCGGCAGGGCGCCAAAGCCGCAGCGAGTGAAGCGTTGGAGTTTCTCGCGGGCGGAATCGCTAAGTACGACGGAAGCAGCGCCGTAGACTTGCTGCGCAACGGTTGTGATCTTGTGTTCCGGCGTGGTATCGAGAGAATAAATGGGCCGTGCGTTGCTCTCCAGGCTGGTTTGAACGACGGCCATAACTTCTGTCGCGAGTTCGCGCGCCCCTCACCGCCTTGAGTGAACGGGTCTGTCACGACACAGCGTTCTCCAAGCTGAGCGCAAAACTGCTCTATCGCGCGCAATTCTTGATCCGTGTCGCCGGCAAAGCGATTGATTCCGACGATAATGGGAACTCCGAAGCCACGCAGGATGCGTGCATGTCTGGCTAGGTGGGCCAACCCCCCGACGAGTGAGCCCCCACCTTGCACCTTGAGGCTACGGATAGTAGTGACCAGGACGACGGCAGAGGGAATCAGTCCTGAGGCTCGCATCACCAGATCGAAGTACTTCTCGGCTCCGAGCTCCGAGCCAAAACCGACTTCATTGACTACGTAGTCAGCAAGCCTCAGTCCGATGGTCTGGGATAAGACGCTACTGGTGCCGTGAGCGATATTTCCAAAGGGGCCAATGTGCACCAAGGCAGGTGTCCCTTCGGTTGTTTGCACCAGATTCGGCTCAATGGCATCGTTCAGCAATGCCATCAGGCCGCCCGTAATCCGGAAGGCAGCGGCGCGGACGGGCTCGCCGGCGCGATTCCATCCGACTACGATTGCGTCAAGGCGCTGCCGAAGATCGTCGCGGTCTTTCGCCAGAGCCAGGATCGCCATGATCTCGGACGCCGCAGTGATGATGAAGCCGGTGTTTCGAGCCAGTCCGCTCGACTTGGTCCCGCCTATGGCGACGTGGCGCAGTGCACGGTCGTTGACATCAATGGTACGAGGCCAAGTGATCTGATCAGGCTCAAGATCCAGTTCGTTGCCATGGAAAATATGGGCGTCGATGACTGCAGCGAGTAGATTGTGCGCGGCGGCGATGGCGTGAAAGTCGCCGTGGAAGTGCAGGTTGATTTTGGCGGCCGGTTCGACGCTCGCGCGGCCGCCACCAGTGCCACCACCTTTTTGTCCAAATACAGGTCCGAGAGAGGGTTGCCGTAACGTGACGATCGCGCTCTTGCCGAGTTGCTCCAGTGCCTGCGCCAACCCGATAGAGACCACAGTCTTGCCTTCACCGGCTTTGGTGGGGTTGGTGGCAGTGACCAGTATCAGCTTGCCGCGGCGCTGTATCGCGGAATCGGCTAAGAGGCTCAGCTTGAGCTTGTAGCCATACTCACTGCACCGAACCAAATGCCGCTGGTCCAGCGCTAACTTGGAAACGATCTCTTCAATAGGAAGCAATGCAATCGGAGCGTGGAGTCATCCAAATGTTTATTGGTGACTTGCGAAGGTAGTTTAGCACGCGGAGTTGGACATACGAGGGAAGTGTTTAGTGAATGCCCCCCTGCTGAGAGATTTTCAATACGCCCAACGGGGTTCGGTCAAGAACGTAGGCTTCATCGTAGTTTCGCATGTCACAGATGCCATCGGGATCGGCGCCAACATCGCGATCTTCAGCCTTGTAGATTCTGCGCCTTTGCCCTATTCTGATGCCGACCGAATGTCCGAGTATTGGAGCGCTCTCAATGGATGCCATTGAGCCCAATTCCGAAAAAAGTGTAGGTTGACAACAGCGCATAAGGTTATAATAATGTTAATCGTTTCCGGAGGCGTGAGCAAAAGGGAGCTTTACAGATGAATCTCGTCAGGCTTGGCTGTTGTGTCCTCGTTGCGGCGGTGTCAGGTTCTGCTCAGCAGGCCGCGGAGAAGATTGAGTTCTTCGAGCGGCGAATTCGTCCGGTGCTTACCAATAACTGCTACACCTGTCACACCGATACAAAGCTAGGTGGCCTGCAGGTGAACTCCAGGGTTGCTCTCCTGACGGGCGGTAACTCCGGCCCAGCCATTACTGTTGGAAAGCCCGACGATAGCCTTCTGATCCGCGCGGTCATGCATGTAGATCCCAATCTCAAAATGCCGCTGGGCGGACAGAAGTTGAAGGACAGCGAGATCGCAGATCTGAAGTATTGGATCCAGACCGGAGCCGTCTGGCCCGATGGAGACGCCAAGGCCGCGGTCGCTCCAATTGCATCGCCTAAGTTCAGCATCAAGCCAGAACAGCGGAAGTTTTGGTCCTTCCAGCCCATTCAGAAACCCGCTGTACCAGCCGTGAAGGATACGGCCTGGGCGAAGACAACGATTGATCGTTTCATACTCGCGAAGCTTGAGGAAAACAATCTGAAGCCGGTAAAGCAGGCTGACAAGCGCTCGCTGATTCGCCGGGCCTATTACGACTTAATTGGATTGCCTCCCACGCCGGAGCAGGTCGATGCTTTCTTGTCCGACAACTCGCCGGAAGCATTCGCCAAGATCGTCGACCGCTTGCTCGCAGCCCCGCAGTACGGCGAGAGATGGGGCCGCCATTGGCTCGACGTTGCCCATTACGCTGATGGCAGCGACCGGCCAGACCGGCGCCCTGTGTTTCTGGGATATGGCCAGGCGAGGGACGGCTACGCAGAGACTTGGCGCTATCGCGACTGGGTAGCGCAGGCGTTCAATCAGGACATGCCTTACGACCAGTTTGTGAAGGCACAACTGGCCGCGGATTTGATGCCGGAGAAGGACCGGGCTAAGTTGCTTCCGGCGCTCGGATTTCTCGGGATCGGCCCTTGGTTTACTGGCGACGACGTCGTTTTCGTGGAAGCACGTGCCAATGAACGGGACGACAAGATTGATGTCGTAAGCAAAGGATTCCTGGGATTGACCGTGACCTGCGCCCGTTGCCACAACCATAAATACGATCCGATCTCTCAGAAAGATTACACGGCTATGGGCGGTATCTTTGCGAGCAGCGGCTATTGGGAATACAACCTGGCTCCTGAGCAGCAAGTGGCGGCCTATCAGAATCAGCAAAAAAAGGTAAAGGCGGCAGAGTCGGCGCTGTCGGAATATGCGGACCAGTCGGCGCTCCGAGTGGCAGAAACCCTCGCCGGCCAAATACCCCAATACATGCTGGCTGTGCGCAAAGTCTCTTTGGCCAACCCGAAGGCTCAGAAGGCGGATTTTGAGAAAGTAGCGGAGACCGAAAAGCTTGATTCGGAAACGTTCCAGCGATGGTTCAAGTATCTGACGGCGACAGAGAAGCTGCATCCATATTTGAAAGCTTGGGACGCGATGATGGCCAAGGGCGGCGGTACCGATGCCGAGGCTCAGAAGTTGGCGGAGGACTTCCGGGATATGGTGTTGAAGGTCATCCCCGAAAGGAAGGCTGTAATCGCGGCCAATGAGGAGATGACGCGGAATTATAAGCCGGATGCCAACGAGGCCAGCGTGATGTTGCCGGGCGACCTGATGCAGTTTGAGCTGTTTCAATTCAAGCAGCAGATGGTGCAGAAGGTGATGGACACCAATCACTATTACGTATGGCTGGATGTAGTGCGGGGTGAAAACGATCAATCCTTCGCCAAAAAGGATGGAATCTTTCAATACAAGAGCAAGGACCTGCTGCGTTTCCTGACGGCAGAGGAAAAAAGCAAACTCGATGCGATGCAAGCCGAAGTGTCGGCGCTAACCAAGGCCATGCCGCCGGAGTATCCGTATCTCATGGCGCTCAAGGACGAGGCCAAGCCGGTGAATCTTAAGTTGAACATTCGCGGAAATCCGCATGCACTGGGCGAAGAGGTGCATAGAGGCTTTCCGGCAATCATTGGAAAAACCGACGGAGATCCTCTTCCCTTTGACGAAGGCAGCGGGCGCATGCAACTTGCGGATGCGATTGTGCAAAGCCCTCTGGCTGCGCGCGTGATGGTGAACCGGATATGGCAGCACCATTTCGGACGCGGAATCGTGAACACGCCAAGTGACTTCGGCATGATGGGGGACAGGCCTTCGCACCCGGAACTTCTTGACTATCTGGCCAGCCAATTCATCGCGGGCGGCTGGTCGATCAAAGCGATGCACCGGGAGATTATGCTGTCCGCAGCCTATCAGGAGGCCTACCAGGCCTCGGAAGCAAATAGCGCCGTCGACCCGGAAAATCGCCTCATATGGCGGGCTAATTTCCGGCGGCTCGAGATCGAGTCCATTCGAGATTCAATGCTGTATGTGACCGGCAACTTGGACGAGAGGCTGGGTGGACCGCCGCAAAATTTGAAGAACCCCAACTTTAAGAAGAGAACCTTTTACGCGCGGGCCAGCCGCACGCCAGACGGTCTTTTGACCCTGTTCGACTATCCGGACCCTAACATCACCGCGGAACAGAGGAGCGTCACGAATGTGCCGCTGCAAGGGCTATTCTTCATGAACAGCGATCTGGTAAATAACCAAGCCAACACGCTAGCCGCGCGCCTCTTGCAGGAAAGCGACAACGATGAGGATAGGATCCAGCGGGCTTATCGAATCGTATTTGAACGTCCGGCAACCCAGGCCGAAGTTCAGCGCGGGCTGCAGTTCCTGAGCAAGGCGGATGTTTTATTCAAGCAGGCGCCGGCGGAGCCGATGGCGGTGCAAGCGCCTCGTGCACGCCCACAAGCGGTCAACGACGAGGACGAGGCTCCGCTTCCTCGGGCGTCCGCTCCCGCTACCAAGATGACGCCATGGGAGCAGTATACACAGGCCCTCCTAAGCTCGGGCGAGTTCTATTACATCAACTAAGAGAAGAAAGGACTTTACAATGAGCGACAAGCGACTCTTTCCCCCGTCAACGCGCCGCGATGCATTGAAGACGTTTGCGAATGGCTTCGGGCTGGCGTCGTTTGCCGCTCTGGCCGGGCGGCCGGTTGAGGCAGCTTCTCCGGCGATCGCCGGGAACCCGTGGACGCCCAAACCGCCCCACTTCGCGCCTAAGGCTAAACACGTCATCGTAGTGTTTCTGCAGGGTGGACTCTCGCAGGTGGATAGTTTCGATTACAAGCCGATGTTGGATAAGTTCGACGGTAAGCCGCTGCCCTTTGAAACGCCGCGTACTGAATTCGCAACTGGGAATCTGATGCGGTCCCCGTTCACTTTTAAGAAATATGGAAAGAATGGAACGGAGGTCAGTGAGCTTTTTCCGCATATCGGCCAAAACATCGATGACTTCTGCATCGTTCGATCGATGATTTCCGATATACCAAACCACGGTCCTTCTGTCTATATGATGAACACCGGGACCATTCGGGCCGGACGCCCTCAGATGGGGTCGTGGGTCGTATATGGGCTAGGTACCGAAGATCAGAACCTTCCCGGGTTTATTGTCCTCACTGCGGGAGGCGGAGGCGGAGACTTCTCGTCAGCATTCCTGCCGGCAGTCTATCAAGGCACTTTGGTCCCCTACAACCAGCCCGATCCGAAAAAACAGATTCAATATCTGGCCAACGCACGGATGAATCTCACGCAACAGCGCGAACAGTTGGACCTGCTCCAGGATATGAATAAGTCGTATTTGGATCGGGTGGACGGAGCGCCGGAGTTGGAGGCCACCATCCAATCGATGGAAGTTGCCTTCCGCATGCAGACCGAGGCTCCGGACGTATTCGACACTCGTAAGGAAAGCAAAGAGACCCTTGCCAAGTACGGCCAGGGCGGCATCTCGCAGGCCTGCCTGACGGCGCGCCGGTTGGTCGAAAAAGGCGTTCGTTTTGTCCAGATCGTGCATGCGGGTTGGGATCACCATGCCGACATCATGGGCCATAAATTTACCGCGCATGACGTCGATCAGCCCATCGCCGCGTTAGTACAGGATCTTAAAGAACGCGGCATGCTCGACGATACCCTGGTTCTTGTCACCAGCGAATTCGGCCGCACGCCAGTGCTCAATCTGGGCGGATTCCGGTCGGTTCACAATGGCCGGGACCACAATATCTACGGCTTCACGGTCTTGATGGCCGGAGGCGGATCCAAAGCCGGCGGTATCTACGGGACCACCGACGATTTCGGTTTCAAGGTAGCCGAAAATCCCGTCCATGTGCACGATCTTCACGCGACAGTGTTACACCTGCTGGGACTGAATCACGAAAAACTAACATTTAAGTACAGCGGGCGTAATTTCCGATTGACGGACGTAGCCGGGCGAGTCGTTAAAGACTTGATAGCCTGACCGAACAAGCGCCATAACTGGTCTTGTCTGAGCCGCCTGCCGACCTTTTGTATGCGCTGCCACCGCTCAATCTTGCCGCTGAATTACAAGACTTGTGGCTTTTGCCAACGCCCGAGTTAAGTCCTTGTTCCCGGCTTGCCGTTTTGTTTGCGGCGTCACGCAGAGGCTATCGGACCCACCAAGCGCCATCCCTCCAGCGTTACTCCCGTGAGCGTTTCCAGCGTGACCTATCCCAACCGGCACCCGACGCCTTACGACATAGGGTGCCCCGATACTGACCCCTTGACTTTCAAGATCGACAGGAGTAGCTTACCCGAAGATTTTGGACAGTTCGTAGTTTGGGTGAGGGGAGTATACATGAAAACACTGAGACACATCTCTTTGTACGCTATAGCAGCGATCTGGATGACCTCGCCGGCTTACGGTCAGCTCAGTACCGCTACCGTGAGAGGAACCATAACCGACGCCAGCGGTGCAGGAATTCCCGGCGCCGCTTTGAACTTGGAAAACACTACCCGGGGCGCTTCGCGAACTGCCGTGTCCGATGAGAATGGCCGATTTTCTTTTGAGTTCGTACCCGTAGGGTCCTATCGCCTGACAGTTTCTCAACCCGGTTTCGAAACCGGAACCCGCTCGGGCCTGAATTTGGCTGCCGGTCAAGTGATCGATTTGCCGATGCAACTCGC
>DATJEI010000056.1:0-10292 GCA_035496735.1 Bryobacteraceae bacterium | reverse complement strand
CGATCGGCTGGGGTAGCGGTACTTTAGGGGACCACCCTCATCGGCTGCACCGAATGACCGCCAGCCCACCCCCGTCGCCGGGGTTGGCCAAAAATGTTTTGCAGGCCCTAAGGTCGACTTGAGCGCTGTCTAAGGCGGATTTCGCTTGACCTGGCGCCACCTTATCCTTCAAACTGACACTTTGAGCAGGTGTTGCGGCGTTTGAGGAGAAGCCTTGTCCTTGTTAGCAAATAGAGTTCTGTACGGCACTAGCATCCTGCTGCTCCTCAGCCTGCCCTCCGTGGCGATCACGAAGAAACCCATCAAGCACAAGGCCGCCCGCGCCCATAAAGCTTCTGCGACCATCGCCCCGGTGGTCAACACTACCTCCAAAAGAGCCACTGTGAGATCCGGCACCGCCAAGGGCAAGTATCTGGGCGGACCTTGGCGCGTTCCCACCTACGCCGATTCTTCCGAAGGCGACCGCATCGAAGGCGAGGACCCCACTGTGCGCCGCGCCGCTCTGGACGCTCTGGGCAAACTGAACGGAACCGTGGTGGTGGCCGATCCGCAAACCGGCCGCATCCTGACCATCGTGAATCAGCGCCTGGCCTTCCGCGACGGCTTCCAGCCCTGCTCTACCGTGAAAGTTCCGGTTGCGCTGGCCGCGCTGAGTGAATCGGTTGTCGAACGCGACACTCGCATCCGCATCTACGGCCGCACCACCATGACATTGACCGACGCCCTGGCCAAATCCAGCAACCAGTATTTCGCCAGCCTGGGCCAGAAGCTGGGCTTCGAACGGGTCAGTTATTATGCGCACCTGTTCGGCCTAGGGGAGAAAGCGGGACTCGATATCGAAGGCGAACAAGCCGGGCTGCTGCCCCCCGCTCCGCCCAAAAACGGCATGGGCATGATGACTAGTTTCGGCGACGGCATTGCGCTTACTCCGCTCGAGCTCACTGCCCTGGTAAGCGCCGTGGCCAACGGCGGTACTCTGTATTATCTCCAGTACCCGCGCACTCCAGAGGAAGCGCAGAGCATCCTGCCGCGCGTGAAGCGCCACCTGGATATCGAAGACTTGATCCCGGAGATCAAGCCCGGCATGGCAGGCGCAGTCGAGTATGGCACGGCCCGCCGCATCGGCTTCGATCCGCAGGAACCCATCTTTGGCAAGACCGGAACCTGTACTGACGAGCGCTCGCCTACGCATCTGGGCTGGTTCGGATCGTTCTCTGAAACCAGCCGTGGCAAGCTCGCCGTCACCGTGCTGCTCACTGGTGGACGCGGCGTCAGCGGTCCCGCCGCCGCCGGTGTCGCGGGGAACGTTTATAAGAACCTGGACGCCGTCGACTACGTTGCAAGAATGGGGACGGAACCTATTTATCCGCGGCTCCCATCCTTCGGCCTGCAGGCCGGCGTGCACGACAGATAGGCGCCCTATTTTTGCTCTTCGAGCTCCGCTGTCAAGGCTTCCCACTCGGCTACTTTTGCTTCGAGCTCGCTGCGGCGCGCAGTAAGCTGCTCCGTTAAGCGCATGGTTTCTTCCACGCTCTTGAAATCGCCCAGCGCCGACTCGTGCTGCTGAATGCTGGATTCAAGCGCGGCCACTTCCTGCTCTACTTCCCGCAGCCGCTCGCGCATCTTCTGCGCCTTCATCGGATTCACCCGCGGCTTGTCTTTCTTAACAACCGGAGCAGGCGTTTCGTCCATGGGGGCTGCGACAACTGCCTCCGCCAGCATTGCCTCCGGTCCACCAGCCTTGCGCCACAAATAGTCTTCATAGTTGCCGGGATATACATGCACGTGGCCTTCTTGAATCTCAAACACGCGCGTCGCCAGATTGTCGATGAAGTAGCGGTCGTGTGAAACGAACACGACGGTGCCGTTGTATTCCTTGAGCGCCTCCAGCAGCACGTCCTTCGCGCGCATATCCAGGTGATTGGTAGGCTCGTCGAGGAGCAGGAAATTTGACGGCGCCAGCAGCATGCGCGCCAGCGCGTAGCGGTTGCGCTCTCCCCCCGACAGCACGCCGATCTTCTTGAATACGTCGTCTTCGCTGAACAGAAAGCACCCCAGCAGCGATCGTAACTGGGTCTGCGAATGCCGCGGTGCAGACGCGCTCAGGTCATCCAAAAGGCGCGCATCCGTATTCAGTTCCTTGTATTGATCCTGCGCAAAATAATCCGGGATCACGTTATGCCCCAGCGTATAAGAACCCGAGGTCAGCGGCTCGGCGCCCGCCATCAGTTTAATCATGGTGGACTTCCCCGCGCCGTTCACGCCCACCAGCGATATCCGGTCGCCGCGCTCGATCACGAAGTTGGCGTCGCCGAACACGAACTTAGGCCCGTAGCTCTTCGACACGCCCTTGAACTCCGCGACGATGCGCCCGCTCGGCTTCGGCTGCGGAAACTTGAAGTGAATAGTCTGCTCTTCCGGCGGAATCTCGATACGCTCGATCTTGTCCAGCTCTTTGATGCGCGACTGCACCTGTTTGGCCTTGGTCGCCTGCGCGCGGAAGCGGTTGATGAAGGCCTCCAGCTGCTCGATGCGCTCGCGCTGATTGCGGTACGCCGCCGTTAACTGGTCGCGCCGTTCGGTCTTCTGCCGCAGGTAGGAATCGTAGTTGCCGCTATAGAACTGGACTCGCTTATTCCAGATCTCGACGGTGCGGTTGACCGTCACGTCCAGGAAATAGCGGTCATGCGAGATCAGCAGATACGCGCCCGGATAGTTCGTCAGATACGATTCCAGCCAGTTGCGCGCTTCCAGATCCAGGTGATTCGTAGGCTCATCCAGCAGCAGCAGGCTCGGCTTTTCGAGCAGCAGCTTCGCCAGCGCCAGCCGCATCTGCCAGCCGCCCGAGAACTCTTCAGTGCGCCGCTCCCAGTCCTCCTTGCGGAAACCCAGCCCATCCAGCACCGTCCCCACCTGCGCCTCGATCGCATACCCGTCGCGATTCCTGAACTCACTGTCGATATCATGCGCTCGATCCGCCGCCGCGGCATATTCAGGACTCCCCGGGTCCAGCTCTCCCAAGCTGTGATGCAGCGCCTCCAGTTCTTTTTCCATCTCGCGCAACTGGTCGAACACCGACATTGCCTCGGCAAATACCGTGCGCCCGGTGAGTGAGAGCCCATCCTGCGGCAGATAGCCGATGGTCAGTCCTTTGCTCATGCTGAGCGATCCATAGTCGAGCGTTTCCAACCCGCACAGGATCTTCAGCAGCGTGGATTTGCCGGTGCCGTTGCCGCCTACCAGGCCGGTGCGTTCGCGCGGCGTGATCAGCCAGTCGCAGTCTTCAAAGAGGAGCTTGTGGCCGAAACGTTTCCCGGCCCCTTGGAGTTGGATCATTTCGCGGAGGAGTCTATATCGATTCTAGCGGACGGTTGGGTGACGGACCCAACACGGCCATGGCTTGCTGTACTTCGGCCCCGGAGCCGCGATCAAAGACGCCTGCCCTGTGGGGGGGTTGGGCGATCTTCGCTGCTTAATTGTCCCTGCACGACTTGTCGCAACCAACATCCATTCATGGGGTTACCCGGCCGGCATGGCCTCCAATCGCGCGATGCGTGAAATCACTCAGGGATGCGTTACGCTTCTCCCACAGCGTGCACCTTGGCGGAAGAGTGGGAACGGGCGATGCGGGCAGCGCTTCACTTAGCTATCGATTGCGATTGGATCTCCGAGTGCTCTCTCAAGAGCGGCCATTAGAATGTTTGGCGTTCTGGTTTTTCTGCTAGTACTCACCGCTTCTTTCCCGCCTGCCTCCGCGGAGCCTCCTCCGGCAGACTGCGGATCGGCGCTATGCCGTCTGCTAGTGTCGGACAGCCTCCCTAGTCTTCGCTGGCCGCACTTTTCAGATTACAAGGTTCAGATCCAGAACTCTTACCAAAACGCCGGCTATACGTACTTCTGGATTCGCGCCGGCAGGGCGACCGAGCAGGCGAAAACTGTGATCCAAGCGCTCCAGGAATCCGAAACCAAGGGATTGAACCCCGAAGACTATGACGGCCCTCGCTGGAATGATCGGCTCTTGCGGCTGCGGGACGCGGTCAGTCCTCCGCCGGAAACCGATCTCGCCGAATTCGACTTGGCACTCACCGTCTCCGCCATGCGCTACATCTCGGATCTCCGATTTGGGCGCGCGAATCCCCGACTCTTTCAGGATGCGTCCGATGTCGAGAGTGAGAAATTCGATCTACCGAGTTTCCTCCGGGAACTGGTTCATGCTACAGACGCGAAGGCTGCGCTCGACGGAATCGAACCTCCCTACCAAAGCTATCGCCGAACCGAGCGGGCGTTGCAGCAGTACATCGCCATGGCTCGGCAGGAAGGCGTTGGCTTACTGCCGGTCACCAAGAAGCCTGTCGAGCCAGGCGCTTCATATGCCGCGACCGCCCCGCTTGCGGAGCGGCTGCGACTACTGGGGGACCTGCCGAAAAATGTGAGCCTACCGCTTGATCTGAATATCTATAACGGCCCTCTGGTGGATGCGGTGAGGCGTTTTCAGGTGCGTCATGGACTCCAGCCAGACGCGCGGATCGGCAAGGCAACGCTCGCGCAACTCAATACGCCGCTGAGCCATCGCGTGCAGCAGCTGCAGTTGACTCTGGAGCGCTGGCGCTGGATGCCGCACGGCTTCCCTCAGCCGCCGATCGTCATCAATATCCCGGAATTCGAGTTACGCGCGACCAATGATTCTTACCAGACCGAGCTCCAAATGAAGGTCGTCGTCGGAGCAGCGTACCGCCATCAGACGCCCGCGTTCCTGGCGTACTTGCAGGAGGTCGTCTTTCGGCCTTATTGGAATGTGCCACTCAGTATCCAGCGGGCCGAGCTGGTGCCCAAACTGGAGCGGGATGCGGCGTACCTCGTGAAAAACCGGTATGAGGTCGTCACTCCGCAATACACGTTTGTATCGAACCGGATTGTGGACCAGGCGACTCTAGCGCAGCTCCGCTCCGGGACACTACGGACGCGTCAGATTCCGGGTCCCGAAAACGCGTTGGGTCTGGTCGCGTTTCGATTTCCCAACGAATATGACGTGTATTTGCATGGGACTCCCGCGGCCCAACTATTTGAAAAGACCCGGCGGGATTTCAGTCATGGCTGCATCCGCGCCGAGAAGCCGCAGCAGCTCGCGGAGTGGGTTATGCGAAACCAACCTCAGTGGACCCCGGAACGGATCGCGGAGGCGATGAATGGCGAAAAAACGATCCACGTGCGCCTCGAACGACCAATTCCGGTCTTGATCGTGTACGCCACGGCAATTGTTCTGGAGAGTGGCGAAGTCCGTTTTTTTGAGGATATTTACGGGCAGGACGCCACGCTCGCAAAAACGCTGGAGTCGCGCGGGAAACCTACCAGCGCCGGACGCGGCCAACGTCTACGTGAATGAAATCGGAAGCCGGATAATATCCGACGCCCCCTCGCCCCAACGCCAGGGCGGCGTCTCGAAGGCTGGCCGTCTTAACCCCCGGCAGGCGAATATCGATGGCTTCCGCTTCCATGTGCAGGCTCTTCTTCGCTACTCCGGAAGTGTGGGTCCGCAGGAATTCGTTGGTCTGAGGAGTACGGTAACCGCAAATGATTTGTATTTCGGCGCCGGGACGCCCGCTCGCCTGGGTCAGATCGAACAGAACGTCGAAGAGGTGCGGATCAAAGTGATGCATATCGCCGGTCAAGCTGTCACGCAGGAATCGGTCCAGTTGCATCAGGGCATCGCCCACATAAGTATTGTCCCGCCGATAAACGACGTCGATATGTTCGCGCGAGTGCGTGTTATACAGACGTAAGTGCCGCGCTTCATCTGCCCGAACGGCCGGAATGAGGACTGTCACAACGGTTGCGAGTAACAGAAGCCGGGCGGTTGACAACATATCCACAGAATATCAGCGCCACAAACGTCCTGCCGCGCCCCCGTTCTGTCTCGGCACCTAAACATCCGGGCGGCTATCTGTTTCGGACGGCGAATTCCGCGGATCGCAAGAGCAGCCGAGTTCATGTCGTTTATGAATGGTTTCATCGCGCTTTGCCGGATTGGAAACGCCATTCACTGGGTCTGTATCGGTGGCTCACGGTAGTTGAGCGCATCGCCCCTAATCGCAGAAAAAGGTCAGCGCCTTGGCGATATACGCTTTCATCTCGCCGCGCTTCACCACGGCGTCCAGGAACCCGTGGTCCAGCAGAAACTCGCTACGCTGGAAGCCAGCCGGCAGTTTTTGGCGGATGGTCTGCTCGATCACCCTGGGTCCCGCGAAACCGATCAGCGCTCCCGGCTCGGCGATGTTCAGATCGCCCAGCATCGCGAAGCTCGCGGTCACGCCGCCGGTAGTCGGGTCGGTCAGGACGCTGATGAACGGCAGGCGCTCTTCGTCCAATCGCATCAAGGCGGAAGAAATCTTAGCCATCTGCATCAGGCTGATCGCCCCCTCCTGCATGCGCGCGCCGCCCGACGCCGATACCACGATCAGTGGCGCCCGCCGTTCCATGGACCGCTCCACCGCCCGCGTGATCTTCTCGCCCACTACGGTGCCCATGCTGCCGCCGACGAACTTCAGCTCCATCGCGCAGATGTTCACCGGACGCCCTTCGAGTTTGCCCCAGCCTGCCAGCAGGGCGTCCGACATCGACGTCGCCCTCTGCATCTCACTCAAGCGCGCCGCATAGGTTTTGGAATCGGAAAAGTGCAGCGGATCGGTGGAAGTCAGGCTCTCGTCCATTTCCTCATAGGCGCCGCCGTCGAAGAGCAGCGCCAGCCGCGTGCGCGCGTCCACCCGGAAATGGTGATCGCATTGCGGACATACCTGCCCATTCTCTTCCAGGGTTTTTTTCCAAATGATCTGGCTGCAACCCTCGCACTTGAGCCACAAACCCTCGGTGCGGATACGCTTTTCGCCTTCACCCGGTCCCTCTGCCCCCGAACGTTCCCGCGAAAACCACGCCATAGTAAGTTCTTCTTAGGGTAACAGGCGCCCCCCGGCGGACGCGAATTGCGGTCACGCCCACTGTCGGTCACTCCATGGCATCCGGCGGCTTCACCAGCCGCTGCTTCAACTTCACGCTTTCACTCTCGTCCCGCCTCGGCTGACCTGCCGCATCTTGGTTCCGTAAGAGTCGGGGCCTCCCACTGGGTAACCCGGCCGCGCTCGGCGGAAGCCTGCAGCTACCTCGCCGGACGCACCAATCAGTGTGGGGTTGTGGCGAGCCATAACGTCATCCCTTGCTGGAAAGGGTTACAAACCGACTAGGAGCGCTCCGAATTTAGAATTTGAAGGAAAGGATCACAACGAATCCCAAACGTAGGCCGCGAAGTCCCGCCGGTCGGCAAAGCCCATCTGTTCATAGAGGCGAATCGCGCTGATATTTTTCGAAGTCACGGTCAAGCCCACGGTGCGGCATCCTTGCGCCGCCAGCGCCAGCATGGACCGCCGCAGCAGCGCGTATCCGACGCCTTTGCCGCGCTGCGACGGCGCCACGCAGATCTGCGTGATGTGTCCCGTATCGCGCGCGACCAGGCTGGCCAGCGAAATCCCGCACAACTCGCTCCTGGCCCCGTTCGCGGTTACAGCCGCGAACGACGCCTGCGGAAAAAAGGTTCCGCATCCCGGATATTGCACGATGTTGCTCAAGAAACGCCGCGAGCCGCTAGGCGATCGGTATTGGTCATTGATCTCGCTGTCGATGTGCCCGCGATACGCCGCCGCCACCAGTCGCGCCGAATCGTCCTGCTGCGCTTCGGTCCAGGGCGCGATGGCGATGCCTTCGGGCTCGCGCGCCTCGAGATCCAGGGCCTGCCTCGCGGATGCCTCAAGGAAGCGGCGGGGGTACGGCTTGAATCGCGACGCGAACGGCACCTTGCGCTTGAGTGGCGATTCGAGCAACAGCAACTGCGCTTCCACGCGGCGCACGCCGGGGGAGCGCCACAAGGCTTCCAGCGTGGCCTCGATCAGCGCATTTTCGCGCTGGACGGTGCGATCGCGTTGGCACACATACAGGTCGCCGATCAGCCCCTTCTTTTCTTCCCGAATGAAATAGGAATAGCCGATGGTGCGCGCGCCTTCGAGCAGAGCGAACCCGCTCAGCGCCTGCATCCCCACGAAACGCCGAACCAATTCAGCCGAGGGTTCGAAGTCCCAATCGAGCGCCGCCCTCCACGCCGCCGTCTCTTCGTCCAGCAGGGGCGCCAAGTCCACCGCCGCGATGTTTCGCAGGTCGACGACAAGGTGGTCCGGCGATTCCAGCCACGCAGCCATAGCCGCCTACATTATGTCAGGAATCGATAGTTCTCTCGGGTACCTATTGTTGACCCATGGACTGGTCGAATATACCGGAGAGAGTCTTTCTCGAAAGTATGCCGCATTCGCAGGTCGCCGAACCACCTGTAATAAGCCGCCTTTCTTTTCCTATGCATCGTCTGGGAAGGCTGCTAAGTTCGATTCGCTTTTGGTGGGCCATCTCGCTTTTGTGGGCGGGCGTTCAAGCTTGGTCGAGCCGGCAGTCGATGAATCCGGATGGAATGAGTTACCTCGACATGGCTTCAGAGACTTTGAAGAGCGGGCCTCATAATCTCGTGAACGGCCACTGGAGTCCTCTTTATCCCGCTCTGATCAGCTTAATGTTCTTCATCTTCCATCCATCGCCGGGTCTTGAGTTTCCTGTGATTCATCTCCTCAATTTCCTGCTTTTTGCAGCCGTGTTGGGGTGTTTCACGTTTTTTATCACATCCTGGCTCGCGCCTCAAGATTGGTCTGTCAAGGATAAAGAGGAAACCGACTACGCCATCCCGTTCTGTTTTGGCATCTTCCTGTGGTTCACGATGGAGTTTATTACGGTAAGCGAGGTCAGTCCCGATCTCTGCATGGCGGGTATAGTGTTTCTGGGTGCCGGGTCTTGTTGCCGAATTTCATTCGCCGGTTCAAACCGGAGGTCTTTTGCCGTGTTTGGAGTCGTCCTGGGGCTGGGCTACTATACGAAATCACCGCTGTTCGTGTTGGGTCTGGCGCTCCTGGCGATCCTATTCATCTGGCCTCCCTCTCGAAGCTTCAACCGTGCCCGCGTACTTTTGGCAGGCCTTACATTCCTGATCGTAACGGCGCCGTTGGTGGCGCTCATCAGCAAGCAAGTGGGTCACCCCAGCATTGGAGAAACGGGACGGCTCAACTACGAGTGGCAAGTGAATGGCATGCCGCTATACACCGGTTGGACCGGATCAACCGATGATGTTCATGGTGTGCCGGAGCACCCTCCGCGCATACTATTCGATAGGCCCAGGACCCTCGAGTTTACGGAACCAGTGAAGGGCACCTACCCGCTCTGGTACGATCCCACTTACTGGTATGCCGGCGCAAAGATTCGGTTCAATCTTAGAGAGCAACTGGCGGTATTGAAAACTACGCTTGGAGCTTACTACCAACTGTGTATTCGGACACCCGGTTTATTCGCCGGGGTATTGATGCTCTGCATCTCCATTCGCAACAGAAAGATTCGCCGCGCTCCAGATGGGAACTCCAGGTGGCTCGTCCCATGGGTGCTGGGCGCTCTTTCGATGTATGCGGTGGTTCATGTCGAGCCTAGATACGTGGCTGCTTACTTTGTGCTGTTCTGGCTTGCAGTCTACAATTTCCTATGGCAGCGGGTGACGGCGGGTGCCCGGATCGCAGTTCTGCTAACGGTTCTGTTAACCCTGTTCGTTCCTAGCTCGATTACGCTGGTGGCGGAGACGACACAGGCACTCAGAGAGCGGGCGCGCCGGCCGGATTACGTAGTCGTCGGCGAGGCGCTTCGCGCGGCGGGTGTGCACCGCGAAGACCGATTGGCCACGGTCGGCTATAGCCTCGACGCTTTCTATGCCCGATACGCTGGAGCACAAATTGTCGCGCAGATCATCGACCCGAGTGAGTTCTGGCTTTCGAGCGAAAGCGATTTCGAGGCAGTCAAGAAAGGTCTCACCAACCTTGGTGTGAAAGCGATCGTGTCGCGGAACGCGCCGGCCGTGTCTGGTCACGCCGGCGGCTGGCGGGAAGTGGTGACGCCAAGTGGCGACCGGTACAGCATCCTCACGCTGAAAACCGATTCGAGCGGCCGCTAATCGCGGCGAAATTCTATCACCACAAAGTTGTTCACCGGGTGCGCCTGGGCGTGGAACCCAATTTGTTCCATGTAATTCGACATCCACGCCCCCAGCTCGGAATCCGCCGCTGCCAGAAGGATGCAGCGCTCGCCTGTTTTGTAATTCGCGAGATGGCTGGCGCGTATAAAGTTCTTAACTTGGTCGTCGAATCGATACGGCAGCGGGATCGCGCGGT
>DATJEI010000055.1:0-21146 GCA_035496735.1 Bryobacteraceae bacterium | reverse complement strand
TTTCAGTTAGGCGAGGAAAGGAGGAGCCGGAGAATAGCCAGAGCAATCGTGCGGGCACGGCCGATCAAGACCACCGGTCAGTTGGCCAAGCTGATCGAGAGTGCCGTGCCCCGTACGGGCAAGTTACATCCTGCCACGCAGACATTTATGGCCCTGCGCATCGCGGTGAATCAGGAAAACGAGGAATTGGACGCGCTGCTGACCGCCATACCAACGCTGGTGAGGCCCGGCGGGCGGGCGGTGTTGCTCACGTTCATGTCGCTCGAGGACCGCAAGGTCAAACAGAGTTTTCAGGCGCTGGCCAGGGAAGGACGAGTGGAGATTCTCACGCGCCACGTAGTGCGGCCCAGCGAAGAAGAAATCCGAGACAACCCGCCGTCGCGCTCGGCAAAGTTACGCGCGGTGGAAATTATTTGACGGAAACGCACGGCACGCAGCGTGTAAACGCCCGCGTCGTGCGCGGTGGAAATCGCTTGATAGCGCACAGCGGATGCGTCGTGCGCGGTGGAAATCGTTTGATAGGAATATGCGGGCAACGTTCAGCCACAGGCACTCTCCTCCTCCAGTGCCTGGGGCTGAGGGTTGACCCGTACGCGGGAGAGGAAACGGGAACATGGCAACTCTAGCAACTGTCTGCAGCAGAATCTTTATCAGGGGAACGGAGCGCTCCACGGCCGCGGCCGGATCGTATCGCGCCGCTCGCGCGGTACCGGTGCGAGCCTTCGCCAATGAGGACGTGTATTTCTTCGTGAAGCGCATCGACAACAGCCGGCTCGTGCGGCAGACCGATCCCCGGGCCGGCGGAGTGTGCTGGAAAATGATCGGCTCGGTGGGCGCGGCCGCGCTGCTATTGATTGGCGTGCTGCTGCCGAGCGCCTACGGATTGCTGGCGGGTTACCAGATCCAGTCTCTGCGCAGCGAAGCCCAGCGTCTGGCGGGCGAGCAGGCGTCGCTGGAGCTGCAGGAAGCGAAGCTGGTTTCGCCGGCGCGCATGGAGCAGCTGGCGCGCCAGCAGCAGTTCATTGATCCGGAGCCGGAGAAAGTGGTTTACCTGGATTCCAAGGACGGCTCTTCGCTGGCGTTGAACCAGAAGCGCTAGGCGCGCGCGCAAGGGGAAGTCATGCCGGAAACTCTATCTACCCGGCGGCTGCGGTGGCTGCTGCGGTTGTTGTTGGTCTGGGCGGGCGCGGTTTTCTGCAAGCTCATCTGGCTGCAGGTGGTGCATCACGATGAGCTGGTAAAGCTCGCCGAGCAGCAGCAACAGAAGACGGTGGAGATCGAAGCCCCGCGTGGCACCATCTTCGACCGTACCGGCCAGCCCCTCGCCAAAACCTTGCCGGCCGAATCCATCTGCATCAACCCCATGAAGATCCCGGACGCGGGCGTGGCCGCGGATTTGCTCTCGCGCGTGTTAGATCTGAAGCGGACCCCGCTCTTTAACCGCATCGCCCTGGCCAAGGTCCGCAACAGCGGATTCCTGTGGGTAAAGCGCAAGGTTTCCGCGGAAGAAGCCGAGCGGGTGCGCAGCCTGCATCTGGACTGGGTGGAATTTCGCCCCGAGATGCGGCGCTTCTATCCGCACGGGGAACTGGCTTCCCATCTGCTCGGATCGACCGGCATTGTCGATCCCGACGATGTGATCGAGCACGGCAACGGCGGCGTCGAGATGAGTTTCGACGATGAGCTCTCGGGACGGCCGGGCCTGGCCAAGGTTTATAACGACGTGCGTCAGAACGTGTACGATTCCGTAATCTCTCGGCCGCCGGAGCCGGGCACGAACCTGACCCTGACGCTGGACCCGAATCTGCAATACGAAGCCGAGAAGTCGCTGGCCGCCGCGGTAGCCAAAACCAACGCGAAAACCGGCTCGATCGTGGTGCTGAACCCTTATACCGGCGACATCCTCGCGATGGCCAACTATCCGGCTTACGACCCCAATGGCGCCCAGAATGGCGCGAAGGAGACGCCGGGGGCGCGCAGCAATCTGGCGGTAGCGACCCCCTTCGAACCGGGCAGCGTCTTCAAAGTAGTGACGCTCACCGCGGCGCTGGAAACCACCAACCTGACTCCGGACTCGATTATTAATTGCGGCAATGGCACCATCAAATTGTTCGGCCGCGTGATTCACGATCACAACCGCTACTCGTCGCTCAGCATGGCGGATGTACTGGCGAATTCAAGCAACATCGGCGCGATCAATATCGGCTTGAAGGTGGGCGAGAAAAACCTTTACGAATACGTACGCAAATTTGGCTTCGGGCGCAAGACCGGCATCGAGTTGCCGGGAGAATCGGCGGGCATGTTGCGACGCTTGAGCCAGTGGGAGGCGACCTCGATCGGCTCGGTTGCCATGGGGCATGAAGTGGGAGCGACATCGGTTCAACTGGCGCTGGCCGGCGCCATCATCGCTAATGGCGGCATGCGGGTGAAACCTCGCTTGATCCTGGCGCGGCAAAGGCCCGGCGGAGTGGAAGAGCGCACCGTGCCGGAGAAGCCGGAGCGCGTAATCCGGCCGGAGACCGCGATCAAAATGCGCCAGATGATGGAAGGTGTGGTGCTGCACGGTACCGGCAAGCAGGCCATCCTGCGCGGCTATACCTCAGGCGGCAAGACCGGCTCGGCGCAGATATACGATTTCAAAGCGAAAGCCTACACCCACCATTACAATGCGAGCTTCCTGGGTTTCGCGCCGGTATCCAATCCGCAGATCGTGATTGCGGTGACGCTGGTGGGTACGTCGGGCGGCGGCGCGGGCTACGGAGGCGTGGTGGCCGCGCCGGTGTTCCGCGCGGTGGCCACCTCGGCGCTGCGGATGCTGGACGTTCCTAAGGATTTGCCCGACACTACCCCGCGCTTGGCAAAAGGCGGCAGACGGGATGAAAACGATTTGGCAATCGCAGGCCTGGGCGCTGCGCCGCTGGAACTTGCGGCCGCGCCGGCCATCGATATTCCGCACAGTCATGAGATCGCGCACGACGCTGGCAGCTATCCGTCGCAGCCTGTGCGCTCCGGAGTTGTATCCTCCGTCACTACGCCGCCGGCTTCGGGCGCTTCATCTGCCTCGGCAGTTGGGGCACCTCCGGGAATTTCCTTCGGGACGTCCCCGGACCGGCGGCCTTTTTTTAGCGCGCAGAAAGGAATCGGGCCCAAGGTCCCCGATCTTCGCGGTCTGACTCTGCGCGCGGTGCTGGAGGAATCGGCGGCCACGGGGCTTCCGATCGAGGTGCAGGGAGACGGCATGGCGCGGGCCCAGGACCCGCCGCCCGGAACTATTCTTGCACCCGGCAGCCGCGTCCACGTACAGCTTACGCGGTGAAGGAGTAACACGCCGCCATGGCCCCCACGCGGATGACTTTAGGCGGGGTCTTGGAGGGCGTGCGGTTGCGCGGCGTGCTGGCCCGCCAGTGGGCGGAGATGACGGTCGGGGGCCTGGAATACGATTCGCGCAAAGTGGAAAAGGACACCTTGTTTTTTGCGTTTGCTGGAGCGCGCGTCGACGGACGCCGGTTCGTACGGGAGGCGGAGGCCAGAGGTGCGTGCGCGGTAGTGAGCGAGCTGCCGCAGAGCGAAGACCTGGGAACATCCCCCGCCATTCCGTGGATCATAGTGGAGCACGGCCGCAAAGCGCTGGCGCTCGCCGCGCGAAATTTTTATGCGCAACCGGATGAGCGCGTCCGCTTCACCGGCATCACAGGCACCAACGGCAAGACCACGACGGCATATCTGACCGACGCGATTTTGCGGAGGGCGGGCGCGCCTCATTCGCCTACAGCCATGATCGGGACCATCGAATATCGAATTGGCGACGAGATTCGCGAGGCGCCCAACACCACACCCGAATCGCTGGATGTCATCCGGCTGGCAGCCGAACTGGAGCAGCGGGGCGGACGCTACCTCACCATGGAAGTTTCCTCGCACGGCTTGGCGCTGGCACGGATTTACGGGATGCGCTTCCATACAGCCGTGTTCACCAACCTGACGCGGGATCATCTGGACTTTCATCAGACGATGGAAGAGTACGCCGCGGCTAAACGGCTGCTGTTCTCGCCGGATGAAGGGCCCGCGCCGCAGTGGGCGATTCTGAACGCCGACGATCCCGCCAGCAAGAGCATGCTGCCGGCGAGCCCCGCCCGCGTGATCAGGTACGGGATGGCGGAAAGTGCGGATCTGCGCCCCGAAAATATACGCTCGGGCTTCGATGGGTTGCGCTTCGATGCCGTCTACCAGGGGCAGCGTCAAGCCATCGAATCTCCGTTAGTGGGGCGCATCAACGTGTCCAATATCCTGGCGGCGGCGGGCGTTGGTCTCAGTTATGGCATGGATCTGGCCGCGATCGCGGAGGGCATTGGGATGTGTCCGGCGGTTCCGGGACGCTTCGAGCGGGTCGACGGCGGGCAGCCGTTTCTCGTAGTGGTGGATTACGCGCACACTGACGACGCGCTGCGCAACGTCATCCGGTCGGCTCGGGAGCTGGCGGTGCAGGCCGGCAAGGGCCGCGTCATCACGCTGTTCGGATGCGGCGGCGACCGCGATCGCACCAAACGCCCCTTGATGGGAATGGCCGCGGCGGAGGCCAGCGATTTCGTAGTGCTGACGTCCGACAATCCGCGCTCCGAAGATCCACTCGACATCATGAACGATGTGATGGTGGGACTGCGGCGCTTCGACACACCGCATGTAGCCGAGCCGGAGCGCGGCAAAGCGATTGGCATTGCCCTTAGCGAAGCCAAAGCCGGCGACGTGGTGCTGTTAGCCGGCAAGGGTCATGAGACGTATCAGATTTTGAAAGACCGGACCATTGATTTTGACGACCGCGAAACGGCGCGGCAAGTTTTGCAATCTCTGGGTTATAAGAAGCATGGGGTATGAGCGCAAGAGATGAAGTTTACCCTGCGAGCGGTGGCGGACGCGCTGGGCGTGAGTCTGCCTGCCAACCCGGAGGCAATAGTCAGTGGCTGGTCGGTCGATTCGCGCACATTGCAGCCCGGCGATCTGTTCTTCGCGCTGCGAGGTCCGGTCAATGACGGGCATGCGCATGTCGCCGAGGTTTTCGAAAAAGGCGCACTGGCCGCGGTGGTTGAAGAGGAGGCCGGCGGCGGCCCACTGCTGCGCGTGGACAACACGCTGCGCGCCTTGCAGGATCTGGCAGCGTGGGCGCGGCGCGAATGGCGGGGCGACGTGGTAGCGGTGACCGGCAGCGCCGGCAAAACCACTACGAAGGATGTAATCGCGGAGATGTTGGCGACGGAAATGGCGACGGCTAAGAATCAAGGCAACCTGAACAATCACGTGGGACTGCCGCTGTCGCTGCTGCGCCTGGAGGAATCGGCGCGTGTGGCGGTGCTGGAAATGGGGATGAATCACGCCGGAGAGATTCGCGCATTGGCGGCGATTGCGCGTCCCGATGTGGGCGTGGTGACGAACGTGGGTTACGCGCATATCGAAAATTTTGACTCCGTCGACGGAATCGCGGCGGCCAAGCGGGAGTTGGTGGAGGCGCTGGGCGATCGCGGCACGGCAGTGCTGAACGCCGACGATGAGCGGGTGGCAGGGTTTGCCCCGGGGCATAATGGCCGCACCATTCTCTACGGCCAATCGCCCGGCGCGCAGGTCCGCGCCGAAGATGTCGAGTACGCGCGTGGCGACGGATCTCCGGGGGTGCGTTTTCGGGTGGGTGCAGTGCGTTTTGAGAGCGCGCTGACCGGCCGCCACAGTGTTTCGAATCTGCTGGCGGGGATCGCGGTGGCGGGCGTGTATGGAATCGCGCCGGGGCGGCTGCGCGAAACGGTTCAAAAATTGACGCCGGGAAAGATGCGCGGCGAGCGGCTGCTGCATCAGGGCGTCCTGATTTTTAACGATTGCTACAACTCCAATCCAGATGCGGTGCGGGCCATGCTGGAGGTCGTGCGCGACACTCCGGCGCGCCGGCGCATCGCGGTTCTGGGGGAGATGCTCGAACTCGGCCGCTGGGCCGAGCCCTTACATCGCGACGTGGGCAACTACGCCGCGGTGTGCGGTTTGGATGTGCTCGTTGGAATTCGCGGCGCGGCCTGCTTCATGGTGGACGCGGTCAAGCGTGCCGGCCTAACGGCCGACGCCGCGTTTTTTTTCGACGACCCGCAAGATGCGGGACGGCTGGTGCGGACGCTGGCCCAGCCGGGAGATGTCATCCTGTTCAAGGGCTCGCGCGGCGTGCATGTCGAACGCGCTTTGGAAGAGTTCCTGAGCAAGGCCGGGAACTGAGGGATGTTCTACTGGCTATTCTTCGAAAAACTGTTTCACTACTATTCGCCCTTCCGGGTGTTTCAATACTCGACGTTTCGTACGGGTATGGCGACGCTGACGGCGATGCTGCTGTCGCTCGCGCTCGGCCCCTGGCTGATCGCCCGCTTGCGCGAATTTCAGATCGGCCAGCATATCCGGGAAGAAGGGCCGCAATCGCACCGCAAGAAGGCCGGCACCCCGACCATGGGCGGTCTGCTGATCTGTGTATCGATTATCGTGCCGACGCTGTTGTGGTCCAACCTCCGCGTTCCCGCGGTATGGGTAGCGCTGGCGGGCCTGATCAGTTTCGGCGCGGTGGGATTCCTGGACGATTACACCAAAATGCGCAACAAGCGCAACCTGGGCTTGACGGCGCGCTGGAAGCTGGCGCTGGAAATCTTTGCGGCGCTAATGGTCGGCGTGCTGCTGCTGGCGATGAACGCGCGCGGCGTATACTCGACCAGCATGAACGTGCCGTTCATCAAGACCTTCAAGCCAGACCTGCTGATCGAGGCGTGGTTGCACAATCCCTTCACCTATCCGTTGGCGTTCTCGGCATTCTTCGGCTTCTTGATGCTGGTGCTGGTGGGCGCATCGAACGCTGTGAATTTGACCGACGGTCTGGACGGTCTGGCGATTGGACTCATGGTGATTGCAGCCGGCGCCATGACGGCTTTGTCTTTTTTAAGCGGCAACGCGGATTTCGCGCGCTATCTGGAACTGGCGCGCACGCCCGGCGCCAGCGAGTTGACGATTTTTTGCGGAGCGATGACCGGAGCCTCGCTGGGGTTCCTATGGTACAACGCACATCCGGCCGAAGTTTTCATGGGCGATGTAGGGTCGCTCGCGCTGGGCGGCGGGTTGGGCGTGGTGGCGGTCCTTCTCAAACAGGAAATTCTGCTTCTGTTCATCGGCGGCGTGTATGTGATCGAGGCGCTGTCGGTGATTTTGCAGGTGGGCAGTTTCAAGCTGCGCGGCAAACGGATTTTCAAGATGGCGCCGCTGCATCATCACTTCGAACAGCTCGGATGGCAGGAATCGAAAGTAATCGCGCGTTTTTGGATTGTCGGCTTGATCCTGGCGCTGTTCGCGCTGACCACGCTGAAACTGAGATGAAACTGGAAGGCGCAAAAGTAGTGGTCGTAGGGATGGCGCGCAGCGGCGTGGCGGCGGTGGAATTGTTGCGCGAGAAAGGCGCCAGCGTGCGCGCCGCGGATCAGAACCCGGCGATGGCGGGAGTGGTTGCGGGAGTGCAGGTCGAGCCGCAAGCCGAAGCTGCGTTTCGCGACGCGGAGCTGATCGTGCTGTCGCCGGGCGTACCCGCCGACTTGGCGATCTTCGAGGAAGCCCGGCGCCGGGGCGTGCGCGTGATCGGCGATCTGGAACTGGCCGGTTGGTATCTGCAGGGCGAGATCATTGGCATCACGGGCGCGAACGGCAAAACCACCACCACGGCCCTCACCGGCCATATCCTCAAGCACAGCGGCATCCCGGTGCAGGTGGGCGGGAACATCGGCAGGCCGCCGGCGGCAATGGTGAAGACCTCGCGCGCCGGACAGTGGAACGTGCTGGAACTTTCGAGCTTTCAACTGGAAACCACCCAGACATTTCGCGCGCACATTGGCGCGGCGCTCAATGTAACGCCGGATCATCTGGATCGTCATGGAACTCTGGAGCGGTATGCCGATGCCAAGGGGCGCTTGTTCCTGGAACAGACACGGGACGATTTCAAAGTGCTGAATGCCGACGATCCCATCTGCCAGGGCTTCGCGGGGCGCGGCCACGGTCGGGTGGTGTGGTTCAGCTCCACGCGCGAAGTCTCGCCCGGAGCGTTCCTCAGAAATGGCGAGATCGTGCTGAATGGAAACTCGGTGATGAAGACATCCGAAGTTCCCTTGCGTGGCCTGCACAACCTGGAGAACACCATGGCCGCGGCGGCGATGGCCAGCCTGACGGGCGCCACGCACGCGCAGATTCGAGCGGCTGCAATGACTTTTCCGGGTGTCGAGCACCGCCTGGAATTCGTACGGCGGCTGAAGGGAGTCGATTGGTACAACGATTCGAAAGCCACCAACGTGGACGCGACGCTCAAAGCCATCGCGGCGTTTGGCGGCGGCCTGTGGGTGATTCTGGGCGGCAAGGATAAGAACAGCGACTATTCGGTGCTGGTGAGTCCGCTGCGAGTGAAGGCGCACGGCGCGCTATTGATTGGCGCGGCGGCGGATAAAATCGAGGCCCAACTGCGCGGCGTGGTTCCGTTGTTTCGCTCCGGCGCCATCGAGGCCGCCGTGGCCGAGGCGCACGCGCGGGCCAAATCCGGCGACACCGTGTTGCTCGCTCCCGCCTGCGCCAGCTTCGACCAGTTCGAGAATTTCGAGCACCGTGGCCGCGAGTTCAAGCGGCTGGTGCACGCCCTACCTGACGACCAACAGGAGTTGACGCATGGCTAGATTGCGCACCGACTGGATCCTGTTTCTGACCATTGTTGCGATGGTGTTTTTCGGACTGGTGATGCTCTACAGCGCATCCAGCGCGGTGGCGGAACTGCGCTATCACGTCGCGCCCTATTATTTCGTGGTGCGCCAGATCTTCTGGGCCTTGGTTTCATTTCTGGCGCTGATGTATTTCAAGCGCATGGATTACCGGCGGCTCAATTCGCCGGCGTGGGCGTTCTCGGGGTTGGGAATCGTGCTGGGCTTGCTGGTGCTGGTGTATTTCGTCGATCCGCACACGCACCGCTGGTTCAAGCTGCCGGGGGTCGGGTCATTTCAGCCGTCGGAGTTCGCCAAGCCGGCGCTGATTTTATTTCTGGCCTATTTCATCGCGCGCCGGGCGCATATTATCAATGACCGCCGTACGTTGAAGCAGGCCCTGGTCGCGGTACTCATGCTCGGCTTCATGGTAGTGGTGGCGGATCTGGGCACCGCACTGGTTCCGGTGATCACGGCCGTCATTGTTTTCTGGATCGCCGGCCTCCAGGGCAAGTACATGCTGCGCGTAGGACTGATCGCGGCGGCTTTGGTGGTGGTGGCGATTGCGTCCCGCGGCTACCGGCTGGGACGCATCATCGCTTACGTCGATCCCGACTACAGCAAGATTGAAATGATCGACCCCGGCGGCCGCTTGAAAGCGTACATGCAGCGGTCCACCAGCGTGCGCGACGCGAGCTATCAGCCGCGGCAATCGCGGATCGCGGTGGGCACCGGCGGCGTGTTCGGCATGGGATTGATGCAGGGCAAACAGAAGCTGATGTTCTTGCCGGACGCGCACACCGATTTTATTTTCGCCACCGTGGGCGAAGAGCTGGGCTTATGGGGATCGACGGCGGTGATCATCGGATTCCTGGTGATCTTGTGGCGCGGGGCGCGGCTCTTCATGCTGGCGCGCGACGATTTTGGAAAATATTTGGCGCTGGGAGTTACGGTTTCGATTGTGGTGCAGGCGTTGATTAACATGAGCGTCGTCGTGGGAATTGCGCCGACAAAGGGTTTCCCGCTGCCCATGATCAGTTTCGGCGGCAGTTCGCTGCTGAGCACGCTGGCTTCCCTGGGAATGTTGTTGAGCGTGAGTGAAAATGAGGGGTGAGTTTGCCGCGGACTTTCGTGATGGCCGGCGGAGGCACTGGAGGCCATGTGCTTCCGGCTTTGGCAGTGGCGCGCGAACTGCGGGCGCGGGGGCATTGGGTGCGCTTTGTGGGCGTAGAGCGGGGCATGGAAGCCAAGCTGGTTCCCGCCGAGAATTTTCCCATCGATTGGATCGAGATCGGCGGCTTGAACCGAGTGGGCTTCCGGCAGACGCTGGCGACACTGGGCGAGTTGCCGTTCAGCGTCTGGCAGGCCGCGCGGATACTGGATCGCGCCGCTCCGGCGGCGGTTTTTTCCATGGGCGGTTATGTTGCGGGACCCGTGCTCCTCGCCGCAGTTTGGAAGCGCATCCCGGTGGTGGTCATGGAGCCCAACGCGATTCCGGGCTTTACGCATCGTCATCTGGCGCGATTCGTTTCGCGAGCGCTGGTAAGCTTCGACGAGGCCCAGCGCTGGTTTCCCACGGGCCGCAGCGAAGTCACCGGAATGCCGATCCGCGAAGAATTCTTCGCTATCCCTCCGAAACCGCGCGGCTCGATAGTTACGGTGCTCATCACCGGCGGCAGTCAGGGTTCGCGAACCTTGAATCGCGCGGCGGAAGACAGCTGGCCGCTGTGGGATCGAGCGCGCATCCGCTTGATACACCAGATCGGGTCACGTATGTATTCTGAACTCGCGCCGAAATTCAACGAATCCGGCATGCCGGGGGAGGTCGCGGAATTCCTCACGGACATGCCACGGGCTTTTTCGGAAGCAGACCTGGTGGTGAGCCGCGCCGGTATGGGCGCGGTCAGCGAACTGGCGGCGGCAGGCAGGCCTTCGATTCTGGTGCCGTTGCCCGGAGCGAGCGATCAGCATCAGCTGAAGAATGCGCAGGCGTTCGAACGAGGCGGCGCTGCGCGTCTAGTGCTGGATCGGGAGATGACCGGCGCGCGCCTGGTGGAGGAAGTGATGCGGCTGATCGAGAGTCCAGGTTTGTTGGAAAAGATGGCTATCGCGGCGAAGGCCTTCGCGAAACCTGGAGCCGCGCGGCGGGCCGCGGATGTGCTGGAACGCGTGGCGGCAAGATCAAACATGAGCGAGGCTATTGACACGCGCTAAGCAAGCCGAAACAATACATTATTGAAATGTTTTTTAAACCCCAGCCCGTTCACTTCATCGGCATCGGAGGCATAGGCATGAGCAGCCTGGCCGAGGTGCTGCTCGACATGGGCTATCCGGTGACGGGTTCGGATCAGAAGACTTCGCCCACTACCGAGCGTCTGGCGGCGCGCGGAGCGGTGGTTTACGAGGGCCACGCGGCCGCGAATCTGGCCGGAGCCAAGATGGTGGTGTACAGTTCCGCGGTGCGGCCGGAAAATCCGGAGATCCTCGAAGCGCGGCGACGCAAGCTTCCCGTGATTCCACGCGGCGAACTGCTGGCCGAGCTGATGCGCCAGAAATTCGGCATCGCCATCGCCGGCAGCCACGGTAAGACAACCACCACTGCCATGGTGGCGGCGATTCTGATCCACGCCAATCTGGACCCCACGATTCTGGTGGGCGGACGCATGGGGATCAACGGCTCCAACGCCCGCCTGGGCAAGAGCGAATATCTGGTGGTCGAAAGCGACGAAAGCGACGGATCGTTTCTCAAGCTGGCGCCGATCATTGCGATCGTGACCAATATTGACCGCGAACATCTGGATCACTACTCAGGCATTGAGGAGATCCGTAACGCGTTCGCCTCGTTTATTGCGAAAGTCCCGTTTTACGGAGCCGCCATCCTATGTCTGGACGACGAAAACATTCAGCAGCTTCTGCCCGGCGTGAATCGCCGGGTAGTTACTTACGGCACCAGCGCGCAAGCCGACTTGCGCATCACCGGCGCATCCGCCGGCCACATGGCCAGCGAGTTCCATCTGTTTCTGGGCGATCGCGATCTGGGGTGCTTCCGGCTGCAAATCCCCGGCGCGCACAACACGCTGAACGCCACAGCCGCGATAGCAGTGGCGCTGGAGCTGAACGTTCCCGTGGAGACGATTCGCGAAGCGCTGGCGGAATTTCGCGGCGTGGACCGGCGCTTTCAAGTGCGCGGCTCCGAGCGCGGCGTGACCGTGATTGACGACTACGGTCATCATCCCACCGAGATCCGCGCCACTCTGGCGGCGGCGCGCGCCTGCCGCTTTCAAAGCGTGCACGTGCTGTTTCAGCCGCACCGCTACACCCGCACGCAGGCGCTGCTCGACGATTTCGCGCGCTCTTTTCATCAAGCCGATAGCGTGCTTGTCACCGATATCTATGCCGCCTCGGAGGCGCCCATCGCGGGAGTCACAGCGCGGGCGTTGGTTGACAAGCTGAATGCGTTTGGGCATCGCGGAGCGAGTTATGCGGGCTCGGTCGAACAGGGCATCGCTGCCGTGGTTGCCGCCGCCGGGGCGGGTGACGCGATCGTTACGCTGGGAGCCGGCAGCGTGTCGCAAGCCGCGGGTGAGATTCTGACGCGCCTGAGGAGTAAAGCGTGACGCCATTGCAACCACCGCGGCCGCGCTCACGCGTATCGAGTCCGCAGGACGCCGCCATTCCGCGGCTGAAGATCGCCGTGTGGGTGGTGGCGCTGACCGTCGTGCTGGTGATTTCGCTATTCGCATGGCATCGGCTGGAGCAGTTCCTGATTCACGATCCACGTTTCGCCGTGAGCGGACCCGAAGGCGCGGACGATGCGTCCGTGATTCAGATCCAGGGCGCGCAGCATGCCTCGCGGCGCGCGATTGAAGGCGCATTCGCGGAAGATATGGGCCAAAGCATCTACCTTCTCCCGCTGGAGGCCCGGCGGGCCACGCTGCGCACGGTGGACTGGGTGAAGGACGCGACGGTGATGCGCCTGTGGCCAAATCGCGTAGTGGTGCGCGTGGCTGAGCGCAAGCCGGTGGCCTTCGTGACGCTCTCGGGATCACGCTACGGGCTGATCGATGAAGACGGCGTAATCCTGCCGCCGGCTACCGATCGTTTTCACTTGCCGGTGCTGCGCGGCGTGGCAGCGCGCCATCCGCTGGCCGACCGCCGCGACCGAGTGCAGCGCATGCAACGGCTGTTGCGTGCGCTGGGAGCAAATGCCGATAAGATTGCCGAAGTGGATGTTACCGATCGCGAGGATCTTCGGGTCACCCAGACTTACGGCGGACGCATGGTCACCTTGCTGCTGGGCGATCAGAACTTCGCGGTGCGGTATCAGAATTTCCTAAATCACTATGCGGAGATTCGCGACAAGATGCCGGACGCAAGCTCGCTGGATCTGAGGATGGAAGACCGGATTACAGTGGTGCAACAGAAAGACGGCGTATGAGCACTAAAGTCCAACTGGCGGTGGGCCTGGATGCAGGAAGCGCGCGCACGCGCTGCGTCATCGGCTCTATTGAGAACGGCGGGATCCGCTATCTGGCGCATGGCCTGGCGCCTTCGGCGGGCTGGTCCAAGGGCCGCTTAAGCGATCCGGTTGCAGTCGCGGAATCGATTCGCGCCGCTGTTACCGATGCCGAGCGCGGCGCGCAGGTTTCGGTGGATTCCGTCACCCTGGGCATCGGAGGCATGGAAGTCCGGGGCGCGCAGAGCCGCGGTCTCTACGAATTCGGGCGCCCACACGAACTGGACTCGGGCGATTTGGAATACGCCGTCGAAATGGCCGCCGACGTCCGCCTGGAACGCGACCGCACCTTGCTGCACGTGCTGCCGCAGCATTTCACGCTGGATGGACGGGGAGGATTCCGGCGCCCGCAGAAGAGCGTTTGTTCCCGCCTGGAGGCTCATGTCCATATCGTGACTGCCGCAGCGCACGAACATCAGGCGCTGATTGCCGCTGCTCATCTGGCGCACCTGGCGGTGGAAGAAACCGTGTATGAGCCGCTGGCCGCGGCTTATGCCTGCGTGCATCCAGAGGCCCGCGCGCGGGGTGTTGCCGTGCTCGACATGGGCATCCAGTCGACCGACCTGGTGATTTACGATGGCGACTCAATGCTGCTCGCCGCCAGCATTCCGGTGTGGGGCGACCATTTGACGCGCGACATCGCGATGATCTTCAAAGTGACTTACGAAGACGCCGAATGCCTGAAGCAGGAGTATGGCTGCGCGCTGCTCGGCATGACCGCGGATTCAACCCTGATCGAAGTGCCTTCGCCCGATGGCCGCCCGTCGCGTGAAGCCCGCCGCAGCGAACTGAACGAAATTCTGGAAGCGCGCGCCGAAGAATTGTTTCTCTATGCGCGTTCCGAACTGCACCGTGTGGGAATGGAGCGGCACCTCTACGAAGGCATTATTCTCACGGGAGGCGGCGCGCTACTGAATGGTATGTGCGACATGGCCGAGCGCGTGCTGGATTGCCAGTCGGCCAACGGCATTGTTACCGAAGGCGACATCGGCGGCTGGCCCGAAGAATTGAAGAGCCCGCTTTGGACTACCGCCGCCGGGCTCGCGCTCTTTTCGGCGAAGTTGAAACTGCACCAGCCGCCTTCGCGGCATGCCAGCGGCCTTATGGGCTTAGTTTTAAAATAAACAGGAGGAACCAGCGATGGCACTCGACGGATTGAAGTTCATGATAGAAGAAGAGCCCGCGCCGCGCACCAAAATCCGCGTGTTCGGTGTGGGCGGAGGGGGATCTAACGCCGTCGCGCGCATGCTGGAACATGGTTTGACGGGAGTCGAGTTCTGCGTCTTGAATACCGATGCGCAAGCGCTCGAATCATGCAAGGTGCCGTCGAAGCTGACCATCGGATCCAAGATTACTAATGGACTGGGAGCCGGCTCAGACCCGGCAGTGGGCCGCCAAGCCGCGCTCGAAGACACGGAGCGCATCATCGATTTATTGGAGGGCTCCGACATGGTGTTTGTCACCGCGGGCATGGGCGGCGGCACCGGAACAGGCGCGGCTCCGGTGGTGGCCTCGCTCGCCAAGGAACTAGGCGCGTTGACGGTGGCCATCGTCACGACTCCCTTCAGCTTCGAGGGGCCGAAGCGTCGCAAGCAGGCCGAGGCGGGCTTGGCGGAGCTGGCGAGCGTGGCGGATACGGTCATCACCATTCCCAACGATCAGTTGCTGGAGCTGGCGCCCAAGGGCACTAGTTTCATGGATGCGTTTCGCATCGCCGACGATGTTCTGCGGCAGGCGGTGCAGGGGATCAGCGATATCATCAACACGCCCGGCTTGGTGAACCGCGATTTCTCAGACGTGCGCAGCATCATGACGGGCATGGGCTACGCCATGATGGGCACCGCCACGGCGCGCGGGGAGAATGGCTGCGTCGCAGCGGCGCAGAAGGCTCTGCACTCGCCGCTAATGGAATCCGGCGGACTGCGCGGCGCCCGCGGCGTGTTGCTCAACATTACCGGCTCCAGCCGGCTGGGGCTGCACGAAGTCAACCAAGCCTGCACGCTGGTGCGCGAGGCCGCCGGCAACGATGACGTGCAGATAAACTTCGGCGTGGTGCTCGATGAAGAAATGGTGGATGAGGTGAAGATCACGGTGATCGCCACAGGTTTCGCCCGGGAAAATCTGACGCAGATCGAGCGGCCCGCCGCGAAGATCGAAGCCGTCGCAGCGCCCCCCGCGCCGGTATTTGCGGTAACGAGCGCCCAGACGCAACAGATGGAGGAGGTCGAGCCGGACCCGGTCGAGCCGGCGCATGTCGAGGCTCTGGCGCCCGAGCCGGTTCAGGAGGAGCCCGCTCCGATGGCCATGGCTGCCGCCGCGATGTCTCCGAACGGAACTCCTCCCGAAACCGACAACCTGTTTGACGATCTGGAAGTCCCCGCGATCTTGCGTTCGCGCAGACGTATGGTGCAGTAGCCTCTCAGTGGCGAGAGCCTCACGACAGTAAATGCAGCACTACGCTGCGGCGGAATGGCGCGGAGCGGTGCTCGAACAGATAGACGCCTTGCCATGTTCCCAAGGCCATGTGTCCATCAATCACGGGGATGGAAAGCGAGGTCTGCGTGAGCGCGGAGCGGATGTGCGCGGGCATGTCGTCGGACCCTTCGGTAGTGTGCCGATAGCGCGGGTCGTCTTCCGGCGCGAGACGCTCGAAGAAATCGGCCAAGTCCCGGACCACGTCGGGATCGGCGTTTTCCTGCACGACCAGTGAAGCCGAGGTGTGCTGCACAAAGATGGTCAGCAGTCCGCTCGAAACGCCGGTCGAAGCCACCCACTGGGCGACCTCGCGCGTGAACGGGTAGAGGCCCTTGCCGCGCGTCGCCAGATGCAGAGTGTGATGGAAGGAGCTCACTCCACGCAGCTACTCGACAGTGACGCTCTTGGCCAGGTTGCGCGGCTGATCCACGTCGCAGCCGCGGCGCACCGCGATGTGATACGCCAGCATCTGCAGCGGAACCACTTCGAGGATAGGCAGAAGCAACTCATTGGTCACGCCGATCGGGATCACGTAATCCGCGACCTTGGACACTTCCTCGACATCGGCCTCGCAGGCCACGGCCACCACGATGCCCTCGCGGGCTTTCACTTCCTGCAGGTTCGAGAGCGTCTTCTCGTACAGCGTGCGGCTCAGCTCGTCTTCAGGGTCGCGCGTGGCCAGCACCACCACCGGAAGGTTCTCGTCAATGAGCGCGTTGGGGCCGTGCTTCATCTCGCCGGCCGGATAGCCTTCCGCATGAATGTAGGAAATTTCTTTCAGCTTGAGCGCCCCTTCGAGCGCGATGGGGAAATGAATGCCGCGCCCCAGGTACAGAAAATCCGTGGAGCGGAACAGAACCTTGGTCAGGTCTTCGTAAATCGCGTCGCGCCGCAGCACGTCCTCAATCACCGCCGGCAGCTTGAGTAACTGGTCAACCAGTTTGAGGGACTTCGCCGGCTCCAACGTTTCGCGCACCTGGCCCAAGTGCATGGCGATCAGAAACAGCGCCGTCAACTGGCAGGTAAACGCTTTGGTGGAGGCCACGCCGATCTCCGGCCCGGCGTGCGTAATCAGCGTGCCGGACGCCTCGCGCGTGATGGCCGACCCGACCACGTTGCAAATGGCCAGCGTCTTCGAACGTTTGCGCATGGCTTCATGCAGGGCGGCACGCGTGTCAGCGGTTTCGCCGGACTGCGAAATCACGATGGTCAGTGTATCGGGCCCGACGAGAGGATCGCGGTAGCGAAACTCGCTGCCATAATCCACCTCCACGCGGACGCGCGCCAGGCGCTCGATCATAAACTTGCCGGCCAGCGCGGCGTGCCAGCTGGTGCCGCAGGCCACGATGCGCACTTGGCTGAATGCCTTGAAATCTTTTTCGGAAATCTCCATCTCGTCCAAAAAGATGCGTCCGGATTCCTGGCCCACACGGCCGAGCGTGGTGTCGCGCACAGCCCGCGGCTGCTCAAAGATTTCTTTGAGCATGAAGTGCTTGTAGCCGCCCTTTTCGGCCATGATGGGGTCCCACAGAATGTGCGAAGGCGGGCGCTTCACAGGGCGGCCATTAAAATCCGTAAGATGGACGCCGTCCTTGGTCAGCACGGCCATATCGCCATCCGCCAGGAAAATCATGTCGCGGGTGTGGCTCAGGATGGCGGGCACGTCGGAGGCTACGAAATATTCGCTGTCTCCCAAGCCGATCACCACCGGAGGTCCGGAGCGCGCGGCCACGATCTTGTTGGGATCCTTGCGCGAGATTACGCTGAGGGCGAATACACCGGTCAACTGACGTACCGCATCACGTACTGCGTTTTCGAGATTGCCGTCGTAGTACTTTTCGACCAGGTGCGCGATCACCTCTGTGTCGGTTTCGGTGACGAAGGTATGGCCTTCCTTGACCAACTGGGCCTTCAGCGTCAGGTAATTTTCGACGATGCCATTGTGCACCACCACGATGTCGCCGTGGCAATCGCGATGCGGATGCGCATTTTCTTCAGTAGGACGGCCATGCGTCGCCCAGCGCGTATGGCCGATGCCGAAGTGGCCTTCCACCGGATTTAGCTTCAGCACTTCCTCCAGATTACGCAGTTTGCCGGAGGCGCGCCGCACCGCCAGACAGCCGCTCTCCAGCACCGCTAGGCCGGCGGAATCGTAGCCGCGATACTCCAAGCGCTTCAAGCCGTCAATTATGATCGGTACTGCTTCCCGGGGGCCGATGTAGCCTACGATGCCGCACATATTTGGTGAAATCCGTTCAGTCCAGAAACTCGACGCGATAATCCTCGATCACCGGATTGGCTAGCACGTCGCGGGCCACTTGATCCATCTCCCGCTGCACCTGCTCACGCGCGGCGCCCGGAGCGATTTCGATGTCAAAGAATTTTCCTTGCCGCACGGCAGCGATGCTGGAATGTCCCAAGCTGTTGAGCGCGCCGCGAATGGTCTGACCTTGCGGATCGAGCACGGTGGGCTTGAAGGAAACGTATACGCGAGCCTTCATATTACTACTCTACAGGATCGGCGAAACCGCAGGTCGAAACCCGGCCCCGAGTGTATCCTCAGGGGCCCGCCTGGCAATCAACCGGAGGCGCGGATCGCGCATCGCCTCGCGAGAGCCAAAATGCACGAAATGCATTTCAATTAGGGCGCATAAAATCAAATAAGTGTTGACATTCAACGCCTCCAACAGTACAAATAAACTTGGCCCGCGATTAAATCACCGTGACAATCTGCGTATTTTGTGAATCAGAAGCTGAGCTAGCCATCGATGGCAATCCGGTTTGTGAAGCTTGCTCCCGCAAACCTGGCATCGATTTTGGGGAGCCCAGGACGGATCGGCAAATTCGCTCGGCGCTGCACCGGGAGATCGTGGCGTCCACGGCGCGGGCCCATGCCGCGTCTGAAGCATTAATCGCGATTATGCGCGAAATTCCCAGCGGATTACCTCATCCGGACGGCAGCCAACGGATTCAAAGTGCCGCGCGCGCCTTGGCGGCTGCCCGCAATGAAGTGATGAACGCGCATGCGCGGCTTAATGATTTTCTTGCTCGTAGCGGTACCTCCCGCGATTGGAAGCCCGGCGGCCCCGCCTAGGATCGCGCCACCCCGGTCCAAGCCACCCGCGGCCACCAGCGGCCATTTGCGACCGAGGCACGCGTGCGGTATATCTAACGGGTATGCCCTCTTTCACTGACCGCCGTTCGTTTCTGGCCGCCGCACTGAGCAGCGCTGCGCTGATTCCCGCCGCTGTGCGCGCGCAATCGCAAGCGGTATCCCCGGTTCCCGCAGCGCGCAACTATGCGGGCGGTCCGCCGGTGCAATATCCCGATCCCGACATCATTGCGCTGGATAAACGGTTTCAACGTTACATCGTCGGCAATACGGTTATCAAGAGGCACTATACCGGAACGTTTTGGTCGGAAGGGCCCGCATGGAATGGCGTAGGCCGCTACCTGGTGTGGAGCGACATTCCGAATAACGTGCAAATGCGCTGGCGGGAAGAGGACAATAGCGTCAGCGTGTTCCGCAGTCCCTCTGGATATAGCAACGGCAACACCTTCGATTTTGAGGGCCGCCAGCTTTCCTGCGAGCATGGCGGACGCCGCGTCGCGCGCTACGAATATTCCGGGGCCGTAACCGTGATCGCCGATAAATTCGAGGGCAAGCGGCTGAATTCGCCCAACGATATCGTGGTGCATCCAGATGGCACGATCTGGTTTACTGACCCCATGTACGGGATTCTGGGAAACTATGAAGGCTTCAAGGCGCAGTCGGAACTCAAGCCAGCGGTTTATCGCGTCGATACGAAAACAGGACAGATGGATAAAGTCGCGGATCAGCCGGATCAACCGAATGGCATTTGCTTCTCGCCGGATTATAAGAAGCTGTATGTCGCCGACACCGGCGCCGCCCGCCAAGTCTGGGTCTACGACCTGGATGGCAAGGCGCTGCGCAACGTCAAGCGCTTCGCGCAACTGAATGTTCCAGTAACGGGAGCGCCCACTGCGGCCGACGGCATGCGCTGCGATACCGACGGCAACCTATGGGCGGGCGCACTCCCCGGCGTGCAAGTGCTTACACCCAACGCGGAGCTCATCGGCATGATCCGACTCCCGGAGAATTGCGCCAACGTCTGCTTCGGCGGTACCAAGCGCAACCGTCTTTTCATGGCCGCCAGCCAGTCGCTTTACAGTGTTTATGTGGACACGCAAGGGGCGCACATCACTTAATCGCTCTTAACCTGCGATTCTTTTCCAATTCTTGACCAGGTAATCCGCGGATCGCCACGCCAGGGCCTGCGCCGTCAGCGTAGGATTGCGGGCGCCGCTAGTCCCCATTACCGAAGCGCCGAGAATGCCCAGGTTAGGCGCTTCGTGCGCGAAACCCCAGCGGTCGACTACGCTGGTTTCCGGATTGTCGCCCATGCGCGTACCGCCGTAGGCGTGCGTGCTCAGCGCCGGGACGCCGATCTCCGCGGGCTGTACGGCGGCGGCGCCCGCTGCGCGAAACCACTGCTCCATTTTCGTCTGGGCATAGCGCGTCGCGAGATATTCGTTGTGCTTCGCGCCGCCGGTTGTAATGCGGCATACCGGATCTCCGAGCGGATCCGTCACCGTGGGATCCAGGTCCAGGTAACAGTTCTCATATGGAAACGTCGACGTCTGAAGATAAGTCATCGCCACGCGGGCTGCACTTTCGTGGATAAACTTCTTCCATTCCGCGCCCCAAGCGGGAGCCTTACCGTAAGTGTCCATAGACGCCGCTTCAATCGGGTGGCGCTCGGTGCGCACATGCAAGCTGGTCCCGCCGACGAAGCCGAGACCGGCGTGGTCATACGCGTCGTCGGCGAAATCGTCCACCGTGATCCCTTGCGCCGGCAGGCCGTACCAGATGTTCACGTCGAAAGGAAAAAGACCGGTCACGCTGGTCTGATAATGCGCGAAAAAATGCCTGCCCACCTGGCCGTGATTGTTCGCCAGCCCGTTGCCATAGGCTCCCGATTTCGAAAGCAGCAGAAGACGTGAGTTTTCGTAAGTGTATCCGCCCAGCAGGACCGCCTTGGCGGGCAGGAAAAACTCTTCGCGGTTTCGCAGATAGCTGACGCCCGTAACGCGGCCATTGGAATCGGCGGCGATGCGCGTCACATGCGCTCGATCGAAGATCTTCAGGCTCTTGGTGGCGAGCGCCGCCGGAATGGTGGTGACGGCGGTGGAGCCTTTGGCGCCGACGTGGCACCCGCCGGCGTTGCAATATCCGTGATAGGCGCAGCCGGGACGGCGGTCGCGCGGCTGGGTATTGATCGCCGCGGGCGGATGAAACGGGTGCCAGCCCAAGCGCCGCGCGGCTTCCGACATATGATCGATGAACTCGGTGCTGCGCAGGGGCGGCATGGGATATTCGCGGCGGCGCGGACCTTCGA